>CALODD010000080.1:0-6185 GCA_942491945.1 uncultured Gammaproteobacteria bacterium | reverse complement strand
GCACTCTGTCTGGCATGTACCGTATTGATGTTTGAAGTGCTACGCGCCGATATGGAGACACACGAAGACGAACTCGCAACCATACGCACCCATGTTCAAACTGCATTCGGAATGGATATCGGTGAAACCGAGCAGCTCATGCAAGAAGCAAGAAATAAATCAGAAGAAGCGATTTCGTTACATGACGTCACTAGAGCGATTAACGATGAGTATCAACCTGAAGATAAAAAGCGATTAATTAAGATGTTATGGGATGTCGCTTATGCAGATGGTGAGCTAGATTCTTATGAAGAGCATATGATTCGTAAGTTAGCAGATTGGTTATATGTGCCGCATCGGGAGTTTATTCAGGCGAAGCATGAGGTTAGTGAGGAGTGAATGACGGAAAAGTGCTAAAAGCATGCCGGAATGACAGGAACTAAAAAATACACAAGCACAAAAAAGCCCGGCATCGCCGGGCTTCTTCAAAGCAAAATCTGAAAACCAGATTTACGCCATATCCTTCAGTCCCTTCAAAGGAAGAACCTTTACAACATTACGCGCTGGCTTTGCCTTGAATGTTGTTTCTTCACCAGTGAATGGATTAATACCTTTACGAGCTTTAGTTGCTGGCTTTCGGATGACTTTGACTTTCATCAGGCCGGGTACTGTGAAATGACCTGGGCCGGAACGCTTGTTCAGATTTTTCTTGATCAGTGTTCCGAGTGCGCCGAAGACGGCATCAACGTCTTTTTTTGTTAAGCCAGTTTCATCAGCGATGTATGAATACGTTTGTGCTTTAGTGGGCGCCTTTTTAACGGCAGCTGCCTTTTTCTTGGCTGCTTTTTTCTTTGCAGGCATTTAGTGATCTCCTATGGATGATTTTGTTATGTAATAAAAATTTGAGGCCGTAAGATAATCAGCATTTTTCTTTCGTGCAAGAAGAAAATGCTTATATATAGGTGTATTTCTCGTTTTTATTGTGATTTATATCAGATTAAGCGTTTTTTTCTTCGGTTACTGATACCTGAGTAAAATATATGGTAATTCTGCAACCTGGGAATGTGTCTTTGTTGTACAAATATTTTGCTTAGACGCCAATTAGGCGTACGGCATGGTGTAGCGGTGGAATAATGAGTAGCTTAAAAAAGAATAGCGCAATGATTACGAGCATCGGGCTTAGATCGAGACCGCCCATCGGTGGTATCAGGCGTCGCGCTGGTTGCATTAGTGGGTTGGTGAGCTGATTCAGAATGCCAGCTATCGGATTGTTATATTGTCCCGGTGATACCCAACTCAGAATCGCCAGAATGATGATCGAGAAAATAAAAATATTGAATGTGTGGTTCATGATTTCTACTGCACTATAAGCCAATAATGTGAGTGGTAAAAACGCACCGCCAGAAATAAGATTGATTAAAGCAAAACCTGTAAATTGAACAACCAGCATGAGCACGATAGATGCGGTGTCTATTTTTCCAATACTGGGTATGACACGCCTCATTATGCGTAAGGGTGGGTTGGTGACTTTTACAATGGCCTGCGAGATGGGGTTGTAAAAATCAACTCGTAGTAATTGAAATAGGAAGCGCAGCAATACGACGATGACATACAGGCCAAATATGACTTCGACCAGAAAAACCAGAGGGTCGGTAAGATAGTTATTCATGGTTATTTTCCAAGTTCTTCGGAAAGTTCGACAGAGCGTTTGGCGGCTGCATCAACAGCTTTGTCGATAAGTTGTATTAGCTGGTTGTCCTGAAAGGTCTTGATGGCCTGTTCAGTGGTTCCACCGGGTGAGGTGACACGACGCCTTAGCTCAGCCGCGTCATGTTCCGATTCATAGGCCATCTGCGCAGCACCCCTCGCTGTTTGCAGAGCAAGTTTCTTTGCGGCATCTTCTGATAGCCCCTGTTTAATCGCAGCTTCAATCAGGCCTTCGATAAACAGGAAAAAATAGGCCGGGCCACTACCACTGATAGCGGTAACTGCATCGATCCCCGTTTCCTGATCTAACCAGATATGCTCTCCGATTGAGTTCATGATCTTCTCGGATATAGCTTTGTTTTCCGTCGTGCAGTTTGCATTGGCGAACATGCCGCTCATACCGAGTCCAATGAGTGCTGGTGTATTTGGCATGACACGGATAATAGCGGTGTTGGAACCGAGCCATGTGTCGATTGCTTCACTGCGTATGCCCGCGGCGATAGAAAGAATCAGTGGCTTACTGTCTTGAACGTTGTCGGAAATATCTTCGCAGACAGTTTTCAGTACCTGCGGTTTTACTGCGAGCACCAGCACATC
Source organism: uncultured Gammaproteobacteria bacterium (assembly GCA_942491945.1). Taxonomy (GTDB): domain Bacteria; phylum Pseudomonadota; class Gammaproteobacteria; order JAJDYQ01; family JAJDYQ01; genus JAJDYQ01. The sequence continues at coordinate 3,902 of CALODD010000080.1, read as the reverse complement.
AGCCCACGATGCAACATCATGGTTATCGCTCATCAGCTGAACGCCAATATCATTTTCGTTAGGCGTGGGGTCGGACGCACGTATGTGGTCTGCGGCATAACCTGAGTTCAGCATGCCGCCGATGATGCTACGCGCCATATTGCCTGCACCAATAAAACCGATCTTTTCCATTGCGTGTCTCTATATTTTAAGTTGTTTTTGGTTGGCGATGACCAAAGATAGCTGTGCCAATTCTCACCATGGTCGAGCCTTCGGCAATCGCGGCTCCCATATCACCGGTCATACCCATGGACAGTGTATCCAGTGCATAGCCCTGATCTATAAGACCACAATAAGCATTCGCCAGTTGCCCGAAAACCTGTCGTTGCAGCGCAATATTATCCTGTTTGGCTGGTATGCCCATAATACCGCGCAGGCGTAAGTTCGGTAAGTTCTGCATGTATTGGGCAAAGTCAGGTAGTTGCTCTAGCCTGATTCCTGATTTGCTGTCTTCGTTACTGATATTAATCTGAATACAGCAATTGAGTGGAGGTAGATTGTCAGGGCGTTGTTCGCTCAGTCTACGAGCATGTTTTTCTGATGCGAGGGTCTGTACCCAGGAAAAATGCTCAGCGATTTTCCTGGTTTTGTTACTTTGTATCGGGCCAATGTAGTGCCATTCGATATCGAGATGCTTCAGGGCCGCGATCTTTTCTACAGCCTCATCGACATAGTTTTCACCAAATGCTTGCTGAGTCGGACTATAAGCCGATTCAATTCTTGCGGCAGGGAATGTCTTGCCGACGGCGAGGAGTTTGACTGAGCCAGCAGGACGTCCGTATTTTGTTTCAAGGGATGTGATCCGTTTCCGGATTTCTGAAATATTACGGGTTAGCTGTTCTTGGTCAATATCTGTAGTCATTATCTGAGCGGGGTTGTCGTTGCGCGGGGGTAGTATAAGTGACAAAATCGGCTTGAACAGATATACCGTAAATAACACCTGTAGGGTGGGTTTGGGCTGGCTAGTCGCTGGTATCCCGCCTATTATAGGAATGCAGAATAACAAAAGGGGAGATCGTAGTGGATATCGGTGAATTGCTCGCATTTAGCGTTAAGAATGGTGCCTCAGACCTTCACTTATCGGCGGGACTGCCGCCTATGATTCGTGTCGATGGTGATGTTAAGCGGATTAACGTCCCAGAGATGGACCATAAGATGGTTCATGACATGATTTACGACATCATGAATGACAAGCAGCGTAAGGACTATGATGAGTTCCTGGAGACTGACTTCTCTTTTGAAATCCCGAACCTGGCCCGTTTTCGTGTAAACGCGTTTAACCATAATCGTGGCTCGGGTGGTGTGTTTCGTACCATTCCTTCCGAGATTCTCAGCCTTGAGCAACTCAATGCGCCTGAGAAATTTGCTGAATTGGCGATGCTTCCTCGAGGTGTTTGTTGTGTCACTGGCCCGACAGGTTCAGGTAAATCGACGACACTAGCTGCGATGATCAACTATCGTAATGAAAATGAATATGGCCATATTCTCACTATCGAAGATCCTATCGAATTTGTACATCAGAGTAAGAAGTCGTTGATCAACCAGCGTGAAGTTCATCGAGATACCCTGGGCTTTAACGAAGCATTGCGTTCCGCACTTCGTGAAGATCCGGATGTGATTCTGGTTGGCGAAATGCGTGACCTTGAAACCATCCGACTTGCACTATCAGCGGCAGAAACTGGTCACATGGTATTTGGTACCTTGCATACTAGTTCAGCGGCAAAAACCATTGACCGTATTGTCGACGTCTTCCCTGCCGATGAGAAAGATATGATTCGTGCGATGTTATCTGAATCATTGAAAGCTGTAATTGCGCAGACATTGCTGAAAAAGAAAGGCGGTGGCCGTGTGGCTGCACATGAAATCATGATTGGTACACCAGCAATTCGTAACCTGATTCGTGAAAACAAAATTGCGCAGATGTTTACTGCTATTCAGACCGGGCAGCAATTTGGTATGCAAACGCTAGATCAGAACTTACTTCAGTTAGTACAAAAGGGTGTGGTTGATAAGGCTATGGCGAAAGAGAAAGCTGCGAACCCCGATTCATTCCTGTAAGTATTTATGGTAGTCAAATAAGAATAAAGATGGAGTAAGAGGATGGAAAGAGACCAGGCGATAAAATTTGTACTCGATCTATTGAAAATGATGATCCAGAAGGAAGGATCGGACATGTTCGTGACCGTCGGTTTCCCTCCGGCTATCAAAGTCCATGGCAAGGTAACACCTGTGACAAAAACGCCACTTAAGCCGGAAGATTGTAAAGCTATGGTTTACGCGGTTATGCGTGACAAGCAATTAAAAGAATTTGAAGCCACCAACGAATGTAACTTTGCTATTTCTCCTCCTGGCATTGGTCGTTTCCGTGCCAATGCTTTTGTGCAGCAAGGTCATATGGGCATGATTCTACGAACCATTACGACGGAAGTGCCGACGATGGATCAGTTGAAACTACCCGAAGTGCTGAAAGATATTGCTATGACAAAGCGTGGCCTGGCGATTATGGTCGGCGGTACGGGTTCGGGTAAATCCACTTCGTTGGCTGCAATTATTAACCATCGAAATGAAAACCAGCACGGCCATATTATTACCCTGGAAGACCCGATTGAATATGTGCATCCGCATAAGAAATGTATTGTGACACAGAGAGAAATTGGCCTGGATGCAGAATCCTGGGAAATTGCATTGAAGAATACACTCCGTCAAACACCGGATGTTATTTTGATGGGTGAGATACGTGACGCCGAAAGTATGGAGCATGCAATTGCTTTTGCTGAGACGGGCCACCTATGTATGGCGACACTACACGCGAACTCAGCGAACCAGGCGATTGACCGAATCATTAACTTCTTTTCTGAAGAACGTAAATCACAGTTATTGATGGATCTGTCATTAAACCTTAAAGCTGTGGTCTCTCAGCGTTTGTTACCAACAGTCGATGGAAAGGGGCGTGCTGCAGCGATTGAAATCATGTTGAATAGCCCATTGATTGCTGATCTGATTTTGAAGGGTGAGATTCATAATATTAAAGAAATCATGAAAAAATCCCGTGAACAGGGAATGATTACCTTCGATCAGGCGTTGTTTGATCTTTACGAAGCAGACAAGATTACATTCGATGATGCAATGAAGAATGCTGACTCTGCGAACGAATTGAGACTTAAGATTAAGCTGGAAGGCAAAGCTGCCAAAGGTAAAGATGGTGATGCTGGTCTCGATCATCTCACACTTGAAGATGATGAAGAAGACGATGGCGGTATGATGATGTAAAGCATCATCGTTTTATCTCTAAGGAATAGTTAATGGATATTACTCCCTACTTAAAGCTGATGGTTCAGAAAGGTGCTTCTGACCTGTTTTTATCAGTGAATACGCCGGTCAAAATAAAGCTCGAAGGTCAGGCGGTGCCTGTAGGTAAGACAGTGTTAACACCTGATATGACGCGTGAAGCGGCTTACGGCATTATGAGTGATAAGCAGATCGGTGAATTCGAAGAGCGTATGGAAAGTGATTTTGCGATTGCCATGCCAGATGGCTCTGCTCGATTTCGTGTCAATGTGTTTCGCCAGCGTGGTGATATCGGTATGGTATTACGTTTGATTCCATCCCAGATTCCGACAGTGGAAGATTTAAAACTACCTGATGTGTTGCCGGAATTGATCATGAGTAAGCGTGGTCTGGTGTTGATGGTGGGTGCTACAGGTTCTGGTAAATCGACGACGCTGGCCGCGATGATTGACCACCGAAATCGGAATATGGCAGGCCATATCCTGACCATTGAAGACCCTGTTGAATTCTCCCATCCGAATCATCAGGCAATTGTTAACCAGCGTGAAGTAGGTGTAGATACGCATAGTTATCAC
>CALODD010000079.1:0-9019 GCA_942491945.1 uncultured Gammaproteobacteria bacterium | reverse complement strand
TGGCTAAGAGTTTGTTCTTCCTCTCCCTGCTATCTTTTAATCTCCTTGGCTCAGGGCGTCAATGTTCCTCTTCAATTCCTTGATCTCCACGTCTTTTTCTCGGATTGCTTCAAGACTTCATCCAAGTTGCTAGAAAATGAAGCTTTAGTGCTTTCTCCTCCTTCCTTGTACTTCTCTAACTACCTTCAGCAGTCCTCTTGTTCTCTCCTTCCAAGTCCAAGTAGGGCAGCGACTCTGGCAGAAGAGGTAATACAATAAGCCACAGCAGGCCGAGTAAACTAAATTCAATGAGCGGGACGCAAACATAGTGAATACGACGATTAATCCTGTTTTGATGACTTTCGCCATAACGTTCGAGAAGCGGCATCACAGGATTTGTCATACAGGGCTTCTCATACCTGGAGGTCTAGACTAAATATCAGGTACTTCCCAATAGCTTATTAATCGTCTGGAGAAATCCAGCAACATCAATCGGTTTAGAGAGGTAATCAATAAAGCCCGCCTCATGGCCTTTTACAATATCATCCCGCATCGCATTTGCACTAAGCGCAACCACCGGGATATTCGCTGTCTCAGGGGCCGCTTGCAGGCGTTTTAATACTTCGTAGCCATCCATCCCGGGCAGGAAAATATCGAGCAGAATCAGGTCAGGCTTTTCCTGCTGTGCACATTCAAGTCCCGCTACTGGCTCTATTGCTGACAAAAAGCGATAAGACGTTTTTTTCTCGATAATTTTTTTGATCAGGGTGAGATTAACCGGGTTATCTTCGATGTATAACACCGACTTCTCAGAACCTTCTGGATTAGCTGCTGTATCAGTCATTCAATTGCTTTATTGCTTTCGAAAATGAATCAAGGCGGCATTATGCCACAACTTACAACTAAACTTTGTTGGCTTAACTGGCTGAGATCAGCGAATTAAGAATTAAGACTAACTTGTGGAAACCTCACAGGAATCATAGACTTGCATTATCTGCTTTAGCTCACGAAAGACCTGCTGTTGCTGATTTTCGGGAAGATGGCTAATTTCATCAATCACTCCACCTGAATCCATCGTATCAATCATCTGATTCACTTCTGCGCAGCCACGTACCGCGATTCGATCCAGATAATAATGCACTTCATCCTGCTGCAATAAGGTATTCATAAGACAACTCCTTGGCATCGCGTAGATACTAGCCGATGTACACCTGCTCCCGGATGACTAAAGTCAATCATGCTACAGAACACTATCATCTTTGCCATAACACTGCGGGAATCGATAATTTTAGCACTTTTATTAAATACACACACCCAGACACGGGTTAGGTTTTCGAACATAGGTTACTAACTACTAACCTCTTTTTTCTCGATGACAGGCAATACAATGCGGTCACCTGGTTTTAGCCGCCCAAAGTCGACATCAGGATTATGCTGACGAATCAGCCAAAGCGGTGCTGATGTACGACGATTTGAGATATGCCAGAGTGAATCACCCTTACGGACACGATATTCGCGCGTACTGCTAATACGGCGCTGCGCAAAAAACTCGTCTTCCAATTGCTTATGATAGTCAGAGCGCTTCGCCTCAAATTCCCGTGTACTAACCTGACTAAAATCCAGCAACACAGGTTTACCGATAATTAGCTTCTCTCTTGAGGACATGCGATTCATTTTACGTAACTTTGAAGACGATACGGCTAGCCAGTCCGCATAATGACCCAGGGTTTCAGCGGCCTGAGCCTCAATCGTATTATCCTTTGCAACTCGATATTCACCAGGATCCGTCGCGGCAATCTGCTGTAAGCCGACTTTTTCTTCTTCATCGACAAGGATTTTGGAGACCTGTTCAGGTGCGATCTCTTCGACAATGGCAACATCTTTGGATATTACCTCAGTCAATGACTCAGGTTTAGTCTTTGCTGACTGGGCTACGGCTGCTACTTTTATCGACTGTTTCGGTTTAGTCACGGCAGCGACCCGCTTACCTTTCTGTGGCAAAAATAACGTTTGCCCAATACGTATCCGATGTTGGCTGCGAAGATTATTCATCGCCACCAGATCGCTGACTTTGATGCCATAGATACCTGCGATTCGCGACAGACTATCTCCACGCCTGACTTTATAAGTCACATCGGGAATCTGTTCCTTATGGCGCTCAGCTGCTGGAATCTTAGCCAGCAAGCGATCGATATCTTCATTGATCACTGACTGGGGAATGCGTAGTTGATAATCCTTAGGTAGATGTTTATCACCATCCCATATTGGCTCACGTAAGGCCAGATTATGACGACGTAATTCCTTCATGCTGATGCCTAAACTGTCAGCCAACACTTTTGCTGGTACGTAGGCATCCAGGGTAAATTTCGCATATGGTTCTGCTTTTCGAGGCGTAGCGCCAGGGAAATACCGATCAGGATTTGATGAAACCTCTAACGCCGCAAGAAACTCCGCATAGAAATTACGTGAGGCAAAACCAAATGACCGACTACGGTAACGTTCGACGATGACACCAATATCACGGCTACCTGTTTTACGCACAGCACGTCTCATGCCACCGACGCCATGGTTGTACGCAGTTAAAGCCAACGGCCAGCTACCCAGTATCGAATAGTTGTAAGCTAGTAACTCAGCTGCCGCATGTGTTGCGCGAAATGGGTCATATCGCTCATCAATCACATGATTGACCTTCATGAAGCGTCGCCCGGTTGCTGGCATAAACTGCCAGATTCCCGAAGCACCAACATGCGAGTTCGCGCGAATGTTAAAGGAAGATTCGACAAACGGTAATGTCGCCAGCTCAAGCGGCAGGCCTTTCTGCCTAAGGACATTACGAATGTAATCCCAATATAGACCAGAACGTTCAATGGCCGTATGAAATTTATCCGCCTGACCGCGCTGGAAACGAATATGTCTCAGACCAGCGCGTATTTCTCGTGCCGTTGCATTCGCCGGAAATAATTCCCTGATGCGTCGCTCTTCGCCCTTAAGATCATTTGCTGATTTATCGGCAATACGACGAATCAGTTTCTTCAGTTGGTCACGATGACGGTTTATCTGACGCTTACGCGTCTTACGACTGGCCTTAGCTGGAATTGAAATAGTTTTATAGATACGAAAATTGCGATCATCGTGTAGATAACCCTGATTGTTATCTATTTCACTATAAATCTTCTGCCAGAAATTAACCGCTGGCTCTAATGATTGAGGTAGCGGGAAATCCCCCGCCTGAGCAGACAGAGGAAGCGCCCACAATATGCAGGCCAGTAAACTAGCCAGATAAGGTTTAAACATATGAAACAAAAAACCGTCGGTTAGCAGTTAAGTCCTAATTCGCAACCATGTCCTGGTAACGCTTCATAAACCCCAGAGCAGGATTGAGCTGAGTCGATAGATCCTGCTTACCGGTTTTAATTGAATCCAGTACGGCATCACGCATCTCATCACCGCCGGAAGCTAAACGTACAAGACCTTCAAGTTGAGAGGTTGCCAGCTTGTAGTAATCACGTACACAGGCAGAATAAGATTCCGCCTTGTCCTTGATCTTCACAGCAGCTGCCTTATCGGCTGGCATACCTGGCGGCGTGCCACACTCCATCTTTGAAATTTTAAACGCTCGAATACCCGCAACATCATTCGGCAAATTCAATGAGTAGACCTTGATCAATTCCACATCAAAAACTAATGATGAGTGCGGCTTAATCTTACCCATATCACGGCTGCCATAAGCCAGTGTTGAAGGAACATAGAACCGTGTTTTGCCACCTTCTTTCATCAATTGCAGACCTTCGGTCCAGCCCTTGATTACCTGATTGAGTGCAAAACTGCTTGGCTCGCCACGATCCACGCTGCTATCGAAGACATCTCCATTCACCAGTTTTCCATGGTAATGAACTTTAACTAAATCGGTCGAGACGGGGGAAGCTCCAGCACCTTCGCTAACCACCCTGTACTGTAATCCGCTCTTCGTAGTAACAACGCTAGGCTGATCCTTATTCCATTCATGAAATGTATGGCCACCGATTTCAATCGCACGCTTTTTTAATGATTGCGCAACTTCCTTCTTTCTTTCTGCTATGTTTTCCAGAAAATCAGGGTTATCAAATGCCTTATGCCATGGCGTCACCGGCTTGTCCGCAGCGAATACTGAAGAACAGGTAAGAATAGATAAAACCCAAAAAAACATGCGTATTTTTACTGACATAAAACCCTCGAATAACTTGTGAAGAATGATATCGGCGAGTAGTTTACGCGCCTGTTGATGAAATTGCAGGACTATCAGACATGGCATATCAGGAATCGTTCGTGATACAGACCGCTGGACGCGGCACTCAGGAAATCACCTACCAGGTCCAGGACATCGTATCTCGCTCTGGGATTGAAGCCGGTCTATGTCATGTCTTTCAGCATCACACATCCTCATCATTGATTCTGAATGAAAACGCCGACCCGGATGTCCGCGATGATCTGGAACGTTTTATGTCACGACTAGTGGTCGACGGTGACCCAATATTTGCTCATCGAGACGAAGGCCCAGATGATATGTCTGCTCATGTGCGAAACGTCTTAACTAGTAACAGTATTTCCATCCCGATCAGTCAGGGACGTTGTGCTCTAGGAACGTGGCAAGGCATTTATCTCTGGGAGCACCGCACATCTTCGTACAATAGACGTGTTACAGTAACCCTACTGGAATAGTAGTTTATCAGCGAGACCACCTTGCAACAGGAAGAGTTTACTTCGCTTAACATAGATGACGCGGAACACATCATCCGCGATAAAGTTCTATTGCGTAAACTAGATCTTCTTTATGGAACGAGTAAGCGCGGCCTTTCTAGTACCTGGCTTTATGCCACTGTATTACTCATCATCTTTTACAATGTTGTACCAACCACGACTATAGTCGGTTGGTACGTTGTTATGCTGGTCACCATTATTGCCCGCTACCTCCTTACCCGAAGTTATTATCAAACCTCTATAACCATCGACACCGCGAACAGCTGGAAAAATCGATTCATTATTGGCGCAGCATTTACTGGCCTGCTATGGGGTATTTCAACACAAATTCTATTTCCGCAAGATAACGTTCCGTACCAATTAATCACCGGTTTTATCATCATCGGTATGGTTTCGACCGCTGTCGCCTACCTTTCTGTGATCCCTCAAGCCTATATCAGCTATATGCTACTGATCATCGTCCCGTTCGGTGTGCCGATGTTCTTTCTCGGTATGCCGTATATCATCCTTGGTCTCATCGCCCTGCCTTATATCGCTTTTCTCAGCCTGACTGCGATTTCATTATCCCGCGATATTGAACAGTCACTTCGCTCAGGGTTTGAAAAAGAAATACTCGCAGAGCAACTGGCAATGGAAAAACTACGTGCCGAGCAGGCAAGCGAAGCCAAGTCACAGTTCCTGTCACAAATGAGTCATGAACTTCGCACACCGATGAATGCCATCATTGGCTTTGCTGATTTGCTTAATTTAAAACTAAGCAATAAAGAAGAGAAGGAGTATGTGCAGCATATACTCGCAGGCGCGGATCATTTACTCGATCTAATTAATGAAGTACTGGATCTATCCCGCATCGAAGCCGGCACGTTGAAGTTATCAATCTCTCATTGTTCACTAAAAGAAATTATCGATGAATCTGCGACGTTACTGTCACCATTACTCAGTAAAAAAAACATCACTCTTTCCGACCGTAGCTCGGAACATATAATTAAAGTGGATCAAAAACGTTTCAGGCAGGTCGTCATTAATCTACTGTCTAACGCAATTAAGTATAACCATGAAGGTGGTACTATCGACATTGAAACCTCAACCTCCGACGGGCTAGTAACTCTCAGGGTTACAGACTCTGGTGAAGGTATTGCCCCCCATCAACAGGAGAACATCTTTGAAGCCTTCACACGAGTTAATGACGAACCATATACATCAGAAGGTGTTGGCATTGGCCTGTCGATTAGTAAACACCTGATTGAAGATATGGACGGAAAAATTGGTGTAAAAAGTGAACTAAATCAAGGCAGCACCTTCTGGATCACCGTACCATTAGCATGACATTTACCTCGGAGTATTTATGAAAACCTTATTAGTAACATGTGCGCTATCACTTGCAGCATTAACTGCCTGCGAAGAACAGAAGAAAGCCGTGGCAGAACCACCAAAACCAGTCCCTGTTGTGGCTCAAGCACCAGCAACCGATGAAAGCAAATGGGAAGACACCAAAGATAAATCCGCAAAAGCATGGGATGCCACTAAAGAAGCTGGCGGTAGCGCGATCGAAGCTACCAAGGACACTTCTGCCAAAGTCTGGGATAAGACAAAAGAAACATCTGGCGATGCCTGGGAAGCAACCAAGGACACTTCAGCAAAAACCTGGGATGCGACCAAAGAGAAGTCTGGCGAATTACTTGATGCCACCAAGTCGGTATTAAACAAGGTCGGTGACAGTGTCTCAGGCGACAGCACAGCACAATAACGCCCCAACAGTAAAACGATGTGGTGAAATATCGCCACAACAGTTAGCACAGTTATTCAGTCTCTATCAGATCGAGATTGACTGGGTTGACGATAAACAGCCGATTCCGGGGAGCCACTTTGGTGACCCGGAAGCCGGGTTAATCGGCAACACTCTGTACATACGAAATGACACACCCGTTCATTCTGCATTACATGAAGCCTGTCACTACATTTGTATGGATCGCTCGCGTCGAGACGGATTACACACTGATGCGGGCGGCGATTATGATGAAGAGAATGCGGTGTGCTATCTATCAATACTACTCGCAAATGAAATTGAAGATTATGACAGCAATATCATGATGCAGGACATGGATAGCTGGGGCTATACCTTTCGCCTGGGCAGTGCCCGACTATGGTTCGAACAAGATGCGGAAGATACTTATGAATGGTTAACTACAAACAAACTAATTACCGCAGAACACCAACCAACATGGAATTTGAGACAATAGTCACATCTTAAAAATATCTGAAACGTTATATATTCCAGTAAACGAACTCGGAGAGAACATTGGAATCTTATCAACGCCGACAACTACTTAAGTTTTTAGCTGCAGCCAGCGCCACCAGCCTGATAACACCATCACAGGCTGGACCAACAGGCAGACCATCAAAACTTTCAAACATCCACCATGCCCATGGAGACATCAAGATTAATGGGCAAGCCTTAACGCCGGCAACACTCATTAAAGCCGGCGATGAAGTCACAACAGGAGAAAATACCGAATTTATTTTTCGCTTTGGCCTGGATGCCCACCTGATGCGCAGTAATAGCAGTATGCAACTGGAAGCTGAAGAAGACAGTTCTATCGTTGATACGTTGCGTATTATTTCAGGCGCAATACTTTCTGTATTTGGGCGTGCAAATAAACGCATCCTTACACCGGTAGCCACCATCGGTATTCGAGGCACTGGCACCTATTTTGAAGTACAAGATAGCGAAACCTATTTATGTACCTGTTATGGCGGTACCGATATCCGCTCAAATCTCGATCCATCCATAACTGATAAAATCGATACTCATCATCATGAGTCACCACGATATATTCGTAATACCAGCGAAGGCAGTCTTATCGAAGAAGCGCCAGTTAAAAACCATTCGGATGCTGAACTAATACTATTAGAATCCACTCTAGGGCGACGGCCACCTTTCACCACAGACTCTACCGATAGTGGCTTCAGTTACTAGCTCGTAAAGTACTTTTTATCCTACACTCCAGCGCACAAACATGATTGGATAATAAGCATGAAATTTGTACTGGTTTTTCTGGTGCTGTTTTTGACCATAGCAATCAATTTACCGGACGATATGATTCGCGGTATTGGTCTGGATCCAAAGTATCTAATGGCCGCCCTTGGCGCATGGATTTTTGCAGGCCTACTATCTAATGGGAAGATGTTGCTGGTCGTACTTGTCATGGGAATGGCGCTACTGGCTAACCTGCCAGCGGAATCTCTAAATAATATGGGCATTGATCGCACTTACCTGTTAGTTACGCTTTTCTGTGTCGCCATTGCACCGTTCTTCATGAGCCCACCTTCTCGGTAGCACTGATAATACGATCCAATCGAACCTCCCGGGCATCAGACTGTCCATCTAGTGTAAACAAAAGATATTCTGCCCCATCATGTGCTCTGACATCATTCATGATTACGGCAGAAGATTGCTGAGCCCCCTGTTCATCCAACCATGTTAAATTGATGGTTGCATGGTGCATAATCCACAGCTCGTAATTTGAATGCACTTCACATGAGACTGGTTCATATTGGGCTTGATATTGATCAGACATCATTATTATCCATTTGATACATTAGAGATTATGGCAGAAGTTACACAGACAAACAGTTTGCAACAGGATTCTAACCTCGCAAAAGAAATCCAGGCACCGCTATTGGTAATGTTTTCTCAGGCCGACTGCCCGTTCTGTGAAAAGCTCAAAGAAGAAATCATACAACCTATGCTCATCAGTGGTGATTACACAACGCGTGTTGTTATCCGAGAGCTCATGATTGACGGTGATGATATCGCTGATTTCGATGGCAACACCATTAATCCATACGCCGTCTTTGCGCGCTACCGTTTGTATGTAACCCCAAGCCTGTTATTACTCGACAACAAGGGTAATGAACTGGCCGAACGGCAAATTGGCATCAATACGGTTGATTATTACGGCTACTATCTTGACGAAGCTATTGACCAGGCACTACTTAAATTACGATCAAATACTGTATAAACAAATAAAGCAGTATTAACTTAAAATTCATCCCTCATACACAGATCAATGATTCTAGATACTTTAGACTTCCTTATATATCTCCGCCCCCTGCTCCCGAAATTCAGCTGCCTTTTCTTTCATTCCCAACTCAACCGCAACACCTTCATCGACATCTAGCTTCGCTGCATAGTCGCGTACATCTTGCGTAATCTTCATGGAGCAGAAATTCGGGCCGCACATGGAACAGAAGTGCGCGACTTTGTGTGCCTGCTTTGGCATAGTTTCGTCGTGATATTCGC
>CALODD010000078.1:0-10865 GCA_942491945.1 uncultured Gammaproteobacteria bacterium | reverse complement strand
TAACGAATACGGATAAGCACCCAAAGGGTATCGCTGCTTCGTTACTGGAAAAACGTGTCAATGAAGAGATGAATGGTAAAGCCTGTATGCAGGTCTTCCCTAATTCGACATTGTACGGCGACAAGAAAGTACTGGAAGCTATGTTGAATGGTGATGTCCAGCTGGCAGCGCCGTCGCTTTCAAAATTCGAAAAATTTACCAAGAAGTTCCGTATCTTTGATTTGCCATTTGTATTCAAAGATGTCGATGCAGTCGATCGTTTTCAGAACTCAGCTGCGGGTGAAAAGCTGAAGAACTCAATGAATCGCCGTGGTCTGAAAGGTCTGGCATTCTGGCATAACGGTATGAAGCAGTTTTCTGCAACAGAGCCTCTGATCAAACCATCTGATGCAAAAGGTTTGAAGTTCCGTGTGCAGGCATCTGATGTACTGGTTGCGCAGATCGAGCAGATTGGTGGTAGCCTGCAGAAGATGTCATTTAAAGAAGTTTATGGTGGTCTGCAAACGGGCGTTGTCGATGGCCAGTCAAACACCTGGTCTAATATCTACGGTAAGAAGTTCTTTGAAGTACAGGACGGTGTGACAGAGACTAATCACGGTATTCTGGATTATCTTGTTGTGACTTCATCGAAGTGGTGGGATGGTTTGCCAGATGATGTGCGCAAACAGTTGGGCACTATCCTTGCGGAAGTAACTGCGGCACGTAATGCTGAATCTACCAAGGTTAATCTACAGAATCGTCAGGCAATTATCGATGCTGGTGGTACCGTTCGTACATTGACTGATGCGCAGCGTCAGGCATGGATTGATGCAATGAAGCCAGTCTGGAAGAAGTTCGAAAAAGACATCGGCAAAGATCTGATGAATGCAGCATTAAAAGCTAATAAAGGTTAATTGTTGGTTTGATGTTAGTCACACGGCCAGCATTAGCTGGCCGTGTTTTTATATATTTGTAATTAACTTTGTGTGGAATCTAATTGCTAGAGTTAATTACAAATATGAATAATAAATAAAGTGGAGAGACGATGAACGAAACAGCTCCCAGCAAGTTTGGACAGATAGTCGACGAGATAGAAGAAACCAGCATCGCCATATGTCTAGGTCTGATGACTTTGGTTACCTTTGCCAACGTTGTTGCTCGATATGTGTTTGAAAGTAATATCCTCTGGGCACTGGAACTCACGGTATTTTTATTTGCCTGGCTGGTACTTATGGGGGTGTCTTATGGTGTGAAGAAACACATTCATATCGGTGTTGATGTCGTTATTAATATGTTTCCACCCTTAGGAAAGAAAATAGCGGCGTTGGTCGCTGTCGCAGCAAGTCTGACTTTCTCTATATTGTTGTTGATTGGTTCATGGGATTACTGGTATCCCTTCGCGACCGAACGCTCCTGGCTGGAGACGGAAGATATTCCTTTACCTGAAATGTTTTCCTTTATGAACGATATGTTTAATGAAGGAGAGCGTTATGAAAACATACCCAGATTTATTCCTTATGTAGCGTTACCACTAGGAATGGCATTACTGACGTTTCGCTTTATTCAAATCGGCTGGAAAGTGATCACCGGTGAGCTGGATATGATTATTTCCAGTCATGAAGTCGAAGACGAAATCAAAGAGATATTGTCGACTGGTGATAAGCCAGCAGCTGATCAACGTGTAGAGGGGGCGAAATAATGGAGATCGCACTTCTTTTCTTAATGGTTATCGGTTTTATGCTGATCGGTGTACCGATCGCTGTATCACTTGGCCTGTCTAGCATCATTTTTCTGTTTCTGTTTTCGCATGACGCATCACTAGGCGCTGTTGCGCAAACATTGTTTTCAGCATTTGAAGGACACTACACATTACTCGCAATTCCATTTTTTATTCTGGCATCGGTATTCATGTCAACCGGTGGTGTGGCGCAACGTATTATTCGTTTCGCGATTGCCATTGTCGGATCATTCCGTGGTGGCCTTGCAATGGCATCTGTATTTGCCTGTATGTTATTTGCGGCGCTATCGGGTTCCTCGCCGGCAACGGTCGTGGCGATTGGTAGTATCGTCATCGCCGGTATGGTCAGTGTTGGCTATACCAAAGAATTCGCAGCCGGTGTGATCTGTAACGCCGGTACACTGGGTATTCTGATTCCACCATCAATCGTAATGGTGGTCTATGCCGCGGCAACCGATGTTTCCGTGGGTCGTATGTTTATCGGCGGTGTGATTCCAGGTTTGCTTGCGGGTGGCATGTTGATGATCGCGATCTATATTATTGCTCGTATCCGAAATCTCCCAGCCCAACCCTGGAAAGGGTGGGGTGAAGCATTCGATTCCGCTCGCGATGCATCCTGGGGTTTGCTCCTGATTGTCATCATTCTGGGCGGAATATATGGCGGTATTTTTACGCCGACTGAAGCGGCCGCAGTCTCTGCAGTATATGCGTTCTTGATCGCCAATTTTGTCTATTGTGATATGGGGCCTTTTAAGGAGAAAGGTAAAGGTGGCGTTATGCTGATATGGCGGGCGCTTTCAGTGTTCTGGCATCGCGATACGAAACAAAGTCTGTTTGATGCCGGCAAGCTAACAATCATGTTGATGTTCATCATTGCTAATGCACTGATTCTGAAGCACGTACTGACAGAAGAGCGTATCCCACAGATGATTACCGAAGCCATGTTGTCTGCTGGCTTTGGTCCGGTCATGTTTCTGATTATGGTGAATGTGCTATTGCTTATCGGAGGCCAGTTTATGGAGCCTTCTGGGTTGCTTATTATTGTTGCCCCGCTCGTTTTTCCGATTGCAATTGCACTGGGTATTGATCCTATTCATCTGGGAATCATGATGGTCGTGAATATGGAAATTGGCATGATCACACCGCCTGTTGGGCTAAACCTGTTCGTGACCTCTGGTGTGGCAGGGATGTCGATGCTGAATGTCGTCAAAGCCGCTGCGCCCTGGTTAGGTATTATGTTTATCTTCTTGATTATTGTGACCTACGTGCCGTGGGTATCCACCTGGTTACCGACTCTTATGATGGGGCCTGAAATCATTACCAGCTAAATATTGAGTTACAGGAGTTTGTTATGCCACTGGTCAATATATCGATACTAAAAGGTAAATCACCAGAATATATAAAAGCCGTCAGCGATGGAATCAACTTGGCGGTTATTGAGACCATGGGGTTTCCAGATGATGATCGATATCAAATCGTGCATGAGTTAGAGCCTCACTGCCTGCAATTTCAGAGCCGTACGGAAGATCGTGTGATGATGCATTTGACGATGCGCGCTGGACGCTCAAATAAATCCAAACAGGCTTTCTATGCCAAAGTGGTAGAAAACTTAAAGAATAACCCCGGTATTAAACCTGAGAATGTCTTGATAACCATCGTTGAAAACCATGATGTTGACTGGTCATTTAAAGATGGAATAGCGCAATTTGTGGTGTAGTTAATAATCAGTAAATAAATATGACTTTCATGACAATAACAACGCCGGCATTATTGTTTGGAGCGAATGCCCTGATTCTATTGGCATATTCCAACCGCTTCTTCTTATTGGCCAAGCTGGTGCGTGATATTTCTGCAGATAGTGTTGGCGGTGACCCTTCGCTAGCAAAGAAACAGATTAAACCATTGCGGCTACGTATTAGACTGATCAAATATATGCAGGCGTTTGGTGTATTAAGTTTTTTACTGTGTACGATTTCAATGTTGTTTCTGTTTATCGAAGAGTTTTATCTCGGGCAGATGATGTTTGGGCTTGGTGTGGTCTGCATCATGATTTCATTGCTTATTTCCCTCTGGGAAGTGCTCATCTCAACTCAGGCTCTTGATATGGTTCTGGATGACCTGAAGCTACGTAAATAACGGACTCTGCCACCAGTAAAATAACCTGTGCTATGGTATGGGCGAGTTAATGTGGTGATGATTTATGCAACAACCGATAAAAACAGAACGCAGTGGTTGTTTGATGTTATTTGGTCTGCCGTTCTTTCTGGCAGGGGTTGGTGCATTTTTCTGGATCGTATTTCCAATTGTTAGTGATGGCTGGCCTATGCAGTCATGGCCATCGACCAGTGCACAGTTACTGTCAGCGAAACTGAGTGTAAATCGTTCCAGTGATTCAACGACTTATAATGTGAACGCGCGTTATCGCTATACCGTGAATGGTCGTAGCTACACGAATGATCGTCCCGCGATATTAACGAGCGGTGATAATGTCGGTGACTTTCAGGAAAAGCTGGGTCGACGCCTTGAGCGTGCGCGCACTAATAATCGTTCTGTACCCGTTTATTATAATCCAGATGATCCGGCAGACTCTGTTCTGAATCGTGATATACGCTGGAGCATGGTGGGTTTCGGCAGTATCTTTTTAGTTCTGTTTGGCGGTATAGGCGGGGGCATCATTTACTGGGGCTGGCGCGGCAAGCGTACTGTCGATACGCCTGAGGTCAATGATAAGCCATGGTTGGCAAATACCGACTGGCACGATAATTCGATTTTTTCAGACGCCAAAGGCGGTATGTATGCCACATGGGGTTTTGCTGTCTTCTGGAACTTAATCAGTTTTCCGGTTGCCATATTTGGTTTTGAGGAAATCTGGAAAGATGAAGGTTGGCTGGCACTTCTTGTCTTACTGTTTCCGCTTATCGGACTCGTTCTGATTTACTTTGCTATCAAGTCGACAATGGAATGGAAACGTTTTGGTCGATCACCACTTACGATGGATCCCTTTCCTGGTAGTATTGGTGGGCATGTGGGTGGTTCTATTGCCTTGAATATGCCGTATAAGTCACGCCTGGTTTATAAAGTCACACTGAGTTGTGTCCATAGCTATGTATCCGGATCGGGTAAAAATCGTTCACGTCGTGAAAGTGCGAAATGGCAGGATGAGGGTTATGCACATCTGCAGCCAGCTGCTAATGGCAGTAAGCTGGAATTTCGTTTTGATGTGCCTGAAGGGCTGCCTGTTTCAGAGGAGCACAGTAATAATTATCATCTATGGCGCTTACATCTTCTCGCAGAGATGGAAGGTGCTGACCTCGATCGAAATTTCGAAATCCCGGTTTACGATACAGCAGAACAGGCACGCCATATCCGAATCGATTCAGTTAAAGACCTACCGGGTGGCGTGCAGCCAACCACGATTGATCAGTTACTACCGATTACTCGTCAAGGTGATACCGTTATCCTGAATTACCCTATGTTTAGAAAGCTTGGACGTTCTATCGGAATCATTCTCTTTGGTAGCGTGTTTTTCGGCACGGCATTTTTTCTATGGGGTGAAGCGCAAAAAGAAGGTTTCATGCTGTATATGATGTCATCGGTCTTTGGTCTGGTTGGGGGAGCGATACTGCTATGGGGTTTGTATGACTTGTTGAATGGTTTATGGGTGAAGCTGGATGGTCAGACAATTAAAGTCGCTCGTTCATTGCTAGGTATTCGCTTCTCTAGCAAACAGGCGGCTTATTTCGAAATTCAGTCTGTCGAAGCCAAAGAAGGCATGAAGTCCAATTCAGGGAAAAAGCATACGATTGAATATCATGTTATCGCGAGAACAAATCAGGGTGAATTACGTCTTGCCGAGCATTTGACTTCAAGCAGTGATAAAGATCGCGTGATTGAGTTTTTTCAGAAAGAGTTCAAGCTGGAAGAATCCAGCTTTGAACTATGAGTCTAGCTATCAGCTGACGATATTATCTTCCAGAAACTGACGATAGTTTTCCGCATCCACCAACTGTGTGCCATCGCAGTTAAATTGGAGACGTACGACATGTTGCACTATACAAATCGTCACATTACGTAGATAAAACTCATCCATTTCTCTGAGTTTCTGTAAGTTACTGATGATGTTTGGCAGGTCGTCCTTTTTGATGGGATTCCAGCTTTGTGCGCGCCGATTCATAATACGCTTCCAGTAATCCGGTACGTACTGGAATAAATCACTCTGGTGCAGGCTTCGATAAATATTACGAATACCTTCGACCTTGTGTTCATAGTCGATCTTCGGGAAATGCCGCTCGATATAACTTGGCTCACAAATTTTTTCAGCCTGGTGAACTTCTTCACGCATAGGATCGAATACCGAGCAGGTACGGATCTCACCAGAGTTGAAGCCGACATAGACTCGGTAGACACTACGACGCAGCATCATTTCTTCCAGCTGTGGTTCCAGTTCACTAAAGATTTCATCAACCGGGCTTTTATACCTTTGCCGATTGAAAACAGACTCGCGCAGGGACGGGTCTCCCTTGATGCCCACCTGGACATTATTGGAATGCAAACCAGTCGCGCTCACCAGTGACTCCTGGAGAACCAGTTCTTCTAGTTCCAGATCCTGAGGTTCACAGGTAATGTTTTGTTCGTTCTGCGTTTCCATGTTCCGTCTATATGGTTCGTATGTATGTATCGTATCTGTGACAGCTATATGTGGCACAATGCCGGGTCTTCAATAGTGTAACGATCTTTACCCGGTTTATGTCAGATATCCAATATATAGAAAGTAATGACGCCTTGCGCGAATTATGTGATCAATTATCCGACGCAGAGTTCATTGCAGTCGATACAGAGTTTGCGCGAGAGAAAACTTATTACCCCATACTTTGTCTGGTACAGATTCAGGGCAAGGATCAGCTGGCCTGTATTGATCCATTAACGATTACGGACTTTGAGCCGATGCTGGAATTGTTTCGTAATGAATCAATTCTTAAAGTCCTGCATTCGGTGAGCCAGGATATGGAGGTTTTTCTGCATACTTTTGGCTGCTTACCAAAGCCTGTGTATGACACGCAGATTGCAGCCTCGTTAACTGGAATGGGTGATCAGGTTGGCTATGCCAAGCTGGTTGAATCCATGCTCGGTGTGCAACTGGATAAGTCACATACCCGAACAGACTGGTCACGTCGTCCACTGGATCAGGCGCAAATACAATATGCGGCCGATGATGTGCGCTATCTGGCGCAGCTGTATCCAATGCAACGCGATCGTCTGCAATCGGAAGGTCGTCTGGAATGGCTGGAAATGGATTTTTCAGCCATTGCCGAAGAGGGTCGATATCGCCCCGATCCCGCAAATACCTGGCGGAAAGTTAAAGGCCATGCTCGCTTACGCGGTGTTGAACTAGCGATTTTAAAATTCCTGGCCGAGTATCGCGAACAGCAGGCCATGCGAGCCGACCGTCCGCGCCGTTTTATTTTTAAGGATGATCAACTATTAGATCTGGCTAAAGCAAAACCTAAATCAATACAGGATATGGAGCGTCGTCGTGGTTATGAACAGATTATTAAGCGACACGGGCAGGCGTTACTCGATTGCGTATCTAAAGGTCTGGAATTACCAAAGGATGAATGGCCTGAAGTTGGTAAGGGCAAGCCACTGTCTTCGAATCAGGAAGTCGTAGCCGATATGTTAATTGCACTACTGAAACAGCAGTCACAGAAAAACGATGTCAGTATCAGTACAATGGCCAATCGCAAGGAAATCGAACAACTGGTACGCGGTAAGCGGGATATCCCATTACTCAGTGGCTGGCGTTATGAGCTGGGTGGGAAGGTGTTGCTAGAGTTCCTGGGAGGCGGTGCTGTATTGCAAATGAATAACAATATATTGGAAATACGTTCAGATGAAAGTTGAATAAATTTTATCGATAAAGTCTAATAAATAACCATGCAGTGAATGCTGTTCTAGTTATGTGTTTAATAGACGTAGGGATCGCGTTTAACTCATTCATATGGTAGTTAGTCTGACAAGATATTTCTCTATCCTTGGCCTGACAGCGATTATGCTGGCAACAGGAGGCTTAATCTATTTTTACTCCTATGTTGCGACGGCCCATCTAATACAGCTTACTGAAGACGAAAACGCAAGACTGACAAAGTCGTTATCTAACGCTATCTGGCCGGAATTCGGTACTTATATTTCAGGTTCAAAGATATCCAATGGCAATGCACTAAGGTCGCAACCTGAAACTGATCAGTTAAATGCAGCGATTTCCTATGCGGTGAAAGACCTGAATGTTCTCAAGGTGAAAATCTATAATATCCAGGGTGTGACGATATTCTCTTCTGAATATTCCCAGATTGGCGAAAGCAAGTTTGAAAGTAAGGGTTTTAATTTAGCGATTGATACGGGGCGTCCTGTCAGCAAGATTAGTAAGCGTGATAAGTTTTCTGCATTTTCCAAAGAAGTATTTGACCGTGACGTAGTTGAATCTTATGTTTTGGTGCGTAATGCCAGTGGTACAGCTGAGGCTGTGTTCGAAGTGTATCGAGATGTTACTGCTCAGGTGAAAAGTATTATCGATGTTCGTGGTAAGTTATTTGTTGGTTTGTTAGCGATTTTTGGTATTCAATATTTATTTTTGTATTTGTATGTGAGGAAGGTCAGAGCGCTGATCGACAAGTCGAAGACTTAACGTTCCCATCAACGAAAATTTATTGTCTGTAGCGGTTGTTGCTCGCTTAATTTGGAAGAGAGGATTCTACTTCCTGTCTCGTGAGTTGCTGTAAACTAGCAATCTTGAAACTTTTAGGATAAATCTTCAGGAGCAGTTATGCCTTCATTTGATATCGTATCTGAAGTCGACATGCATGAATTAAACAATGCCATTGACCAGGCTAATAAAGAAGTCAGTACTCGCTATGATTTCAAAGGTACAGATGCCAGCTTTAAAGAAACCGATGGCGGCGTCATGATGGAAGCAGAGAGTAAGTTTCAGCTGGGGCAGATGAAAGATATTCTGTACAACAAATGCTCAAAACGTGGCGTCGATCTTGGTAACCTGAAGGCAGGAAATGCAACAGAGCAGGGTAGGCGAGCCACTCAGCGGATCGATATTCAGCAGGGTATTGAGACAGATCTGGGTAAGAAGATTGTTAAGCGAATCAAACAGGACAAGCTTAAAGTGCAGGCTTCTATACAGGGTGATCAGGTACGTGTAACGGGTAAGAAGCGTGATGATTTACAGGCGGTGATGTCGATGCTGAAAGCAGAAGACATGGGGCTGCCGTTACAATTCAACAATTTCAGAGACTAAGATGAAACAAGCACAACCCTACGTAGGTATCGATAACGAACCCGATGGCGCAATGAGCCGAATGGGTAACATAATCCGGGATGCCTGGGTATTCGAACTGATTCCGGAAACTCAGACCTGCGAAGGCTGGAGTATGGGCCAGTTGGAGGCATTGTATGAGCAGGTATTAAAGGCCTGGGAACCGCACGGTCATATGGTTTCTAGTCTTCCAGATGAGCTTCGCGAACGTCATGGACGTATCTATAGTCGGGCGATTGAAAGTGCTAAAGAACAGGGCTGGAACCCTGATAATGCTTTGGAAGATGATGTCGAAATGTAGTTGTTCCGGGAATTCGGAAAAAAAATATTGCTGCTATGCGGCCAGAACGACCGCATAGCTAGCAAGAAAAGCCCAATATTATGGAGCTTTTGGAGTCTCGTAAGGCACTTCTTTCTGGAAAGATTCCCAGGTAGTCTTGTAACCAACGAAGCCTTTATCAGTAGGCTCTTGCTGTGTAGTAGTCAGTAACTCAGCTTTGCCTTCTGGAACCTTAGGTCGAGTAGTGGGTTGTCCGCTCATAAATCACCTTTATTGCTAAAAAACAGAATAGCCGCTGCAAGTCTGTCAGCTGAAAGCTATTCCCAAGCCGCTATTTTTTCAGATTTTGAGCGAAAAATATAATCGAAATATGTATAGACCCATAAGTAAATGCTGTTATAGCTATGAAGGTGTGGCTGTACGGGTGAATTTTCATTATTTCAGTACTCAAAATTCGTAAGCTATAAGTGGGAGTATTGGGTGAACTCTTGTTGAAACAGGGCCTCTGGGGGCCGGCCAGAGTGGTGAATCGTAAAAAATTGTGCGGTCGCACAATTTTTTTGCTCCAGATCAATATCTGACCGCCTTGATGGGCTAAAATTGCATGGCAAAGTTTCGGAGGCAGCTATGAGTTACAAAGATATTCTGGTTTTTCTCGATGATGGGAAAAGTAATGAGATACGCATGAAGACAGCGATCATGCTGGCGCAGTCCCATGGAGCAAAATTAACCGGCGTGGCACTGGAATGCATGCGCCCAGACCATCTGATTGTTAAAGAAGAAGCGGCTGCGGAAGTAATGGCAAAACGCTTCGCCAAAGAACTGGCAGAATCCTTTGTTGATCTCGCAAAAATCAGTGGCATAGACGATGCTGATGCGACCACAATCGGCGGCGGGCTGAGCGAAGCCTCGCAGAAGATGGCCAGACTTGCCCGTAACTATGATCTGGTCATGCTTAGGCAGCCGAATCCGAGCAGAGATAATCATGATCGCCTGCTCGCATTTTCCGAAGACGTCATGATGCATTGTGGCCAACCAGTATTTTTCATGCCCTACATAGGCGTTCATCGTATTCCCTGTGAACGCGCTCTGGTCGCATGGGATGGGTCGCCATCGTCAGTACGAGCCCTGCATAATGCGATTCCTTTGCTAAAGAGTTCCACCGGAAGTCCATGTACTTTCAATCGCGAGTAAGAAAACCAGTGCTGAAGAGATGATGCTTGATGAGCTGTCAGTACATTTGAAACCGCATGATATTGACGCGACGACCGAATTCCTCAATCCCGGCACCTTCGATGTGCAAACCACTCTACAAAATCAGCTTGCTGATAGAGCGGCGGATATACTGATCCTGGGTGGTTACGGCACGCCAAGTATTCGGCAGAAAATCTTTGGTGGTGTGACCAGCACCATTCTGAAATCCATGATTACGCCCATCTTGATGTCACATTAACTTGGCATGTGACTGCCGTATCAGCAGTTCATGCAATATGAGGCAGATGTGTCAGAATACATATGACACACAATAAAAAAGGAGGGTCTCATGG
>CALODD010000077.1:0-14111 GCA_942491945.1 uncultured Gammaproteobacteria bacterium | reverse complement strand
TTTGTATTCGATGGCGACAACGTACGTCATGGACTGTGTTCTGATCTTGCTTTCTCTGAGGAAGATCGACATGAAAACCTGCGTCGTATTGGCGAGATGGTGAATTTGTTCATGCAGGCGGGTGTGATTTCACTTTCTGCGTTTATATCACCTTTCGAAAGCGACAGAGAGAAGATTCGTTCCAGCGTACCAGACGGTGGTTTCATCGAAGTCCACTGTAAATGCTCTGTAGAAAAATGTGAATCAAGAGATGTAAAAGGTCTCTATGCCAAAGCCAGAGCAGGTGAAATTCAAAACTATACTGGAATTTCTTCACCATATGAGCAGCCTCTGGCCCCTGAAATAATTTTAGATACAGAGAATGACTCTCTTGAGTTCTGTGTTACCCAGGTTCTTGACTACCTGGTAAATGCCGGGGTTTTGACAGAAGGCGAGCAGTTGTGAGTAAGGAAGCCGCCTCCTGGTATCTGGTTTATACGAAGCCACAGCAAGAAAAAGTCGCGAAGGAGAATCTCGAGAGGCAGGGATATAGCGTCTATCTCCCAATGCTGCGTAAAAGGGTAAGAAGGGGGCGTAATTTTCATTTTAGGACGAACCCACTATTCCCAAGGTATTTATTTATCCGGTTATCAACAGGAGAGGATGACTGGGGCCCGATACGATCAACAATGGGGGTTGTTCATCTTGTGAAATTTGGCACCATTGCAGCTGCAGTGCCAAATCAGATGATTAATGGTATACGTGAGAGAGAAATTGAGCCTGAAATACTGGAAATGCCTGAGGCTCCACTGGAAAAAGGTCAAAAGGTTCGTTTTGTGGAAGGTACATTGTCTGGTTATGAGGCTATTTTTGAAGCGGAAAATAGTACTAAGCGTGTCATCGTCCTGATGAATATTGCTGGAACGCATTCACAAATGTCAGTTCCTAAATCTTCAATCATTGCGATTGATGGTGAATAAAATTCTTCTAAGGTATTAATTTTAAATCATTTTGTCACTGTTCAGGCCTTGAACGGTTTGTGCGAGATGATTATACTGTTCAACCTTTGAACGCATTCGTAAATGCGGTCTTGCGGTAGCCTGCGCAGTCGTTTCATTGATGGATTATTCTCTCAGATATCAAATTCTTAAGCGTCTTCAAGACGACCCGAATATTAGTCAGCGTGAGTTGGCTCATGAGCTAGGCATAAGTTTGGGTAAGGTCAACTACTGTCTAAAAGGGTTGATTGAAAAAGGCTGGGTGAAGGCGAAAAATTTTAGAAATAGCCAAAATAAAATGGCTTATGCGTATCTGTTGACGCCTATTGGTGTTGAAGAGAAAGCCAGGGTTACTATGCAATTTTTAAAATACAGACTAGAGCAATATGAGTCCCTGGAAAGAGAGATTGCTGAGTTAAGGAAAGAAGCATCACAAGATTAATATGATATTTACGCCAGGATTAAAGTAAGAGAATGAAAGTATTGGTAACTGGTGCTGCAGGCTTCATTGGTTCTGCATTGAGCGCAAGCTTGTTAGAACGAGGTGATGAAGTTATTGGGGTTGATAATTTTGATGACTACTATGACGTGTGTTTAAAGCGATCACGTATAGAGAGTTTTTGTTCGAATGAGAATTTCACCTTACTGGAGGAGGATATAGCAAATCGCGATAGTATCTCGGATATATTTTCACGATATAGTCCTGATTGTGTTGTTAATTTGGCGGCCCAACCAGGCGTTAGATATTCTTTGATTAACCCATATGCGTATGTTGATACTAATTTGGTTGGTTTTGTAAATCTTTTAGAGGAATGTCGGCATAATGGTATAAAGCATTTCGTGTATGCATCATCAAGTTCTGTCTATGGTGCTAATACAAGAATGCCTTTTTCTGAGCATGACAATGTTGATCATCCGGTATCTCTATATGCTGCCAGTAAGAAATCGAATGAATTAATGGCTCATAGTTATGCGCATTTGTATGGTCTGCCTGTAACTGGGTTGCGTTTTTTTACTGTCTATGATCCTGGGGCAGGCCTGATATGGCTACTTTCTTATATACTAAAAATAATTTGTCAGGTAAGCCTATAGATGTATTTAGTGAAGGTATACACCGTCGTGATTTTACATATATAGATGACATTGTAGAGGGGGTTGTTCGAGTTATTGATAAGCCTGCGACCATTAATACAAATTGGTCAAGCTATAAGCCAGACCCGGCAACGAGTAATGCTCCTTACCGCATTTATAATATTGGAAACAATAATACAATTGAGCTGATGAGTTATATAGGAGTATTAGAAAAGTATCTGGGTAAAAAGGCAATCTTGAATATGTTGCCGTCGCAGCCTGGTGATGTGCCGGATACTTTTGCGGACGTCGAAGATCTCGTTAATGATTTTGATTATAAGCCAAAAACCCAAATTGATAGTGGGATTAGGCAGTTTGTTGATTGGTATTTAGAGTACTATAAAAATGAATGATTTGGATCGTAAAATATCAGTAATTGGCTTAGGTTACGTTGGGTTGCCTGTCGCTGTAGCATTCGGAAAGAAGCACGAAGTTATTGGTTTCGATGTTAGTGCAAAGCGCATCAAAGAATTGAAAGTAGATACAGACTTGACCAGAGAAGTGGAATGTGAGGATCTGAAGCAAGCAGATATCTTTTTTACATCTGACCCTTTAGAGTTAAGACGAGCGGATTTTCATATTATTGCGGTGCCATCACCTATTGATTCTACAAAACGCCCTGATTTGTCATTTTTGCTATCAGCCTCTAAGTCTGTTGGTTCTCAGCTGAAAAAAGATGATGTTGTAGTTTATGAGTCTACGGTATATCCAGGTGCTACAGAAGAAGAGTGCATTCCTATATTGGAGGCAGAATCAGGTTTGAAATGTGGGGTAGACTTTTTTGTGGGTTATTCGCCAGAGCGTGTAAACCCAGGGGATAAAGAGCATACTTTTACAAATATTAAGAAAGTAGTTTCTGGTCAGAATGCTGAAATACTCGATATCATTGCAACTGTATATGAAAGCGTCGTTACTGCCGGTGTGCACCGTGCCGGTTCAATTAAAATAGCTGAAGCAGCAAAGGTCATTGAGAATACCCAACGTGATCTGAATATTGGATTAATTAACGAGTTGGCTCTGATTTTCAAAAAACTTGGAATTGATACTGAAGAGGTATTAAAAGCGGCTGCTACTAAATGGAATTTCATTCCGTTTAAACCAGGCTTGGTTGGCGGACATTGTATTGGCGTTGATCCCTATTATCTTACGCATAAAGCGGCTCAGGTAGGACTGCATCCGGAAATGATTCTGGCTGGGCGTAGGCTCAACGATAGCATGGGCTTTGTGGTTGCAGATGATGTTACGAAGCTCATGACTCAGAAACGAATACATGTGGTTGATGCAAATATACTTGTTATGGGGTTGTCTTTCAAAGAAGACTGCCCAGATTTAAGGAATACCAAAGTTGTTGATGTAATTAGTGCTTTACGTACCTACAATTGCAATATCGATGTATACGATCCCATGATTGATCAAAGTGAAGCGGTCTCAGAGTACGGTATAACTCCTGTGGATTATCCGAAACCTTCCGTATACGATGCCATTGTTATAGCAGTACCCCATAAGCAATTTTCAGATATGTCGATTGGTGAAATTCGCGCTTTTGGTAAGACAAATCATGTGCTTTACGATGTTAAGTATATGCTCGATGCAGATGAGGTCGATGGTCGACTCTAGTTTTTCTGTTTGTTGACTTGATACAGTACTTTACAGATATAACGTCCAGAAGGCTCTATTCAACAGATGCCTCAATTTACAGGCAATTGCCTCAGGCTGTCACATACCCTGAAACTAAGGGTGACTGTGTCTCAATCATTAATGACATAAAAGCTGATAGCGGATCACTAACGTTTCGCGCTGGAGGTACAAGTATCGGCGGGCAGGCTATTGGAAGTGGAACAATAGTTGATACCTCTCGTTATATGACCAGCATACTCGGGTGTAGTGATGATCAACACGTTCGTGTAGAGCCCGGTGTCGTACTGCAGGATTTGAATCAATATTTGTCTCGTTCAAATAAAGTATTTGCACCCGAGACTTCTACCCAGGACAGATGCACTATAGGAGGGATGATCGGTAACAACGCGGCCGGTAAGTATTCCGTAATGTATGGCACAACGCGTGAACATGTCTATTCACTCGACGTTATTCTTACTGATGGCTCACAGACAATATTTGAGCCGCTTACAGAATGTCAGCTGCAGAAGAAAATGGAGTTATCCAGTTTCGAAGGGAGGATCTATCGTGAAGTATTTTCATTGATTGATAGAAACAGACAGCTGATCAAAGAAAAATATCCTAGTAAAGAAATTGTTCGAAGAAATACAGGATACGCACTGGATATTTTGGCAGACATGCAGCCGTGGAATCCTCATGGTCAGTCGTTTAATCTAGCTCCATTGATATGCGGTAGTGAAGGTACTTTGGTTTTTGTTAATCAGGCTGAATTATCTGTCGTAGATAAATTTCAGTGCAAGGCTGTAGTATGTATCTATTTTGAATCAGTCGAAGAGGCTGTTGATAGTGTTTCTCTATTATTAAACAAACTGCCATCTGCAATTGAGCTGTTAGATAAACGTATATTGGATCTCGCAATAAAAAACACACGGCAGGCAGTTAATCGATCCTGGATTCAGGGTGACCCAGGCTCGATGTTGATAGTCGAATATTTGGGTGACACAATAGAATATGTTAATGATTGGGCAGATCAAATCACACAGTTTACTCGTGAACAGGAGATTGGATACGCTAGTTCAATTTTGGAAGGTGCGGATGTTCCTGCGGTAGGGGAATTAAGAAGCGCGGGTTTAGGCCTGTTAATGGGTAGTGAAGGTAGAAAGAAACCTGTCGCAATAATTGAAGATTCTGCTGTGCCAGTTGATTCTTTATCGGCATATGTAAGAAATGTAAAGAAAATCATGAACTCATACGGTGTAGATTGTGTCTATTATGGACATGCATCTGTTGGGCTTTTACATCTTCGTCCTGAGTTAGATTTGTCAAATAAATCTGATCGCCTTAAATTCGAATCGCTGTCGAAAGAGGTGTTTTCACTTGTTAAACAATATGGAGGATCATTGTCAGGTGAGCACGGCGATGGTCGTGTGCGGGCTCCGTATTTGAAAAAATATTTTGGCACTGAAGTTTATAATCTAAATAAACGTATTAAAGAAATATTTGATCCCAATAATATATTCAATCCGGGGGTTATTGTTAATGGAGGTAGGCTCAGTGAGAGAATTGATCTTCGTGCCGAGGATAAAATCAAGTTAGATGGGGTTACCGGTTTTCGATGGTCGAGAGATGAAGGTATATCGTCAGTACTGACTAAGTGTAATGGTGCGGGTGTTTGTCGAAGACGGAATGGTAAAGGTGTTATGTGTCCGACTTTTAGAGCTACCGGTATGGAGCATCTTAGCACACGTGGTAGATCTAGTTTGTTGCAATACGTCTTCGATTCAAGAAATATTTTAGTAAATGAGCTTGAAGAAGAAGATGTGAGATTGTCTATATCTTCATGTCTCTCATGTAAAGCATGTAAATCAGAATGTCCTTCAAATGTGGATATGGCTCGTTTAAAGTCAGAGTATTTATATCTAAGAATACAAAATGTAGGTATGAGTTTCCGAGATTATCTGGTGCGGTATTATTCGATGTATCTTCGCGTGGCAGATGTGTTGCCGGTAATGTTTAATTGGATTCAAAATTTTGTAATCACAAGACGTATACTGGGAGTGAGTAGTAAGGTTTTATTGCCTAAAGTGTCAAGTGTCTCATTTGGTCGTTGGTGGCGCCGTAATTATAACCGTGGAGAGCTTGAATCAGGAAAAAATATTATTTTACTTGTTGATATTTATTCAGATTATTATGAACCTGAAGTTCCAATTTCAGCTGTTAAAGTATTGCAGGAATTGGGGTTTTCAGTCTTACCATTACGCATGAAGTCATCCCCTAGGCAGCTTATAAGTCAAGGTTTATTAGGTGATGCGGCCAGAGAGGTTGATAAGCTCGTACATTCAATAATGATGCTAGATAAAGATGGAAGTATACCTGTCGTAGGTTTAGAGCCTGCAGAGATATCAGTGTTTATAGATGAGATGCCTGATCTTGTTTCTTCGGTGTATGAGGAAGATGGTAATAGTGTGCGTTCCCGTATGGTGTTGTTCGATGAGTTTATGAATGACCATTTAACACAGAGTGATCAAATGTGTAAAAGACTTTTAGGTAAGTTGTCTCGTGATGATGTGAAAGTAAAAGTGCACACGCATTGTCATCAAAAGTCTGTTTTGTCAGCGTCCGCTACTGTGGAAATGTTGAATAAACTACCCGGAGTAAATGCAACTGAGATGGATGTAGGTTGTTGTGGTATGGCTGGACAGTTTGGCTACGAAAACCCTGAATTGTCAAAAAAAATAGCGTCAATGAGATTTTTTCCAGAGATACAAAATCTTGGGAAAGATGAAATGCTGGTTTCAACTGGTTTGAGTTGTCGTAGTCAAGCACGGAGATTGAATAGTATTGTGCCTTTGCATAGCGCAGTTTTTCTCGAAAATCGACTGGTAGTAGGTAGTGTTGATTCTACATCTGTAAGTAGTGGTATGTGTAATATTGCAGCCTAAGAAACGTATTGTTATTACAGGCGGAAGTGGGTTATTAGCCTTAAATTGGGCTTATGCAATAAGAGGTGAGTATGATGTGCATCTATTCGCGCATCATAATATACCAATCCTATCAGGGGTTTCATGTGAACAGGTTTCTTTGGAAAACGCCTTAGAATTAGAGCAAGCTTTAAATGAACTAACTCCAGATATTCTTGTGCATACGGCAGGGTTAACAAATGTTGATGAGTGTGAACATTATCCTGATCGTGCTGAATTATCGAACGCAGTTATTGCAGATAATGTTTCTAGGGTTTGTTCTAGACTTCATATCAAATTAGTGCACATATCAACCGATCATCTGTTTTCTGGTGAGGTTCCGTTAGTTGATGAGAATGCAATTCCAAATCCGTTAAACGAATATGCAAAAACTAAACTTAAGGCTGAAAATTTCGTCCAATCACAGTGTGACAATTTCCTGATTATCCGTACAAACTTTTATGGGTGGGGCTATTCAAGTCGAAGGTCATTTAGTGACTGGATTATTCAATCTTTGACTGCAGGTGATGAAATAAAAGTATTTTCTGATGTTTGGTTTACGCCAATATTGATAGATCATCTTGTGGCGGCAGTACATGAGCTTGTCAATAAAGACTTATTCGGTATCTATAATATCGTCGGTGACGATAGACTGACAAAGTATGATTTTGTGATCAAGCTAGCAAATCACTTTGATCTTGACCCCAAGTTAATAAAGCCGATTAGTATAGAAGATATTAATTTGAGCGCTATAAGACCACTAGACATGTCCTTAAGTAATAAAAAGGTTGTTATGTCATTGGGGCGTAATATGGGCGGAGTGGATCAAGGCTTGCGTGAGTTGCGTAAGCAAAGTGATATTGGCCACGAAGCGGAAATTATGAATGCAATATAAGAATATCAATGGGAGTTGATTTATGTCAGCAATAAATGGCAAATCAGTATTAGTTACGGGAGCAACAGGGTCATTTGGTAAGCGTTTTGTTCGCCATTTGCTAGATCACTATGACCCAGCAAGATTAGTAATCTTCAGCCGTGATGAACTTAAACAATTTGAAATGCAACAGGACTTTAATGACCCTAGACTGAGATATTTTTTAGGCGATGTTCGCGATAAAGAGCGTTTATACAGAGCTTTTGACGGCGTTGAGACCGTAATTCATGCGGCAGCTGTTAAGCAGGTTCCTGCTGCTGAATATAATCCTATGGAGGCGATTAAAACAAATATTTTAGGTGCTGAAAACGTAATAAATGTTTGTATCGATCAAGAGGTTAAGCATGTATTGGCACTAAGTACAGATAAGGCAGCAAACCCTGCGAATCTATATGGAGCTACTAAGTTGTGTTCCGATAAATTATTTATTGCAGCTAATGCTTTGTCGGGAAGACATCGCACACGTTTTTCAGTTGTTCGATATGGCAATGTCGTTGGATCACGAGGTAGTGTTATTCCGTTTTTTATGAAAAAAAGAAAATCAGGTGTTTTGCCTATTACAGATGAGAGAATGACGCGTTTCTGGATAACATTAAGCCAAGGAATAGAGTTTGTAATGACATCGCTCGAATCTATGAGAGGTGGTGAAATATTTGTGCCAAAGATTCCAAGCATGAATATTATGGACACAGCTAAAGCCATCGCCCCTGAATGTGCTACTGAGACAATTGGTATTCGTCCAGGTGAGAAACTTCATGAGATCATGATAACGGTTGATGATGCATTAAATACTGCAGAGTTCAACGATCGTTATGTTATTCAACCGGCAGCAGATTGGTGGGATCAAGAGTCATACTTAAAGGAAAGTGGATCCAAAAGAGTCCCTGAAGATTTTCAGTATAGCAGTGATATTAACCCAGAATGGATGACTGTTGCTGAGTTGAAAGAGTTATTGGAAAACGAAATTATAGAATTATGATTCCATACGGTCGGCATTCAATTAATCAAAATGATATTGATGCTGTAGTAGATGTATTACAGTCAGGATATCTAACCCAGGGTGAAAGAGTACAAGAATTTGAGCAAGCACTGGCCACATATGTCGGGGCAAAATATGCAGTAGCTGTTTCAAGTGGCACATCTGCTCTTCATTTGGCGTGTGTCGCCGCAGAGATAAGTTCTGGTGATAATGTTGTTACATCAGCTAATACTTTCGTAGCTAGCGCAAATTGTGCGCGCTTTGTCGGTGCTGACGTGCATTTTACAGATATTGGTAGTGATAGTTTGAATATGGATGTTCATGTATTGCATTCACTCTGTAGGGATCTCACAAATGTCGCAGCGATTATACCAGTTCATTTCGCCGGCGCGCCTTGCGATATGGAAGGGATTGAAAGCATTGCTGAAACTTATGGTGCGACCGTGATAGAGGATTGTTGTCATGCATTAGGTTCTTCCTATCCCGATGGTACGCGTGTGGGAAGTTGTACGCGCTCGACCATGAGTGTCTTTTCATTTCATCCGGTTAAGGCTATTGCTGCAGGAGAGGGTGGTGCAATAACTACTAACGATGTTAATATTTATAATCATTTACTGCGCTTAAGAAGTCATGGTATTAATAAGAATGATGATTCATTTCTAAATTCTCATTTGAGCAACGACGCTGGCGACGTCAATCCCTGGTACTATGAGATGCAGGAGTTAGGGTATAATTATCGTATAACTGATATTCAGTGTGCGCTTTTACTCTCTCAATTAAAAAAACTTGATGGTTTCGTTGATCGGCGTCGTTCGATAGCTGCTAGGTATGATTATGCTTTCAAAGATAATTTATATGTAGAGCCTACTCAGATAGATGTGAGAGAATTTAGTGCCATACATATATATGTTCTACGTATAAGTTTTAAGAAAATAAAGTTTACGCGGCGTGAGTTTATGCTTTCACTTCGCGAAAAAGGTATAGGTACTCAAGTTCATTATATTCCAGTACCAAGCCAACCATATTATTCGCAATTTGGGTTTGATATGGCTAATTACCCTAATTGTAACTCTTACTATAA
This sequence comes from uncultured Gammaproteobacteria bacterium, assembly GCA_942491945.1. Taxonomy (GTDB): domain Bacteria; phylum Pseudomonadota; class Gammaproteobacteria; order JAJDYQ01; family JAJDYQ01; genus JAJDYQ01. The sequence continues at coordinate 4,432 of CALODD010000077.1, read as the reverse complement.
TGAAGCTTTGAGTATACCGGTATTTGTTGAGCTAACTGATTCCGAGCAAAATTATGTTGTTGATAGTATCTTGGAATTACTGGAATGAAACTAGGTTTAGGTACTGTTCAATTTGGCCTTAATTATGGGGTGTCGAATGAGAATGGAATAGTTAGTAAGTCTGACGTGCTTGCTATACTTGAGACCGCCAAGTGTAATGATATAACTTTGCTCGATACAGCGTCAGCCTACGGTGAAAGCGAAGCTGTACTAGGTACGCTTATTAATAGCTATGACCATTTCGATATTATAACTAAAACCCCAGTCTTCGATGAGGATGTTATTACGGATGAATCGATTTTATTGTTGCATGATCAGTTAAATATATCGTTAGACCACCTATCTGTAAACAAAATTCATGGCTTACTCATCCATCATGCAGAAGATTTATTGAAAGCGGGAGGCGATAAACTGGTTGAAGCGTTGGAAGCAGTCAAAAATAAAGGGCTAGTCGAAAATGTTGGTGTCTCAGTTTACTCGCCAGAGCAGTTGCGGAAAGTTATACCCCTGTTTACGCCAGACATAGTTCAGGCTCCATTGAATATATTCGATCAACGTTTCGTAAGCCATGAAATTTATTTCGCTCTTAAAAAAGCAGGCGTTCAATTTCACTTTAGATCTGTCTTTCTGCAGGGCTTATTATTAATGGCCCAGGAGAAGCGGCCAGCATGGACTCGTAACTACATGGGTGCGTTTCAAAGATATGATGCGTTAGTTGAAGAAAGCAAGCTAACTCGGTTGGAGATATGCCTTGGTTTCTTAGCTAGACAAGTTAATGATGATGTGACGCTTGTCGGTGTTACTGGTAGTGATGAACTCGAGTCAATTCTGGCTGCGTTTAATCGTAAAACTGATATTACTGAATTGCAGTATCGATCTCTTTCGTCATCAGACGAGGGCCTAGTAAACCCATCATTATGGAGCATATCTTAATATGTCGGACGTTTATGTGATTGCTGAAATTGCTCAGGGTTATGAAGGTAGACCTGAATATCTATCTTTATTTATTGATGCTGCAAGTGCGGCTGGTGCAGATGCTGTCAAGTTCCAGCTTGTATATGCGGAAGAGTTGTCCGTTCCTGGATATAAATATCACGATCTGTTTGCTTCTCTGGAGCTTTCCGATGACGTGTGGTCTTCAGCCGCATCTAGAGCGAAAGATAAGGATATTGAGCTTATTCTTGATGTTTTTGGTGCACGTAGCTTATTGCTAGCAGAAACACTAGGAGTCAAAACAATCAAGATTCATAGTACTGATATGGCTAATATAGATTTCCTAAATCAGGTGGCAAAGTCTAGTGCGCCTAATGTGTTGCTTTCGTGCGGCGGTTGTAAGCGTAACGAAATAGAACGCGCAAAAGATATTATGTCGGGCAAATCAGTCGTGTTGTTGTTTGGTTTTCAAGGCTATCCCACTCCAAATGAGTCTAATCAAGTTGTTCGCATACGCGAGTTCGCTCAATTATCTGAAGACACTGTCCAAATTGGTTATGCTGATCATGCTCCACCTGATTCAGATATGCGTTTTCTCATATCAGCCGCAGCTATTGGGTGTGGCGCATCGATTATTGAAAAACATTTGACATTATCTGTAGAGATGAAAATGGAGGATCATGAATCTGCACTAAATCCAGATGAGTTCTCAAGGTTTGTAACAAATATGCGTATGGTTGCGGAAAGTATGGGCTCCATCGATGCGGTATGTAGTGATGACTTTATGATGCATGAATCTGAAAAGACTTATCGTACCAATGTGCGGAAACATGTAGTAGCAACGCGTGAAATAGAAGCAGGGCATGTCCTGTTACCCGAAGACTTAACCTTGAAGCGTAGTACAGCCGAAAATCCTATATATGATTTAAAAATTGCCTATGGCCAACGTATGGCTCAATCAGTTCAGAATGATCAACCTATAACACTTGATCTTTTCGATGGCGGATCTGATGCCACGTAAATTAGTCGCAGCTTTGGCCTGTAGAAATCAGGGTTCCAGGCTTTATGGAAAGCCAGTGCAGAACCTTGATGTTAAAAAGGGCGTCCGTATCATTGATTATATTATTGATAGTCTCAAATCGATTGATGCGATAGATGATATTGTCTTGGGCATATCAGAGGGAGTAGAAAATGAGATATTCGTTCATATTGCTCAAGACAAAGGTCTTAAATATGTTGTTGGCAATGAGAATGATGTCTTATCTCGATTAATAGCCTGTGGTCAGTCAGTCAATGCTACAGACATCTTCCGTGTAACAAGTGAATCACCTTTTCTTTATTATGATGTTGTTGGTGAATTGTGGGATAGGCACCAGTTAGAGTGTGCCGATGCTACATTTATGGACGAAATTATCGATGGATGTGGATTTGAAATTATTACGCAAAAATCTTTAGAACGTTCTCATTCTGAAGGCGAGAATAAGCATCGTTCTGAATTATGCTCACTGTATATCAGAGAAAACTCAGATAGCTTTAGAATATTGACAGTTACACCGCCAGAGGAATTTGTACGTCACGACTTAAGATTAACTGTAGATAATCCTGAGGATTTGGCTGTGTGTAGAATCATATATAGAGAGTTTATTCATCTAGCTCCTCAAATACCGCTTGAAGATATTGTTAAGTTTCTTGATGATCATCCAGAACTGATAGCGATGGTGTTGCCCTATACCGAAGTTGGTTACTCTACTATGTATCTTTAAACTATATGGCGAATAATACAGGGCAAAAATTATGGCAGCGCGCTAAACAGGTGATTCCTGGTGGTAATATGCTCTTATCGAAGAGGCCCGAAATGTTTCTTCCAGGAGCTTGGCCATCATATTTCAGTAAGTCGAAAGGTTGCCTGGTATGGGATCTGGATGGTGTTAAATATATAGACATGTCAATAATGGGTATTGGTACAAATATTTTAGGCTACGGTCATCCTGAGGTGGATAATGTGGTTAGAGGGGTTGTAGACACAGGAAATATGGCCAGTTTTAATTCACCGGAAGAGGTATACCTTGCTGAAAAGTTAATTACATTGCATCCGTGGGCTGATATGGTCCGGTTTGCACGTACTGGTGGTGAGGCAAATGCTATTGCTATACGTATTGCGCGCGCTGCATGTGGTAAAGATAATGTTGCGATATGTGGCTACCATGGTTGGCATGACTGGTATCTTTCCGCGAATTTAAGTGATGATAGTTCATTAGATGGGCATTTGCTTCCGGGGTTAGAGCCTGCAGGTGTTCCCCGTAATCTCAAAAACTCCGTTTTCCCATTTTCCTATAATAATATTCAAGAGCTCGAAATGCTCGTGGAACATCAGGATATTGGTGTCATAAAAATGGAGGTTCAACGTAATGAAGTACCTAAAGATGGGTTTTTGGAAAAAGTGAGGCAACTTGCAAGTAATAATGGAATTGTTCTTATTTTTGATGAATGCACTTCGGGCTTCCGAGAAACATTCGGCGGGCTTCATAAAAAGTATGGCGTAGAACCCGATATGGCAGTATTTGGTAAAGCCTTAGGAAACGGCTATGCGATTACAGCCACAATAGGGCGCCGCGAAGTAATGGAAGCGGCTCAATCAACATTTATTAGTAGTACTTTCTGGACAGAGAGAATTGGTTCTACTGCTGCCCTTAAGGTCCTGGAGATAATGGAACGTGAACAATCATGGGATTATATTACGAAGACGGGTACTATAATTAGGTCTGGCTGGCAGGAGTTAGCAGATAAGTATGGGGTTGCAATTTCACACTGGGGATTGGCTGCATTGGCTGGATTCACAATAAACAGTTCAAATGCATTGGCATATAAAACTTTAATAACGCAGGAAATGTTAAAAAAAGGATATCTCGCAGGAACAAGTATATATGTTTGTACTGAGCATTCTAAAGAAATAATAAATGAGTATTTTGACAATTTATCTGGAGTATTTTCTTTAATTGGCGAATGTGAACAGGGTCGTAATGTAATGGATTTATTGGACGGCCCTATTTGTCATGGTGGATTTAAGCGGCTGAATTGACTTATGTTCAAGGTCGCATTTCGTGTTGATGCGGATAGCTATATAGGTGCTGGCCATCTTATGCGCTGTTTAACACTTGCAGATAGTTTATATAAAGAGGGTGCATATATACGGTTTATCTGTAGAGACCTTCCAGGCAGTTTGGCCGAATTATTCCAATCGCGAAATTTTGATTTAAATATAGTTTACTCAAAAGATTGTGATTCAGTTGATACTTGTTTAAAGAGTTTTAATGAGCATGTAGATGCGATTGATACATTGAATGGATTATCCGGGTGTATGTGGGATTGTGTTATTGTGGATCATTATGGAATTTCTGAATGTTGGGAATCAGAAATACAAAAAACAACTAACTGCATCACTTGGTCATAGATGACCTTG
>CALODD010000076.1:0-18410 GCA_942491945.1 uncultured Gammaproteobacteria bacterium | reverse complement strand
AGCTATGAAGAGCTATGTCAGTTTATCGAAACGGTATCGCAAAGTGGCTGCAATACTTTCATTATCCACGCACGTAAAGCCTGGTTGCGGGGTCTAAGTCCAAAAGAGAACCGGGAAATCCCACCGCTAGATTATGAACGTGTCTATCAAATTAAAAAGGATTACCCTGAGCTGGAAATTATCATTAACGGTGGCATCAGGACACATAATGAGAGCAAAATACATCTACAGCACATCGATGGCGTGATGTTGGGGCGTGCTGCCTATGACGACCTGTATCTAATGAGCGAGGTCGATCGAAATTATTACGGTGAAGCTAAAGACCCAGTCAGCCGGAAACAGCTACTGCAAAGGCTACTACCGTACATCGAAGCAGAAGCACAGGCCGGCACTCGTATCCATCACATCACGCGACATGTATTAGGGCTCTTTCAAGGTATCAATGGAGCTCGAAAATGGCGCCGAGCTTTTGCAGATAATCGATTGACGCTGATTGGCTTGCAGGATTTAGTGGCGAGTTACGATGAACCGCTGATAGGACAAACGTCTAGTGACTAACTTCCAGTAACTCAACTTCAAAAATGAGTGTTGCATTCGGTGGTATGACATCACCAGCACCGTGAGAGCCGTAGCCTAGCGTGGAAGGCACAACAAGTTTTCGTTTACCCCCCTCTTTCATACCACGAATACCTTCATCCCATCCCTTGATGACATAACCAACATCCACCGGGAAAGAGAAAGGCTCATCACGATCAACACTGGAATCAAACTTGGACCCGTCTTCCAGCCAACCGGTATAGTGAACCTTTACAGTATCACCGCGACCTCCACAGGTCTGGCCTTCACCTACAATTAGATCTTCGTATTTCAGGCCGCTATCGGTTTGTTGCTCGCTCATTACATTGCTCAGCTGGGTTAATGCGCGCGCAGATTACCAGCTCAATTCTGTATTTCCAACACCCAAAAAGGCAATATTTATTAAATAACAGGATTTATCTTTTCACTGATTCAATTACACTCTTAGATACTCAATTGACCTTGAAATAAATTTATCGTGACCAACGACAAAGCTGATCCAGAAAACAAGGCATTACATGATTTGCTTGAAGATGAGTTTCAGCAACTAATTGATTTTATTGAGCAAAAACAAATCATCCATGAAACTATTTCAATAGCTAAAGATGATGCTTCGAAACCTGAGAACTCTGAGTCTGATTACACCAGTGATTCAATTCAGGACGTGGCAAAACGCTTACAGCAACACAGTAAAGCTCTCGGTGCAGACACTCTAACCGAATATTTCGAAGCCCTGGAAACCAGTATGTCGAATGGAAACTCAAATATGGATGATGAATTACTGGAAGATATACGTAATGAATTCGTCAGTGTTAAGGATATTCTAGAGATATCTGAGGACAAAAACTAAGTCAGGACGTTAACTCCATCCATCCTTTTGAATCTGTGTCACTAGTCGTTGTACACCTTGTTTCCAGTCAGGCAGCTGGATCGGCGATTGATGTTCAGATACAAGCACTGAGCTTTTGGGTCGTGGTGCCGGGCGGGGAAACTCATCGGTTGAAACAGGAATAACCACTGTTTTAATACCCAGTTGTTGATAAAACTCACATGTCAGCTCATACCAGGTCGCCTCCCCTGCATTTACAAGGTGGTGGATACCATAATCATCTGTCTCGATTAACTGTGTCAGAGCATCGGCCAGATCATCGGCATTGGTTGGTGAACCACATTGATCATCGACAACTCGAACTTCATCACGACTAGCGAGTGAGTACATTGATTTCAGGAAGTTTTGTCCACTGAAATGATATAACCAGGCAGTTCGAACGATGAAATGCTTTCGACAGTTTTGTGTAACTGCCTGCTCCCCTGCTAATTTACTCTTACCATAAACCGATAAAGGGTTCGTCGAATCACTCTCCCTCCACTGGGACTGACTACTGCCATCAAACACATAGTCTGTTGATATTTGAATCAGAGTCGCATCAATATCATGACAGGCCCTGGCAAGATATTCTGGCCCTTTAGTGTTCACTGCATAGGCCTTATCCTGATCATCTTCCGCCTGATCCACCTGGGTATAAGCAGCAGAATTGATCACTAATTTTGGTTGATACTTTGTTAGATAGTTTTCCACCTGATCACAATCAGTGATATCCAGTGTATCTGTATCCGTGCAAACCAGCTCATGATCAGATAAAACCGCCTGAAGTGCCTGACCAAGCTGTCCATGACAACCCGTTAACAAAATTTTCATGGATTAGGATTAATATTAGATTCTGGCAAACGACCACTTACCTGCAGCGACGCTAAAGACACACCACCCTGATCCCTTCCAGATAGAACAGGATCATTAATCGGCCAGTCGATATTAATCTCAGGATCATCCCATGCCAGAACAAATTCGTCTTCGGGGTGGTATGTATCTGTACATTTATACTGAAAATCAGCGATATCACTAAGCACACAAAAACCGTGTGCAAAACCAGGTGGCACATACATCATTTTAAAATTTTCAGCTGATAACACTTCACCAAACCATTGACCAAATGTCGGTGATCCGACTCGCACATCAACAGCAACATCAAATACCTCGCCCTTTGTAACACGCACCAGCTTTCCCTGCTGATGTGGGTTTTGTGCATGTAAACCTCTTAAGATGCCTTTTCCGGAACGAGAATGGTTATCCTGAACAAAGACATCATCAATATGACCAGCAAAAGTATCCCGATTATATGTCTCGAGGAAAAAACCACGCTCATCACCATAGACATCTGGCTCAATAAGCAGCACACCCGGCAGCTCCGTCTTAATGAAATTCATAGCTACTCTTTCAGACGATTAAGCAAATACTGACCGTAACGATTTTTTTCCATGGTCATGGCAATTTCTTCTAGCTGTGCGTCATCAATGTAGCCCTGCTCCCAGGCAATTTCTTCGATACACCCAACCATAAGACCCTGCCGCTCCTCCAGAGTCTGAATAAAGTTTGCCGCCTGCATCAATGATTCATTAGTACCCGTATCTAGCCAGGCCGTACCTCGACCAAGACGTTCAACATGCAAGTTACCGCGCTGAAGATAGACATTATTTACATCAGTGATTTCAAGCTCTCCACGGTGAGATGGTTTGACCTCAGCGGCAATATCGATCACATCATTATCATAGAAGTAGAGACCCGTTACCGCATGATGGGAACGTGGTTGTTCTGGTTTTTCCTCGATACTGATTGCTTTACCATCCTCAGTAAATTCGACAACACCATAGCGCTCGGGATCACTGACACGGTAACCAAATACAGTCGCACCCTGTTCTCTGCTCGAAGCACGCTTTAGCATGGTCGGCAAACCATGACCAAAAAATATATTATCCCCTAAGGCCAGGGAAGCATGCTCATTACCAATAAAGTTTTTACCAATAATAAAAGCCTGAGCCAGCCCTTCCGGATTCGGTTGTACGGCGTACTCAAAATTCATACCAACCTGTGAACCGTCTCTCAGTAAACGCTGGAACTGGGACTGATCCTCAGGAGTCGTAATCACCAGCACATCTCGAATACCGGCCAGCATCAGTGCCGATAACGGGTAGTAAATCATCGGCTTGTCATAGATTGGCATCAACTGCTTACTGATACCAAGAGTAATCGGATACAGACGCGAGCCAGAGCCACCTGCCAGAATAATACCTTTCATAATCAGCTCTTAACTTGCTAAACCTAAACGCTGGCGTTCATATTGATCTGTAGTCACAGCATCACACCAGTTCTGGTTTTGTAGATACCACTCAACTGTTCTGGCAATACCACTGACTGCATCATGCTGAGGCGTCCAGCCCAGTTCATCACATATCTTACTTGCATCAATCGCATAACGGCGATCATGGCCGGGACGATCCGCAACAAATACGATCAAGTCTTCATAATTCCCAAGACCACGCTTTTGCATCGCAGGGTTCTCAGCTGCAGGATTATGTACTTCGAGTTCAGCACAGAGTCGTTTGACGATATCGAGGTTCGTATATTCGTTATTACCACCGATGTTATAATGCTCACCGGGTTGTCCTTCTAGCAATGCCTTAACAATCCCACTGCAATGATCTTCCACGTATAGCCAGTCACGTATCTGCTGACCATCACCATAGACAGGCAGGTCTTTGGCCTCTGAAGCATTAAGCACCATTAATGGAATCAGTTTCTCTGGATATTGATAGGGGCCGTAGTTATTGGAACAGTTGGTCACCATAACTGGCGTCCCATAGGTTTTAAACCAGGCACGCACCAGATGATCAGCAGAAGCCTTGGAAGCTGCATACGGCGAATTAGGCGCGTAGGGCGTCGTTTCACTGAACAGTCCATCGGATCCCAGAGAACCGTAAACCTCATCAGTAGACACATGTACCATACGAAAATCGCTATTATCGCTAGCTCGCTGACGCGCCAACTCCAGCAGTACATACACGCCAATGATATTAGACTGCATAAATGGACCCGCGTCATCGATAGAGCGGTCAACATGAGTTTCTGCTGCCATATTAATCAGGTAGTCTGGCTGCGTATCAATGAAAATCTGTTTCATTGCCTGCTGATCAGCGATATCTGACTGAATTAACTCCACTCTATCTGTGTCCAGTAAATCCTGAATACTGGCGATATTGCCCGCATAGGTCATCTTATCGACGACAACGACACGATAGTCCGTTTCGTTGAAAACATAACGAACAAGATTAGACCCAATGAAACCAGCGCCGCCGGTAATAATGATAGTTTTAGTCGACATACTGAGATTATACGAAGATTATGATTAAAACGGCACCAAGTAACAGGCGATAAATGACGAATGGCGTAAAACCGATACGCTCAATTAATTTTAGAAAATAATGAATACACAAATAGGCGCTGATCGCGGCAACCAAGACGGCAATAATAAGCTCAACCCATGCAACAGGTGCAGATTGTTTAATCAACCCTGTCATTTCGTACGCCGCACTCCCGAGAATCACCGGAATTGCCAACAAGAATGAAAATCTCGCGGCTGCCGTCTGTGACATACCCAGCATTACAGCTGCCGTCATTGTTACCCCTGAACGCGAAGTTCCTGGGATGAGCGCTAATACCTGGGCCAGACCAATCAATATGACGATTTTATAATTAATTTGATATTCGCTAACAGCGACAGCTTTTGAGAAATTCGCCCATAACAATGCCAAACCAAAAATAACGGTTGTTGCCGCAATTACCAGTGGGCTGCGTAAATAAGTCGCAATTTCGTCATGAAAAATACCGCCGACAACCACGACTGGAATTGTGGCTATCAGGAGATGAACGATGAGTTGTTGGTTTTGTCGATCACCAGTATCTGTAGAAAATATAGATTTAACCATGTCCAGTAACTGCCTACGGAAATAGGTAACGACAGCTATTAGAGTTCCCAGATGCACAGCGACATCAAAAGCTATGCCCTGATCTGTCCATGAAAATAGATATGGGGCCAGAATTAAATGTGCCGAGCTAGAGATCGGTAAAAATTCGGTTATGCCCTGTAGCAACGCCAGAAAAATGATCTGTATCCATTCCATAGGAGGCGCATCATACCCGAGACCTCTGAATACAATAGGATTTTTTGGTTGTAAGCCTCTCAGCTGACACCAGAAGAAATTCTGAGTTAACTATTGCCGTTTTTACGACGCAGCTGGAATATCAGGCGCTGGATACTATCGCGTGACTCATGAGGTAAGGCTGAATATTGTTCATACAACAGGGAAAACTCTTCCAGGGCTTCTGATGTACCAGGGCTACCTAGTTTGTCCTCGACAGCCGCTCGCAGGCTTTCATCCGCAACACGGCCTGTTGCGAGCCACTCGAAGCTCACACTCAGTTCGATAGCCAGACTCGACAAATGTTCAACACTGGGCACTGTTACACCTCGTTCCCACTGACTGCAGGCACCGCGTGTCACTCCGATTGTTGAAGCTAAATGCGTCTGAGATAGCCCCACCTGTTTGCGAGCAAACAGGATTCTCTCTCCAATTTTCATGGCGGCTATCATATTGGTGTAGTCAATTTATCCATACGAGAGAATCACATTCAATTTGTATAGTTTTACTATCTGGGTGAAAATGTATACAATCTTAAAAACGGCATATTAAATTCCATGGCTGTCTCAAAACTGGACGATGATAAAAAACCTCTACCCGTATGAGAGACCATATGAGTAATCAAAATGAGGTGGCTGTTTATCAAAAAATAAACTGGCTTCAGCACAATCCCAAGCTTGGGATCATGACTATTACAATAATTGCATGCCTGTGTTTGTCATTACTGGCTATATATACCTTAGAAACATACCCACCCACTCCAGGTAATAATCAATACCACTTATCAACATATGAAACCGTGCGCTATAGCACGCTTTTCATAATCACGGTTATTCTGTTTTTATTTATCTATTTAATTGCACAAATAGGTTACTCATATCAGGCCGCTTATCATGATCAGGTCACTGGCCTGTTACGACGAGAAGCCTTCGTTCTTCTTGCTGAAAAATATATTCAACGTTCTATTCGTCAGCAAAATGAAGTTTTACTCCTCATGATCGACCTTGATCATTTTAAAATTCTAAATGATCGATATGGACACTTAACCGGGGATTACGTCCTGGGACAAGTCGGCCAACTCATACTGCACAATATTCGTGCAGGTGATTTGGCTGGACGATTTGGCGGCGATGAATTTTTGATTTTAATGACCAGTGACAGGCCATTCGATGTCGATGAAATAATCGATAATATGATAAATATGATAGGAAAGCATCAGTTTACAGAAAATGAGTATTCCTTTCATATCACGGCAAGTATCGGCACAGCACATAGCTCGTCCCAACACTGCGAACTACAGACGCTTTTTAAACAGGCCGATAAATCACTCTACGAAGCTAAACTTGCCGGCAGATAACTGACGATCATATTTCTATCTAGATAACAAGACTGCACGACGACGAGAGGGTGTGACACAATCCGCCTCCGATGGCATCTGGCAACCCTAATATCAAACTGAATCCACAGCAAAGCACTGCTGTCCGCCAGTGTGATCGTCCAACTCTTGTACTTGCAGGTGCAGGTAGTGGGAAAACCGGCGTCATCACGCAAAAGATTGTTCATCTCATTCGAAATAAAAATATCCCTGCAGAACAGATTACGGCGGTAACGTTCACCAACAAAGCAGCCCGAGAAATGAAAGGCAGAGTTTCTAAAGCTCTCGATAAGGATGCCGAAGGCCTGACGATTTCTACTTTCCATAGTCTGGGATTAAAGATGTTGCGAAGCGAGTTAGCCGCAGTAGGGCTGAAATCTGGCTTTTCGATATTCGATAGCGATGATTCACTGAAAGTCATCAAAGAACTCATGAAAGGCGGGAGTAAAGATGAGGATGTCCAGCATCGTCGATGGCAAATTTCTGCCTGGAAGAACGACGATATAAACCCAGAGAAAGCCATTCAGATTGCCGAAACTGGTTTAGAAGCTTCTGCCGCCGAACTATTTCTGGCTTATCAACGACAGCTTAAGGCATACAACGCCGTTGATTTTGATGATCTGATCAACCTGCCGCTAAAATTATTACGCGAGCACGCCGATGTCCTGCAACGCTGGCGTTCAAAAATCGCCTATTTACTGGTCGATGAGTATCAGGATACCAATACCACTCAGTACGAGTTGCTCAAACTTCTAATGCATAGACGAGCTGGCCTCACGGCTGTCGGCGACGATGATCAATCGATCTATGCCTGGCGTGGTGCTCGACCAGAGAATCTGGATAATCTTGGAACTGACTTTCCTGACCTCGAAGTCATCAAGCTGGAACAAAACTATCGCTCAACAGGAAGAATATTAAGTTGCGCCAATGAGCTGATTGCCAATAACCCTCATAGCTTTGAAAAAAATCTCTGGAGCGAGTTAGGCCCAGGTGATGAAATTCGTGTTGTACCCTGTGGTGACAGTGAGCACGAAGCTGAAACTATCGTTTCCAATATAATTGCACAGCGTTTCAAGCACCGACTCAATCTCAGTGATATAGCCATTCTGTATCGCGGTAATCACCAGTCACGTGCACTGGAAAAAGTCCTGCGATTAAATAATATTTCCTACCATATAAGCGGCGGCCAATCGTTTTTTGATCGGGCTGAAGTCAAAGATATCCTGGCCTACTTACGTCTGGTCACCAACCCCGATGACGATACCGCCTTCTTGCGTATCATTAATACGCCGCGCCGACAGATTGGCGCAGCGACGCTGGAAAAGCTTGGACTTTACGCTACCGAACGCGAAACCAGTTTGCTCAATGCCAGTCGAGAAATCGGCCTGCGCTCGGTGCTGGATAATAGAGCCATTCAGCGACTCGAATATTTCAGTGATTTAATCAACGATCTCGAGCAACTGACACAAACTGTTCCAGCACATGAAACAGTAAAACACCTGTTGAAGGAGATTCATTATGCCGACTGGTTACGTGAATTGAGCAAAGACCAGGCTGCCGCAGACCGACGCTATGAGAATGTCGAAGAACTGGTGAGCTGGATTCAGCGAATGGCTGAAGAAGACGAAATGGATTTGTACGACGCCGTCTCCCGGATCAGCCTGCTCGATATGCTGGACAAAAACGACAACAAAGATAATGACGGTATGGTCAATCTCATGACCCTGCATGCTTCCAAGGGACTGGAATTCCCTCATGTATATCTCATCGGATTCGAAGAAGGGCTGCTGCCCCATCAAAGTAGTATCGATGAAGAAAACATCGAAGAAGAGCGGCGTTTGGCCTATGTCGGCATTACTCGCGCGCAACGTCAGTTAACCCTGAGCTACACGCGTAAACGTAAACGCTACGGCGAAGACCTTATCTGTGAACCCAGTCGTTTTCTGGAAGAATTACCGAGGGAACATCTATTATTTGCCGGCGAAGAACCAGCCGAAGTGAAAAAAGAAACAGGACGTGCGAATATTGCGAACTTGAAGGCTATACTGGGACAAAACTGAATGCATAAGCCAAAGAGCTGCAATCATAATTATTACCTAGTAATGATTTATTTGTTCCTACTTAATACTGCTGCTTGTGAAAAACCAGTTGAAATAACTACATTTCCTATTTCAGATGAATATCAATTCGTAATTCCAAGTACTTCTCATATCGAGGTCGAACAATCTCTTAAATCAATGACGAGAAATTCAGCATATCGAATAGTAAGCGAAAATACCGAAAACCTAATAGTTTCAAAAAGAGAATTATTCTTTATAAAAGTTAGAAAACAAACAAATACCAATAAGCCGATTTCTTCCTGTTTCACAGTGGATAATGTGCATAATCAAAACATACTATTTCTTAGTACCTATAAAGATAATAGCTCAGAGTGCCTAGGGTTAATTTCATCTGCTAGACTTTCCTTGGAGAATATCGCGTCAGAAAGCCGCATGAAGAAGAAAATGTAACCATAAAAAAACCCCGCCTAAGCGGGGTTCTTCGTTTTACATGGTCTATCAACCTTCTGCAGTCACGGCTGTGGCCTGCATCCCCTTAGGTCCGGATTCTGCTTCATAATTGACGTCCTGACCCTCTTTCAGTGTCTTGAAGCCATCGCCTTGAATCACGGAATAATGAACGAAAATATCTTCCCCTCCATCCTTGGGCTCGATAAAACCAAACCCCTTTGAATTGTTAAACCATTTCACGGTACCGCTGGACATATCCACCTCACAAAAACTCAAACCGACGCGGATTTATAATAACTATTGTTTTCCGCAGTCCGGAGTATAACTGCGACAGGATTCACATGTAAATAGTATGGGATATTGGGTTTTTCCTTACTTAGTCGTTGTCAGACCCAGCAACTCCCAATTCTGCATACCACCACGGTACCACTTGAGTTTTTCTGGCGGATAACCCAGACGTAGTAGCGATTTGATATTGGTTGGTGATTGACCACACCAGACGCCGTTACAGAACAGAACCAGCGTCTTTGCGCTAGCAAAATTCCAGAATTCCTGTGTACGCTGCACGCCAAAGAGATCTTCGAACATCTCTGCAATTTCGTCTTCTTTGCCGTGCTTGAGTGTCAGCTTCTTCCAGTGCAGGTTCACAGCACCAGGAATGCTCCCGCGCTTAACCCAGTCAGCGCCGCGAGAATCGATGACGATAATACTGTCATCACCTTCACCTTTACGTTTCAGGTAATCAATCATCTGTGTCTCACCAATGGTTTCCACACCATCCGCCAACGTCATAGGTTGAATACAGAATGGTGGGCATTTACGTGATGTCTTGCTGAATGAGTCTTTAATCTTGTTTTTGGTATTCTGATTACGCTCGATACGAACAGTTTTGCCGTTCTGATCTTTAATATCCACGTGCGAGATGCTGCGAGTAATCTTTACGACCGGGCCACCATCTGATGCCCCAGCTTCTTCTTCCGCCAAAGTGGTGACTGGCCAGATCAACGCTGTGGCCAATAGTAAATTTATTAATTTCATTATCGTCCCCTAGTTTCTATTTTTGTGGTGCGCAATCTACTGACTTTATCCAGCAGGTGCAAATCACACTGTTATACCATGGAATTCACTGGCTTCTGTTACTATGTGCACATGCAAAAAAACCGGCATATGATTCTCTAACTCACGTCATATATGCTTTATCGCAGTGGTACTTTTCATCTATTGGTCGACTTTGGCCAAAACTATCAGCCCGACTCGGCGTTTATCTCTGGGGCAAATCCTGGCGTCCACGCTGGCGCGAATGGGAACATCATATACTGTCACAGGCCACTCGAACTGACCTATCGCTTGGCAAACACAAAGTCGCTACTTATCGTTGGGGAGACGGGGAGCAAAAAATATTACTCGTACATGGATGGAATTCTCGAGCCAGCCACTTTCGCAGCTATATTGCGGCACTGACAAAACGTGGTTACAGCGTGCTTGGACTGGATGCCATCGGTCATGGTAATTCCAGTGGTAACTGGACCAATATTATTCAATACCTCGAAGCCATCGAATTGGTACGGCAACATTATGGTGATTTTCACGCTGTCATTGGCCACTCCTTTGGCGGGTTTTCGTTACCCCGTGCGATCAATGATGGACTTCAATGTGATAAAGCCGTCATTCTCGCGGCCCCGGATAGCATGGAATGGCTGTTCTGCCGTTTTGTACGCATGGCTCGTATCCACCCACTCATCGAAGACGCCATGCGCAAGAGGGTCAGCGAAATGCTGGACGATTGCGACTGGGAACACTATTCACCACTAACAAATGCTCCAAAGCTGGCGCATATACAGTCACTAATACTCATAGATACGGACGATGTCGCGGTTGAGGTTGAAACCGCGCGAAATCTACATCAGCATTGGCCTGACTCTGAATTACTTATAACAAGTGGACTTGGCCATCAAAAGATTCTGCGTCACCGCAATGCTTTGAAGCCAGTTCTAAAATTTATTGGAGAGAAATCATGATTACAATTTATGGTGTTGCCACCTC
The DNA here is from genome assembly GCA_942491945.1 of uncultured Gammaproteobacteria bacterium. Classification (GTDB taxonomy): domain Bacteria; phylum Pseudomonadota; class Gammaproteobacteria; order JAJDYQ01; family JAJDYQ01; genus JAJDYQ01. Next base: position 6,872 of record CALODD010000076.1, on the reverse strand, counting down.
TCGCGCACTTCGCCCACTATGGTTACTCGAAGAGATCGGGCTCGAATATAAACATATTCCGTTAGACTTCCGTGGCGATGATCTTGATACCGATGAATACCGAGCAATCAACCCAAATGGACGTATCCCTGCGATGGTCGACGGGGATTTAATCTTATTTGAGTCTATGGCAATTAACCTATATATCGCAGAAAAATACGATAATCATTTGTTTCCGAAAGACGCAGCTAACCAGGCTCGAACTAATATGTGGAGTTACTGGGTAATGACAGAAGTTGAGCACAGCCTGCTGACGGTATTACTGCATAGCCGCGTGATTCCCGAAGAAAAGCGCGACCCAACACGAGTGGAGCGCAATATCACTTCGCTTGAAAAACCATTCACGGTGCTTGATCAGGCGCTAGGGAATTCCGAGTATCTACTGGGAAATGATTTTACAGTTGCAGATCTTAATGTAGCCGCCGTTATGTCCTGGTGTCGGCCAGCACGACTGAAAATGGATCAATGGCCCAATGTTAAAGTATGGCTAGAAAAATGTGTTAAACGTCCAGCCTGTAAAAAAGCAATGAGGCTCTAGTCTGGCTTCACAGCCAACTTCCCACTGCCCATCAATACTATGCAAATCGCACCGAGCAGATAAAACATCTGTAATTCAATTGCCCAGCCGCCATGCTTCGTTAAGGCCAGAATATCACCCATATGCGATAAACCAATAGCAAACAGCATATTGATAATAATGATTGCCGCACCAAGGCGACTGTAAAGACCAATCAGGATTAATAGTGGCGCGAGTATCTCCCCGATATAAACCCCATAGGCCACAAAACTCGGTAACCCAGTGGCGACAAGTTTACTGCCAATATAATCAATCGACCCGGTGTTTATAGTTTTTGCCACACCATGAAATAGCATCATGCCGGCAACGGTAATTCGTAAGACCAGCTTACCCATGTCATCGTAGGATTTGATCATATTTCTTCCTGGCTTAATCAGCCGCTCATAGCACTTCTTTTAAAGGGTGCTCAACCACGCGCCAACCCGCTTCACCACGCGTCTCGACATAGCAGATTATGATGTCGGCTTCGGCACGCGACTCAACAAAATGCACAGCATGGTCGGCATCAGGACGATTGTCAGTATAAAACCAGTAGGCATGGTGTCTTGCCTCAGCACGTCCCTCGACTTCGGCCACAAACAGATCGGCCTCACCTCTGTTCTCTACAACGCATACACTAAAATCAGCTTCTGCACGACTTTCAACTTTGAGCATGACAGGCATACACTCTCTCCGTTATTTTTATTTTGAGCTCTTTGTAAGCATAGTTTATTCGTGACAAGAATAGATTATTCAGGCAATTTGATCCATTCCCCCGGCTGCAAACGCTTCAGCCGCCACGGACCAATCTGCCGTCTAATCAAACGCAGTGTCGGGTATCCTACTGCAGCCGTCATTCTTCTGACCTGACGATTGCGACCCTCAGTTAGTTCAATCTCCAACCAACTGGTCGGAATTGATTTTCGAAAACGAACAGGCGGATCACGTTCCCAGAGATTTTCAGGCTCTTTCATTAACCTCACCTTAGCTGGTTTAGTCATCCCATCTTTGAGCTTTACTCCTTTGCATAACTTAGCAATGGCTTCAACGTCAGGTTCACCCTCCACCTGCACCAGATAGAGCTTTGGCATTTTCTTTTTCGGGTGTGCAATACGGTGTTGTAACTTTCCATCATCGGTCAGAACCAACAGCCCTTCAGAGTCCCGGTCTAATCGACCAGCTGCATAAATATCGGGAATATCAATATAGTCAGCCAGTGTTTGCCTGCCCTCCTGATCGGTAAACTGGCACAGAACCTCATAGGGCTTGTTAAACAGAACAATCACTGTGTGATGAATACTGTTGATCCGAGTAAAAGGCCTTTAAAACTTTATAAAGATAATAGGGGTCTTTACTACCACAGGTCTCGCGGATGGAATGCATCGCAAATTGCGGTACGCCCACATCAACCGTTTTGACGCCGATCTCGGTCGCAGTAATTGGCCCAATCGTACTGCCACACCCCATATCCGAACGAGTAACGAAATCCTGAACAGGAACATTTTCCTGTTCACATAAATGTCGAAAACGCGCGCTGGTTTCTGAATTACTTGCATATCTCTGATTCGCATTGGTTTTAATCACCGGGCCCTGATTCAAAATCGGCCCGTGATTGCCATCGTGCTTATCGCTGTAATTCGGATGAATACCATGCGCATTATCACATGAGATCATCATCGACTGATCAATCAATCGCGTCAGGTTTTCAGCCGATCCAGCGATGCGCTCGAGTACTGATTTGAGGAAAGGCCCCTGTGCGCCACTACTGGATGCACTACCAACTTCTTCATGATCATTACAGACCAGAAGTTTGGATGTGCCTGGCTCTGAATCAAGTAGTGCCTGCAAACCGACATAGCAACTCAACAGATTATCTAGCCGCGCACTAGAGATAAAATCATTTTGCAACCCAGTCAATGCAGGAGCCTGTATATCGTAAAATGAAAGCTCGTAATCGAGCACTTTATCAATCTCGATGCCCTCATGCTCTGCCTGCATCTGCTTCATCAGTAGCGCGGTGAAATTAGTCTCATTACCTTTCTGGGCTTGCATCATTACAGGAACGATATCGGTCTGGGCATTAATCTTTCGTTCGGAATTCGCCGTTATATCCAGATGAAACGCCAGGCTAGGGATAATCGCAACACAACCCTGGAAATCGATCAGGACAGACTTAATATCTCCCTGATTGTTTCGATAAGTCACTCTTCCAGCGAGAGATAAATCTCGATCAAACCATGGATTCAATAAAACCCCACCGTAGACTTCAACACCGAGCTGCATATAGCCTTGTTTGCTAATAACAGGATTAGGTTTTACCTTTAGACAGGGGCTATCGGTGTGGGCGCCCCCCATAGTAATGCCACTTTCTTTACATCCATCAATACCGACTTCAAAAGCAATCAAAGAAGAGTCGTTTCTGGTAGTAAAATAGCGTCCAGTATTCAGATTCCATTGATCTGATTCATTTAATGGATTAAATCCGTGATCAAGCAGCAACCGTTTCATGCAGGCCACTGCATGAAACGGTGTTGGTGAATCTTGAATGTTCGCGATAAGAGATTGATTTAAGGAAGAAGTATCCATGGTATTCCACTTTGTTCATATATCTAAAAGCATATCAGATATGCTTTTGTCCTACGATGTAAGCACTACACAGGAACTTCCTCCACAGGTCAGAACTAGTTTACTCAAACTGCAATCGACCATCATCAATATCAACTCGAATCGTTGAGCCTGCTGTAAAACGGCCTGACAAAATAGCCTGTGCTAGCGGATTCTCCATCTGCTGCTGAATCGCACGTTTTAGTGGCCTTGCACCATAAACAGGATCAAACCCTGCCTCGCCAATCAGATCAAGCGCTTCGTCACTAACAACCAGGCTCATATCCTGCTCATACAAACGCTTGCGTAAGTCACTAATCTGAATATCTGCGATTGCACGAATATGAGTTCTACCGAGTGGATGGAAAACAACACTTTCATCGATACGGTTAATGAACTCTGGTCTGAAATGGCTCGATACAACTTCCATAACAGCTGCTTTCATCTGATCGTATTGCTCTTCACCGGCCTTTTCCTGAATAATCTGCGAACCGAGGTTCGATGTCATGACGATAACTGTGTTACGAAAATCCACAGTTCGTCCATGACCATCAGTCAAGCGTCCATCATCAAGTACTTGCAGCAAGATATTGAATACATCTGGGTGAGCCTTTTCGACTTCATCCAGTAGAAGCACTGAATAAGGCTTACGTCGAACAGCCTCGGTTAGATAACCACCTTCTTCATATCCGACATAGCCCGGAGGCGCACCGATTAACCGTGCAACTGAATGCTGCTCCATAAATTCAGACATATCGACTCGCACGACAGCTTCTTCCGTATCAAACAGGAAGTCTGCCAGTGCTTTACACAATTCGGTCTTACCGACACCTGTTGGCCCGAGAAACAGAAAAGAACCATTCGGACGGCGCGGATCAGACAAACCAGCTCTGAACGACGAATAGCATCGGACACGACCTTAACCGCCTCACCCTGACCGACGACTCGCTCCTGCAATTCTTCTTCCATACGCAGTAGTTTATCGCGCTCACCTTCCAGCATTTTTGAGACGGGGATACCTGTCCAGCGAGCTACCACTTCAGCAACTTCTTCATCTGTCACCTTATTTCGCAGCAGCTGCATTTCCTGAACTTCCGCCTCGTCTGCTGCTGCCAGTTGTGCCTCCAGCTCTGGGATACGGCCATATTGAAGCTCCGACACACGAGCTAAATCATGCCGCACGTTTGGCTGTTTCCATTTCGATACGCGCACGTTCCAGCTCTTCCTTAATATGTTGCGAGCCATGAACCGCCGCTTTCTCTGATTTCCAGATTTCATTCAGATCGCTGTATTCCTTTTCCAACTTGGCTACTTCATCATCTAGCGTATCCAGACGTTTCTTTGAAGCATCGTCTGTTTCTTTAACCAGCGCTTCTCGCTCAATTTTCAGCTGAATCAGACGTCGTTCAAGTTTATCCATCGATTCTGGTTTCGAGTCGATCTCCATACGAATGCGCGATGCTGCCTCATCAATCAGGTCGATGGCTTTATCAGGCAACTGGCGATCAGTGATATATCGCGTCGATAGCGTCGCGGCAGCAACAATGGCTGGATCAGTCACATCGACACCGTGGTGCACTTCATAACGTTCTTTCAGACCACGTAAGATAGCAATCGTATCTTCAACCGTCGGTTCATCGACTAGCACCTTCTGAAAACGACGCTCCAGTGCTGCATCTTTTTCAATGTACTGACGGTATTCATCCAGTGTCGTCGCACCAACACAATGTAACTCTCCACGAGCAAGTGCTGGCTTGAGCATATTGCCCGCATCCATGGCACCTTCACCTTTGCCGGCTCCGACCATAGTATGTAGTTCATCGATAAATAAAATAACCTGTCCTTCCTGCTTTGACAGATCATTTAATACCGCTTTCAGGCGTTCTTCGAATTCACCGCGAAATTTAGCGCCCGCAATTAGTGACCCCATATCCAGAGAAAGCAGGCGTTTACCTTTAATGCCTTCAGGTACTTCGCCATTAACAATTCGTTGAGCCAAACCTTCAACAATTGCTGTTTTTCCGACGCCAGGCTCACCAATGAGTACCGGATTATTTTTGGTGCGGCGCTGCAATACCTGTATCGTGCGGCGAATTTCATCATCACGGCCAATAACAGGATCGAGCTTGCCCTGTTCAGCACGCTCAGTCACATCTACCGTATACTTTTCCAGTGCCTGACGCTGATCTTCCGCATTTGGGTCATTGACCTGCTGACCACCACGCAACTGATCAATCGCTTTTTCTAGCGCGTCTTTAGTCACGCCGGAGGTTTTAAGTAGCTCAGCTACTTTGCCTTTGCCGTCGAGTGCAGCAAGGACAAATATCTCGCTGGAAATAAACTGATCATTTCGTTTACTGGCCAGTTTCTCCATAACGTTGAATAGCTTGCCCAGATCGTTCGAGACATGGACATCACCCTCATTCCCCGAGACACGGGGTAAGGCATCAAGTGCACTACCCAGCTGAGCACGTAACTGATTGATGTTGGCACCTGCCTGTACCAGTAGATGCCGTGTTGTACTGCCTTCCTGATCCAGCAGGGCTGTCATTAGATGCAGTGGTTCAATGAACTGATGATCACGAGTTACTGCCAGACTCTGAGCATCCTGTATTGCCAACTGAAACTTGGCCGTTAGTTTATCCATTCGCATAACGAAACTTCCTTAAAATTCTTGAATATGCGCTAGATTGGGCCAGACAGGGGGCTTTCAAGCGTTGATATTGTTCGACGTAAACTTACTTGATCCAAATCATGCTCGCCATTCGTCCGGTTACACCATCGCGTCTGTATGAGAAAAATCGTTCTGCATCCGAATAAGTACAAAGATCACCACCTGAAATGGCCGTTACGCCGAATGCATTCAGACGTTGCCTTGCAAGCTGATACAGGTCGCATAACCAATGGCTTTCATCTCTGGCAGTAAATGCTGATTGCGCAGAAGGATCATGATCGACGAAGTCCTGGTATACGTCATCTCCCACTTCGAAAGCATGTGGGCCAATTGCCGGACCAAGCCAGACCAATACCTGTTCTGGATCACAATCCATTCGTTCAAGTGTGCTCTCTATGACTCCAGCAGCCAACCCTTTCCAGCCGGCATGCACCGCAGCGACAACTGTACCCAGTCGGTCTGTCATCAACAATGGCAGGCAATCTGCTGTCATTACCGCACATACAACACCGGCGTCTCTTGTCATACTGGCGTCACAGTCATATTTTTCCGGGTTATCAGCATTAATCGTTTCGCATCCATGTACCTGCTGCAGCCAGATCGGTTCGGATGGTAATTGAGCCAGATTGCTTAGAATCTTCCTGTTTTCTACTACATCTAGCCGACGATCCCCAACATGTGTAGCCAGGTTCAAACTATGCCAGTCGCCCTGACTCACCCCACCTAATCGAGTTGTCGAAATGGCACCGACACCTTCTGGCGCTTGCCACTCTGGAAAGATCAGTTGCGGAATACAGACATTCGCCATCAATAACTCAGCTCAGAGATTAAATGCTGCATGTCAGCTGGCAACGGTGAATCCCAGTGCACAAGATTCTGAGTAGAAGGATGTACTAATTCCAGATGGGCCGCATGTAATGCCTGTCGAGAAAACCCCTGTAAAAGCGCAATAATTTCCTGAGATGCCCCTGCTGGAACACGCCGACGCCCACCATAAAC
>CALODD010000075.1:0-18821 GCA_942491945.1 uncultured Gammaproteobacteria bacterium | reverse complement strand
TATAGACGCTCGTTGAATCAATGTCGAATGACTGATACTAGATGTTAACTCGTCCTTGAAGGTATTGATTTCGATTTCTTCCAGTGGCTTGACCGCTAGCAGGCTATCTACAAAAAACCGGTATCCCTGTACTGTCGGAATGCGGCCTGCAGAGGTATGTGGTGACTGGACAAAACCCAGGTCTTCCAGATCAGACATGACGTTTCTGATCGTGGCTGGACTAACGTTTAAACCAGAGTCTTTTGAGAGTGTTCTGGAGCCGACGGGTTGACCATCATCAAGATAATGCTCAACAAGTACCTTTAACAGATGCTGTGCTCTGTCATCGAGCTGGGAAACGGCGTCAGTCGGTGTAGTAGTCACAGGTGTTGGTTTTCAGTCATTTGCTTGGTACGCTCTGAAGCTACAGACAGACTGCAAACCTGTCAAGAATAAGGTCACACGAGAATCATAAAGCCTATGCAGCCATCGTTTTCACAAGTCGGGGTTTTCCTGAAGCATAATGACGAGCAGGTCATTGATGCGCTTGATGCTGTAAAACAGGTGCTGCACGAGAATCATATTACAGCTTTTATTGAACCTGCGAGTCAGGCGCAATATCAAACTGATCTGAAAGAGCTCTCTATAACGGAGATTGGCGAGCAATGTGATTTTGCCATCGTTATTGGTGGTGACGGCACGTTGTTACACGCCGCGAGATTACTCGCGCCGTTCGGTACGCCTATAGCTGGTGTCAACCTGGGGCGGCTGGGTTTTCTTGTTGATGTATCACCCAATGAAATTCAGCCAAGGCTCAGTGAATTTCTGATGGGAGAATATGTCAGTGAAGACCGTTTCTTACTTGAGACGCAGCTGCATAATCATAGCCAAAATAAAGAACCTCTACTCGCCTTCAATGATGTTGTACTACACAAATGGGAACTGGCGCGCATGATTGAGTTTGAGGCCAGTATTGATGGCCACTCTATTAATGCCTATCGTGCAGATGGTCTTGTCATTGCAACCCCGACAGGTTCAACTGCCTACGCCCTGTCTGCGGGTGGTCCGATCATCCATCCTTCGTTAAAGGCCATCGCGGTCGTACCGATTTGCCCGCATACTTTGAATAACCGGCCACTGATTGTTGATGCCAGCAGTGAGATTCATCTATCACTGAAAGAAGATGATGCCGAATACACTATGATCACGCTTGATGGACAGACTCGTATTCGCCTGGAATCGGAAACTGATATACAGATTCGTTGTTATCCAAAGCCGATTACACTGCTACATCCTAAAAACTATGACTATTTTGATATCCTGCGTGCCAAGTTACGCTGGGGCTCACAATCGCGAATTTAATAAATGAACCAATATCCATGCTGACTCGCATTCAAATACAGAATTTCGCTATCTCCAGTACGGCTGAAGTTGAGCTGGACAGGAATATGACTGTTTTGACCGGTGAAACCGGCGCGGGTAAATCCATATTGATTGACGCCTTGAACCTTGTACTCGGTGATCGTGCTGATGCGGGGGTTGTCCGTCATGGCAGTGACAAGGCTGTAATCAATGCAAGTTTTGAATTAGATGATGATTCTTCGGCACTGAGCTGGCTCACCGAACAGGATATGTCCGAAGGTGCCGAATGCCATTTGAGACGCGTAATTTCCGCTGAAGGCCGTTCTCGTGCATTTATCAATAATAACCCCGTTAATCTCTCAACACTGAAAACCCTGGGTGAGCAATTGATTGAGATTCATGGTCAGCACGAGCACCAGACCCTGACCCTGCCCAATAAACAACGAGAATTACTGGACAGTTCTGGCAAGTATCTCGATTGCCTGCAACAAACCCGCTCAGTAGCAATAGAACTCAAGCGTGATCTGGACATCTTAAATGCACACCAAACACAATCTGCTGACCATGACGCACAAATCGAGCTACTGAAATATCAGATAGATGAATTGTTAGCTGCTTCAATTGATGAACTCAACATCGAAGAATTGCTAAAACATCATGAAACCCTCAGCAATGCAGACGTCATGAAAACGGCATGCTGGCAAACTGCGGAAGCACTTAAATCCGATGATCAATCCATCTATGAGCAACTGAGCGAATCTATTTCACGACTGGAAAACTGGCAGGAACAACACGACGAAATTAAATCAGCTCTACAGATTCTACATGATATGCAGGCCCTGGCTTCTGAAGCGCATAACTCCGTCGATAAAGCAGCAGAACAACTGGACAGTGACCCAGAAGAGCTGAATCGTATCAACCAGCAAGTAGAACAATGTCATGCACTTGCACGTAAGCATCAAATTAAAATGCAGGAACTAACTAGCCTGCTCACTGATAAACAGCAACAGCTTGCCAGTTTTGAGCAAAGCGAGACCGATACAGCTGAGCTGGAAACCCGGGTAGAGCAATTACAGAATGATTACGCAGCACTCGCCAAGCAACTACATAAACACCGTAGCCAACATGCAGACAAGCTATCTTCAGAGGTAAGTGCAAATATGCAGGAACTCGGTATGCAAGGCGGACAATTTGAAATACGTGTTGAGTATGACGAAGATAATCTTTCTCTTAGCCCATATGGCGCCGATCAGGTCTCTTACTGGGTCAGCGCCAACCCCGGACAGCCACTACAGCCACTAAGCAAAGTCGCTTCGGGTGGTGAGCTATCACGTATTAGTCTCGCCATCACAGTCATCTGCGCCACGGTGAATCAGGCACCAACCATGATTTTTGATGAAGTGGATAGTGGCATTGGTGGCGGCGTAGCTGAAATCGTTGGCAAGCAACTGAAAGCCATTGGGCAGTCACAGCAGGTTCTATGCGTCACACACCTGCCCCAGGTGGCGGCGCAGGCAGAACATCATTTCAGAGTCGTAAAGACCAGTACAGATGAACATACCGAATCACGTGTCATTGAGCTGGAAGCGGATGCTCGTACTAATGAGATTGCTCGTATGCTCGGTGGCGTTGAAATAACATCGCAGTCACTAGCCCATGCTCGTGAATTATTGGGGCAGGAAGTTTCTTCCCAGGCGAGCCAGTAAACCACGAGCGGATTCATTAACTCTGACACTTATCGCATTCAACATAGAGCACAAGACTATGCTCTACCAGCTTAAAACCAGACTTCTCGGCAACCGCATGCTGGCATTTTTCAATCGTTTCATCGACAAACTCCACCACTCGACCACATTTCACACAAACCATATGGTCGTGGTGTTTACCTGAATCCAGCTCGAATACCGATTGCCCACCTTCAAAATTATGCCGTTCAACCAGGCCAGCTGATTCAAATTGCGTCAAAACACGATATACCGTGGCTAACCCAACATCATTGCCCGCATCATGTAAGGCTCTATAGACATCTTCAGCACTCATGTGGCGCAGCTCACTCGCCTCGAGTATTTCAAGAACCTTCATCCGAGGTAATGTGACTTTAAGGCCTGCTTTCTTAATATCGCTAGATTCCATCTTGATCCCTTATGCCTTATTCATTTCGTCGTAATTTGATGTGAGTTATTGTTTTTCATACGGTATGATACGCGCTCTTTAAATCATACTAATGGCGAGATGAGAAAGCTTCTCATTAATCTGGTTCTAATATCAAGTGCAAGCCTGATGGGCTGCTCCGGTGAAAATCGTGTTGCCTTACCTGATATCGGCCTCCCAGACTGGAAAATCCCAGGGGTTTATACAATTCCGATACAACAGGGTAACTTAATCACTCAACAGATGGTCAATGAACTTAAGCCAGGTATGACCAAGCAACAGGTTCGCTTCCTGCTGGGTACACCGCTGTTGGTGGATACATTCCATAATGATCGCTGGGACTATCTCTATACTCACCGTCCGAGCAGTCAACTGAGCCTCACTGAAGCAGAAACTGAAAAGAAGCAACTGGAATTACATTTCGAGAATGATCGTTTACGGAAAATTATTGGCGACATGTATCCTCAGGGCAAGGAACTGGCCAAAGTCACCAAGGAGAAAGGTCGCGAAAGAACAGTTGTGATCCCTGCTGATGCGCCAAGAGATCTCGAGGGAGTCGGCTTTTTTGAGGGAGTCTGGGATACCGTTCGAGGCAAAGACAATGCGCCGGTTACAAAAAGCGAAACTCCATCAGAAGAGAAAGAAACTAAACAATAGTTAACTGTTTTTCTCGGCTGCTTTTTTTCTTGCAGCCACTTCAGCCTTTAAACGCCTGGCCTCCTTTGGATCGATAATCAGAGGCCGATAAATTTCAACCCGATCTCCCTCGGCCAATAAATCACTGTGCTGGCACTTTTTGCTTAATATCCCGAGCTCCATTTCATCCAGCACTGGAATATCATCGAATTCAGCATATATATCAGACTGTTCAACCGCCTGTATTGCGGTAGTACCCTCTTCTACCTGCAGTTGTTTTATCAGCTGCTTTTCGGGTTGAGCAAAAGCAACTTCGACATTAATTAACATTTCACTCTATCCATAAATAATTTGTGAGCGCTCGACAAACGAGTCCACCAGCTTATCTGCGATACCGTTAAATACAGGGCCAATGGTAACGCGAGCCAGTGTGCTTGAAAAATCAAACTGTAAATGAAGTGATACTCGACTTCCATCGGAGCCAATATCGCTAAAAGTCCAGGCTCCACTTAATTTACTAAAAGGACCATTCTCCAGCTGCATGCTGATTTCCTGATTTTCAGTAAACTGATTTCGGGTGGTAAAGCTTTGTTTAAGTGCCCCTTTACTGATATCAACACTTGCCACGACACCATTATCGAGATATTCATGAATTTTCGAACCGCTGCACCAGGGTAGAAAATCAGGATATGACTCGACATCTTTTACTAACTTATACATTTGTGCTGCGCTATAAGGCACGAGCGCTGTTCGATTGACCGTATTCATAACAAAAATTCTGATACTCAGGGGATGCCGGTAATCTCACCTAAGGCTTTTAATAAGCTATAGAAGAATACGACGACAAGTAGCACTGGCGTGATGTAACGAATACAGAAGCGCCAGATCGCATATCCACAGTATTCCTGCCCGAGTGCGAGCTCATCTTCTGTTGTGCGCCAGTCCAGTACCCAACCCGTGAAGATCGCTATCGCTAAGCCACCAAATGGTAATAAGATATTACTGGCCAGGAAATCCAGCAAATGATAGAGCGTCTTATCCGCAAAAAGAGAGATATGTCCTAACAATCTAAAATCAGACCATTCATTAAATGAAAGTATCGTTGCAATACCCAGAAACCAGGCTGTTGCCGCTAGCAGCCCTGCAGCACGTCGACGGGTTAATGACCACCGCTCAATCATATATGCGGTCAGAGGTTCCAACAAAGAAATTGCTGATGTCCAGGCTGCCACGACAAGTAACAGAAAGAAGATTGTTGCAAAGAAAGTTCCACCCGGCATGCTACCAAAGGCCAGAGGTAATGTTTGAAACACAAGACCGGGGCCGTACTGCCCAGGCAAACCATTAGCAAAGTCAATGGCGTGTAAGCCGTTTGCAAAGATCAGCGGGAAAATCACCATACCAGCAACGATGGCAACCAGCGTATCAAGAATGACTATGGTAATAGTGGCGCTGGTAATTGAAACATTCTTAGGTAAGTACGCACCGTAAGCCATGATAGCCCCAGCACCCAGGCTAAGGGTGAAAAAAGCCTGGCCCATAGCAGCCAATATAACCTGACTCATTTGTTCCAGATTACTAATACGTCCAAGATCTGGGACTAGTAGAAACTGAACACCTTCTACAAATGAATCACTGCTCATAGCGTATCAGAGCAAAACCAACAGAAAAAGTAATAACAGTGGCATCAAAACTTTCACTGCTAACTCAAGCCCATGGTTCACACCACGGGAAACGGCGTAGTAAGTTCCCAACATAAATAATGTATGCCAGGCCAGTAGTTTTTCCGGATCACTCACGAGAAATCCGAATACAGCAGTAACACCATCTGCGGAAATACCTTCAAAAGCCCCACCAGCGGCACGAAAAACATAAGCCATCGACCAACCAGCGATCACGCTATAGAACGATAAAATAAGGAACCCGGCGATAGCCCCCATCCAGCCAATAATTTGCCAATATCGTGATTGACCACTGGTTTCAGCAACTTTTCGCACGCTATTTATTGGGCTCTGCCCACCCATTCTCCCAAGCATTATCTCGGCCATCATGACGGGAACGCCAATAAGTAGAAGAAATATCAAATAGGTAATGACGAAAATTCCACCTCCGTACTCGCCTGCGATATACGGGAAGCGCCAGATATTACCTAATCCGACTGCTGAACCAGATGCAGCAAGGATAAATACCAGACGACCAGACCACTGGCCGTGATTCATTGTATTTTCCATAACGCTCACAGGGGTAATCGGTTTGAAATCCTCATAGACCCATTCTCGTTAATTATCACCACCGACTCAACTACAAACTTGGAAGAGCATATACAACCATGGAGGTATGCCCTGAGCATAAACCTGATTACAATCGCCTTATGGCAAGTAAGAAAAAAAAATCTAAAGAACCCTCCAGCACGATTGCCCTGAATAAAAAGGCGAGATTCGATTATTACATTGAATCAACCTTTGAAGCAGGTATCAGCCTCGAAGGCTGGGAAGTAAAGAGTTTACGTGATGGGCGGATCCAGCTAAAAGAAAGCTATGTGATAATCCAGAATAATGAGGCTTGGCTTTTTGGCGCCCATATTTCACCGATGCTCAGTGCCTCAACTCATATTAACCCTGACCCATTACGCTCACGCAAACTGCTGCTTCATCGACGAGAACTGGATAAGCTGATTGGCGCTGTCGAACGTCAGGGCTATACCGTCGTACCCACTGCGATGTACTGGGTTAGAGGTAGAGCAAAGCTGGAAGTAGGTCTGGCTCGAGGCAAGAAACAACATGACAAGCGCGCTTCAATTAAAGAAAAAGACTGGAAACGTGAACAAATGCGCGTAATGAAGCACGGCAACCGTTAGGATAACTACGATGTATGACATTCATTGCCACATTTTACCGGCCTTTGATGATGGCGCGAAAGATCTGAAGACTGCTCTCAAGATGGCTCAGATTGCCGTTGAAGACGGCATTACTCATGTCTGTTGCACACCGCATATCTATCCCGGCATGTACGACAACAATACGACAAACATTACTCAAGCGGTTGAGAATTTTCGTACTAAACTGAAAGATAATGAGATTAATTTAACTCTGGCTGTCGGTGCCGATATTCAACATGTCGCCGAGATGGTGACAAGACTGCATGATGGTAGTATGCCGTCGATCAATAATTCACAGTACGTCCTGTTCGAGCCACCACACCATATTGCCCCACCTCACTTCGAATCCTCTGTATATGATGTCCTGTCTGCAGGTTATACCCCTTTGATAACTCACCCGGAACGTCTGAGCTGGATTGAAACACATTACGACGAATTTAGACGCGTCGCAGGCAAAGGTGCCTGGATGCAGCTTACAGCAGGCAGTCTCGCCGGTCATTTTGGTAAGCGTGTAAAATACTGGGCTGAAAAAATGCTAGATGAAGGCTTTGTCTATGTCCTGGCAACAGATGCCCATAATGTAACTCGGCGTGCACCCAGGCTTTCTGAAGGGTATGAAGCTGCACTAAAGTTTGTTGATGAGCAAGAAGCACGTGCGATGGTTTTTGACCGCCCGAAGGCAATCTGGGAAAACCTTTCCTCAGATCAGGTTAGCATGCCACCCGGCTATAATGAATTTGGTGAGTTATCAGAACCCCCAAAGCAATCTTTCTGGCGGCGTCTATTGGCCTGATCGTTCATCTCGATATTGAGATTTCATGAACACGGCGACGAGAAAAGTAAAGTAAACCGCATTAAGTGATTTGTGCAGATTAAAATCAATAGCCGAATGTAACAATATCAGAAAAACGCCTAAACCGGCACCAGCCTGTATAAAACGGTTTCCGTCCCATTCTTTTTTTCTATAAATTTTGATCCATTGTTCAACATAAAGAAATAAACCAAAACCAATTAACAACAACATAGGTAAACCACCCTCGAATACCCATTCCATGTAATCGTTGTGCAGGTGGTTTATATAAAAGCTATCGTGTGGCAGTTGATATGCCGGATATACGATTGAAAATGTGCCATGACCACTACCGATGGGAAAATAATCAGCAATTGCTTTAAGGCTAGTACTATACAATTCCCAACGCATATCCTGCATAGGATCATGTGTAAATCTATCCAGAACTGGCGCTAAACCAAGCTCAACTGCCAGGACAACAATCAGCGCAATTACCGTACCATATGTACCATAGACATTCTTTCCACCCAGACGACGTCCAAATACAATGTAAGCTAATACCAAACCCAGCATAAACAAGGCAACACCAGTGCGCGACCGGGTAAAAATTAAAGCCAATAAAATAATAATCGCCGCCAATGCATATAGTATCGACTGATTACCTTGTAAGCTTGCCCAAAATTGAAGACGACCACGCATCGAATATTTTCTGGACCGAGGCCCCAGATGTAATGCCAACAAGGCTAAAAGAACAGGAAATACCATTTCTAGATATCCCGCTAAATGATCACGATTCAGGTATGTACCCCTGGCAACACCTGGATACTTATCATGGCCAGGTAATTCGATATTACCACCATACTGCATCAATCCAACAACCGACTGGGTAACCGCAACAGCAATCAGGATATACAATAAAAATCTAATCTGTTCGAAACTCAGGCTTATTGTCGCCGTAAATATGGTAAATAACGCCACAAGCATCCATAGGGAAGATTGTGTAGTAGTACTTGAAATTGATACAGAACGCCAGGTATCCAACTCTGAGTCTGGCAATAACTGTAAGACCTGTGCTGAGATATCTCTACCTGGTAAATACACCCAGATATCGTAAGGCACTGGAAGCAGATAAAAAATATTTAGCATCAATAAACCAAATATAAACAGGTTATGTTTCCATGATTTCAATCGATGTAAATCATTTCGCCATATCATTACGATTAACACGATAAACAGAATCACCTGCATGCACAGGGTTGATAGTTCTCTTGTGTACGCCCAGAGAATAGGCATAAATACAAATACAACAGTTAGTGCGCCTACAACGAACAAATTAGTATGTAATTTAGATGACATAGGCTAGTAATATTGCCTGACTTTATTGCTGGTCGATATCTTAATGTCGTCAATCCAGATTGCGCCTTTTAATTTATGGTTCAAAATTTCTTTTGCATCCGTCTCTAACCTTAACATCTGTGATCGACATGCATGCCTCTCAGATATCTTGAATGTAAATTTCATTAATTCCCACTCTATACTTGGCAATATTGGCCTACTCACTTTCAATAAAGGCATATCATTATCCATACAATATAAGTTCCACTTTAAGCGCCCTCTGCCAGTAAGGTGCTCCGTTCTCTTCATTAGCTGGAGCTCATAGTTTCCAGGAGGTAGATGAATAATTTGAGATAAATGTTTATAACGCAACTCTTCATTATTAAACTTAATCTGGACTGCTTTCTCCCCGCGTGCGCCAAAAGTACGTTTAACCTGTGTCAGAGTTTTATGTGTCGACCCTAAATTCCAGTCAAATGGCGTCTGGCTGCGAGCTAGCTCAAAACTACCATCAAATATTCCGGCAAGGGACTGTGCAGACCGCTGGTCCAGCCCTTCAGCCCATAATACATAGGCGTCATCCCATCGGCCTTTACTGATGAAGTATTCAATATATGCTTTACGCTCACTCGTCCCTATAGAAGTTGAAGACTGCCGTCTATAAGAAACAATCTGTCGAACAGAATCAAGGTTTGATGAGTCACGTAGTAAATACGATGTAAAATAATTCCACCATTGAGGTAACTCCTGAGCATATTCACGAAAAATAAAAATATACTCAGGGTGCTCAACCATTTTGATAAATGTAGGATATAGCTGAGGCCCCAGCTTGGGAGATAGTTCCAGGGCAAGAGACCATTCCTTCATCGCCAATTCCAGTTGTCCGCGATATACCCAATATGAGGCCGCTTTCAAATGTAGCGCAACACTGGCAGGCATTAATGATGTTGCAACCGTGACCATTGAGTCTGCCCCTTCCACAGCGCCATCCTTTCGAATGGTATCCGCAAGCGAAATCAGAGCTCGTGTATCGAGTGGCTGGTCATTGAGAGCACGGTAGAGTAATGAAATATCTTGCGACGCAGGTTCAGCCAGGGAATCAAATACGACATTCAGCGCATGATAATTATCATCATCCCAGTCCAGTAGTTGCTTAGCATGGTAACTATCAGGAGATTCACGCAACAATGCCTGATAATAAGACGACGTACCAGAAGGAATGAGCAAGCCTCCAGCCACGATGACAAGCGTAATTCCAATTATTCGCAAGACGAGATTCACAATTAAATTTTACCTTACTGTGTGTAACATCTCAGCTATTTGCATACCTTGATGACCTGAAACAATGCGAAATACCACATCACCGTTAAAATATCGTTTTTCTGGTGGGTCACGTGTAACTACCTCGACTTCAATGCGAGATACAAGTAATGCGCCTGCAGCATCTTTACGCTTAACCTTTACTTCCCTTATCGCTAATACTCGTGATGATGTATTTTCGAACAGATGCCCATATGATTCTTTAATGGTATCTCGCCCTGAGCCATGGTTGGTTATTATGTTAGGGGTAAAGAGTGTCAGGAGAGTATCCAGATTACCTGACTCATACTCATCGACATATCTCAACAACAAAACTTCAGGTGATATCGCTTCAAGGCGTGTATCACTATCCTGTATCTGCTGTAGATTATTTTCTATCAAGGTCAAGGCATTGTTAATGTCGCTAACTGGTGCCCCATCAAAGCCAAAGTAAGCTAAGCCCTTCTCAGCCGATTTCTTATTATCCGCCCGCTTCTTTACTGGCTGGGTTAAGAGATGATTAAGTTCTTTAGAGTAGACCGTATTACGAATTAGATCTTTATATTCGGGGTTTTTATTGTCTACTTTATAGACTGAAGCTGGAACAGAATTAACCCGAGGTGCGTTATTGTGGTAAAGCTGTGCTTCAGGGTTAAGATTACTGTCCGGAAAAAGAATAAAAACAACAACTAACATGACTAGGAAAACACTCATTAATACGGCTTTTCCAGGATATCGATTGACTAGTTGAGCAAGAGGTGAGGACTTTAGTTTTGTTGGATTAGCATCTACTTTATTATTGTAATAATGCTTCAATTCCACATTTTTTGCTGCTAGTTCCTGATCATATTTATCACGAGTATCTGGCCGTTTTAAGGTCTGATATGCCTGATTTATACGACGGCTATAATTGTGATCATTGCTAGTTGGCAAGATATTACGATCAGGATGAAATACGCGAATTAATGCATGATAGTGACGTTTTAACTCCCTGGGTGTTGCTGTCTCATCAACACCAAGAATCTGATAGAACGTGCGTTCTGTCGAAAATAAAACATCATTCAAGATCAGTAAACAGGCGCGATACAGCTGTGTCTTTTGAATACCGAAACTCTGTGCGAGCTCGCTAAGGCGGTTCCCATCGCCACCAGCTTCCAGAATATCAAGAAAATCAAGAAATACCCGGCCTGTGGCGGGGTAACCAAATATTTCTGACCGATGAACCACAGGCGTTTCAGCATATTGATATGCCAGCCTTAAAAAGTCCTGAACTGATGAAACCACCAATCTACCTATGAGGCTAGACGTTTATCTTCACTATTTTCCTTATCTGATGAACCGTAGTAGTTATAGAGATAACTGTATTCACTATGGCCCTGATTATATTTTGTAAGTATCGTGCCTATGATATTCGCCTGGACACCATGCAAGCGTTTAAGGGCGTCAGTCAATACACCTTTTCTTGTCTCACCAGCGTCAACGACCAAAACAGTACCGCGAGTAACATTAGATAGCACCAGTGCATCAGCAAGACCTAGTACAGGAGGGCCGTCAACAACGACTACATCAAACTGTTTTTCTGCTTTGGCCAGGAACTTTTTCATTTTATCGCTCGCCAACAGCTCCGCTGGATTTGGAGAGATCGGACCGGCTGTAAGAACCCATAAATTCGAGTTTATAGGTGAACGTTCAACAACCTCTCCCAATTTCGCATTACCTGCAAGAAAATTAGTTAAACCATGCTTATTGTTGATATCCATATCTTTATGAATAGACGGATTTCTCAAGTCTCCGTCAACCAGTAACACTTTTGCTCCTGCCTGTATAAAACTCAATGCCACACCGATTGCAGTTGTTGTTTTACCTTCACCAACGCCAGAACTGGCGATCTGCAAGACCTTAGGATAGCCGCCAGCAGCTGAGAGACTTAAAGCAGTTTTAAACGAGCGGTAAGCTTCTGCTAATGCGGAAGTAGGATCTTTGTGAGTCAACATCCCTATACTTCCCTCTGTTTCCTGCTTATTGATCTGCGGTACTATGCCAAGTACAGATAAACCCGTCACTTCTTCAAGATCTCCGCCAGACTTAACTGTATCGTCCAGTTTATCGAACAAGAATGCGAGACCTATACCGCCCAATAACCCGAACAACAGCGCCATCTTTAGGCTCTTATGCATATCAGGTTTGTATGATGACCCAGGTACTTTTGCGTAATCGACAACCGAAATATTATTAGCACTAATACCTGCAGCAACGCCAATCTCTTTCGTCTGTTGTAACAAGCTATCGTAAAGCACCAGGTTACTATCCACATCACGCTTTAATGCCTGATAGTCAGTAGTACGTTTACGCAAATCGAGAACCTGTTGATTTATCTCATTAATACGCGACTTCAATATAGACTCTTCACGTTGGGCCGCCTTGAATTTCACTTCTTTCAGCTGGCGTAGCTGGGAGTATTCATAATTTAGTTTATCTTTCACGCCTTGTATCTGCGCACGTAATTCAATCATTTCTGGGTAAGCAGGCTTATATATGCCTGATTTCTCGACGTACTCTGACTCCAGCTGCGCTATCGACTGCTTATAAGCAAAAATAAGTGTCCCAGGTGCCAAGTTCTCTGTGCTGTCTATACCGGTACTAGTTTCTTCTTCATAAGCAGCCTGTGCCTCTATCCGACGAGCTTCAACCTCAATAAGCTTGTCACTTAGTGAATCGAGCTTACGCTGATGAACGCTTAATCTCTCATCTAAATCTGCTATTTTCTTTTGATCTGCATATTCAACAAGTACGCGTTCAGATTCTTCCAGATTGGCACGAACCTGCTTGATCTGCTCCCCAAGAAAAGTCTGTGCATAGGATGAGTCTGCAATACGTCGTTCAAGGTTCATCGCCATAAAACTATCGGCATATGCATTAACAATTTTTGCAGCCATCTCAGGCGAGGTGCTATCGTAACTTAATGTGACCAATCTGGAGTTTTTCACTGGCTTAACACCGAGCCCACCACGCAATGCGCCTGCAAACACTTCAGGTTCTCGCATAGGAACAAAAGTTTCCTCAGGCTTTATTGTTTCAACAGCGTCTTGTTCCGCTGACCCTGATTCTAGTATTTGTTGCCATAATGAAGGTTGAGGTTTACCTGTAATCTGCTCATATGACGTAATATTAAGATCTCGCGATACCCGCTCTGCCAATGTATTACTTTTAAGCAATTCAAACTGGGTCTCATAAAAGTCATCGCTGTACCAGTAGTCATACATCGACGTCATACCATCAGCGTTCAGCATATTATTACTGCTACGCTCGATTTGCATAGTTAACTGGCTTTTATAGATTTTTGGTTTTTGGGCCGTTGTAACGAAAGCAACAACCATCGCCAATATCGTAAATAGAATTACCGTAACTTTACGTTGCCAGATAATTCGCCAGTATGCACGAAGATCGATTGTATCTTCCTCAAAAGACCTACGGTGCGTGTGCCCGGTAAATGGCAACATTTGATGATTACCTGCTACCGCAGGTAGGCTGCCACTAGACTGTTGCTGATTATGTGTCGTTATATCCATCTCTCATGCACTCGTTAGTCGTGCCCTGCAACTAGAAAAACGGTAAAAAACCAAGGAAAGTACGTAAAGTTTTAGTCGTATCCTCAAAAGCGGCTTTGCTGCCATTTTGGGGAACAACAACGATATCTTCTTTGACCAATAACGGATCCGATATATTACCTGCTCGTACTTCCTCAAAATCTACCCTATACCCAGTTGTCCCCCCCCTCTGCTTATCCTTGCGAAAAATAACTACTTCTTTCGCATCAGCTAACCGATCCAGGCCATTAGCCATAGATATAGCCTGCATCAGTGTTGTCCCCCCTTTCAGGGAAAAAACGCCTGGGTTTTTGACCCAACCATTGACAGTAATTTTTTGACTCTCATACTCCTTGATAAAGACAGAAACATGAGGATCTTTCATGAAATTCTGGCTTAACTTGTCCGCGAGATGCTGCTCAGCTTCAGTAACAGACAAACCACCGATCTTGATAGTTCCAATTAATGGTAAAGAAATCTCTCCACGCTGGTTTACCCGTACCGTACGATTAAGCTCATCTGCACGAAATACAGTTACATCGATTAAGTCCTGATGACCGATACGGTATTCCGTATCAACCTGATTATTAAATTCGGATTGCGGCACATGTAGAACCCGGCTCTGCTCCTCTGTTACATAGGTATCATCGGCGAAGAAATCCGATGAATCGACATCTGAAGCAGATCCATAAGAGGAAAACGCCACTAAACTTAAAACTAACGCGGTGATAATTTTATTCACTTAACCAAATCTAACATATAATTCATGCAGATAGAGTACCTAGCTAGAAAAATGCTCAATAATGTTCAATAATGTTCAATAAACAACAAATCATATTCCTGACCAGTATACTCGCTAGTTAACCATGTTCAATATCAGGTCATTTTAGATGCAAAACCACCGATATCACCGCCATGCCCTAAGTATGTAGTACGACCTGCATATTAATGAGATATATTTCACAAAAATATAGTATTAACAATCATTTACATTTGATTCGCTACGGGCGTATAGTGCGCTCGCCGGGGGCGACATGGCTTCGACGTGGGTCACAAAACCTGAGGTGCATGCAGAGGGTGTAGTAAACCTCTTAAATCCATACTGCAAATTATAGTTGCCAACGACGACAACTACGCACTAGCAGCTTAAACACCTGTGTAGTGCCGTCTGACTGAAGCCGTGCTTGTGCGTTCATAATCAGGCGTCGATTCTCACGAGATCGCAATGAAGCTTGTTCGGGGTGGATTTGTTAAAACTTTACCGAAATCGTCCTTTGTCTTCCCTGCCGGTCGGGTAGCAATGGATTAAATTAAAGATTCGGCTAAGCATGTAGAACCAAAGGCGGAGGTCTTGCGGACGCGGGTTCGATTCCCGCCGCCTCCACCATGTAACTAACTGTTTTTATGGGTTATTGTGTTTTATGGTGCCTTATTGGCACCATATTAACACTACACTTCTTCTTATCTTCTGTTTTTTCTTCAAAACAATCGATACGGGACATAATAATGCGCAAACATCTTTACCCTCTTATTCTCCTCCTATTTTGCTCAAGTTCGTATGCTGTTGAAAACGGCAAGGAGTTTGGTGACTGGAAAGTACAATGTACCGATGAAGAAACTCAACAATGTCATATCTTCCAGGATCTACTGGAAAAAGAGTCAAAACAACGTGTCTTACATATATCCGTCGGCAAGCTGCAGGGAAACGAGGATATTGCGACGATACTAACTCTGCCGCTGGGTATATCCCTACCCCCAGGAATAGGCATTCGAATCGGGGATCAGGACCCAAAAGCTATCCCTCTACAAGCCTGTTTTACCAATGGCTGCCAGGCTGCTATCAAGCTTGATCAGGAGTCCATTGCTGCGATGCGTGAACAGAATGAAGCTGAAGTCTATTTCTACAATCTTGAGAATAAAGCGATTGCCATTCCGGTTTCTCTAAGAGGGTTTTCAGACGCCCTGAATGCAATTACGAAATAGTACTTACAAGTAAGCGGACATCATGTCGATATCAATATTACCGCCCGTCAGAATAGTCCCTATCGACTGATAGCTAGTTGATACCTTACCAGTTAATAGAGCTGCTACTGCGACAACCGCAGAAGGCTCAATGACAACCTTTAAACGCTCCATAATGACGCGCATCGCCAACCTTATATCGTCCTCTGTTACTGTCAGAATATCGATATCATGGTTGCTCAATAACGCGTAATTTCGTTCGCCTATACCCGCCTGTAGACCATCTGCGATGGTTTTCTTGCCTGTTGCTGGTAATCGTTTTCCTGTGAAGAGTGATTGTTCTGCTTCATTTACTAACTCTGGTTCGACTCCGATGACATCCGTAGCGGCTCGTAATTCATCTCTAGCTAGCACAGCACCCGATATCAAACCGCCGCCGCCGATAGGTAATAATAGAAGATCCATATGCGGAACCTCTTCGATGAACTCAACACTTGCACTTGCCTGCCCATATATCACTTCATCGTCATCATATGGGTGCACCAGGGTAAGATCGTATTGCCGTATTAAATTCTGCGTTGTAGCTTCTCGATCAGGCATTCCCGGGGCACAGATAACAACTTTAGCACCATAACGCATGACTGCCCTTTTCTTAAAGTCAGGCGCATCTTCTGGCATGACAACTGTACAGGGGATGTCTAATGTCTGAGAGGCACTAGCGAGTGCAGCAGCATGGTTACCTGAGGAATGGGTAACAACACCCTTCTGTCGCTCAGCCTCTGATAATGCGGTTAATGCACTAAACGCGCCTCGAGCCTTGAATGCTCCCGTACGCTGAAAGTTTTCACATTTAAAGAACACCTCACGCCCAGACTCATTATTGATTGAGGAGCTACTTAAAACCGGGGTTCGATGAATATACGGCGCAATACGCTTTTGGCTATTGCACACCCCCTGATAGCTGAGCATGTTAGTCCTGTGCTGGGCCTGTTTCGTTTAAACCGCTCGCAATATGTACTGTAGAGGTTGGGAATGCGGCTTCCGCACCATGAGACTCGATAATGCCGAGTACTTTCAACATCACATCCTGCTTAATCTCATGGAATAGAACCCAGTTTGTCGTTTTGGTAAACGTATAGATAAAAAAGTCGAGGGACGACGGTGCGAACGCATTGAAATTAACGATTAATGTCTGTGATGTATCAATTTCTTCATGATCCTTCAGCATCTGTTTAACATCGTTAATGATTACATCCATTTTCAAGGCATCGTCATAACGAATTCCAATGGTTTCCTTGATGCGTCGATTCGTCATCCGTGATGGATTTTCCACAGCAATACTGGTGAAGACTGAATTTGGCACGTACAGCGGGCGTTTATCGAAGGTACGTATCCGAGTGAGCCGCCATCCGATACTCTCTACGGTCCCTTCAATCTGCTTATCTGGTGAACGAATCCAGTCCCCCACTGAGAAAGGGCGATCAAGATAAATCATCAAGCCACCAAAAAAGTTGGCCAGCAAATCTTTCGCTGCAAAGCCAACTGCTATGCCTCCGATACCACCGAATGCCAGCACACCAGATATACTGAACCCCAGTGTTTGCAGGATAACCAACGCACCGGTAATGATAACTGCCAGTCTCAATAATTTACCGATGGCAACAACTGTCGTTTCATCAACGGCATCTTCAGATCCACGTTCCTGATCAAGATATAACGTTTCTGCTATACGGATAAACCGCACCAGAAACATAACGATACTGGCGATGACACCCACATCACGTAACGCTGGAACTGCTTCGAAAAGAGAATTAGGCGCATGCGTATGGATAATCTCAGCCGCGAACGTCAGACCAAGCACCCATATCAATAGACTTAAGGGCTTTTGCAACGCCTGTAAAAATGCGTCATCCCAGAAGTTACGTGTACGGTCAGCTTTTTTGACCATACGATTCAACATGCGTTTTTGGGTGTAATTGATGAAGAGCATTGCCAACACAACAATGAACACCTGAATAACCCAGGTTTCTGTCCCTACCCATTGAGTTATTTGTTGTAAATATTCATTCATAAGATGGCTTGCCTATCTAGAATAATTCCTGTGAAGCCGGAAATTCATCCTGTAATAGTTTGATTGCATTAATGGTCGCTTGCCAGCGTGAAGAATCACGTAATTCACCCTCTACTGAAACCTTCCGCCCATGCATACGAGCCATTCGAGTTTGCCGAGCTGGATTCAGCTTCGGCTTTAATCTATCAACGACCTCGATAGCCCCAGGACGATCATTGCAAACCAGAAGGACATCACAGCCCGCTTCCTGTGCAGCTTCTGCTCGTTCGGCATAGCCCCCAACCTCATGAGCCCCCGCCATACTCAAATCATCGCTAAAGATAACTCCCTGAAATTCTAGCCGTGTTCGCAGTACATCTTCAATCCAGACCCTTGAGAAGCCCGCTGGCATTGAGTCAACTTGTTCGTAGACAACATGGGCAGGCATGATGCCTGTCAGTCCATAATGAATCATGCGCTCAAACGGCAAAATATCCTGCGCATAGATATCTTCATATCGCCTTGAATCGACTGGTAACATCTCATGTGAATCACCAGTAACACCACCATGCCCAGGAAAATGCTTCCCTGTCGCTTGCATCCCCCCTTCCTGTAATCCAGACATGAGTCGATGAGCCATTTCCGCAACGACTTGTCCGTCATGATGAAATGTTCGATGGCGAAGTACAGAACTATCTTCCTTTTCAAGATCAAGAACCGGTGTGAAACTATGATCTACTCCGCATTCTCTCAACTCTGCAGCCAATACCCAGCCGACATCCTGCGTTAAAG
>CALODD010000074.1:0-13151 GCA_942491945.1 uncultured Gammaproteobacteria bacterium | reverse complement strand
GGGCTGCGCGTCTATGATGATTCTGCGGATATGTTGGTGGAGCATTTAAAGGAATCGGGTTTCGTCTCAGATTACAACGATAAAAAAGGCGTTATCTGCCCGGTAAGCAATCAGAGTGTCAGTCGGAGTCTAAAGCAAGAGTAGATGGTTTATTTATTCTGAATGTTTCTGAGAAAAACTCTGGAGTGGCATGTCGGGTACGGCAGCTACAAGGTGCAGATACCTTGATGTCTTTATTGCCTCATTTCTTTTTACTGGATGACGCTGCATCAATAGGAAAACAGGGACATATTGCGCGAGTTGCTGATTTTGTTTCTAGTGAGTTGCCTGTTTTTCAGTTACAGCTAAGACATGATTTTGATGCAATACCTGAGGTATACGAAACTGTATGTGATCTTGTTTCGCCAGAAGAAAAACCAAAGATCGTAAATCTATGAACCTGGTTTGTGGCGCGATAGATCGTTCAGGGCAGAAGCCGGTTGCTGTTAGCGATATGGCTAGCACGATAGAGCATCGTCATGCATCCAGTTCTGTTTACGAAAATCTCGTTCGGTCTGCGGGCGTCGAGCTTGTTGGTGAACAATTCTGTATTGATCATCGTGAACATTATCTCGTGTCTGTAGATGCAAGACTGCATAACCGAAATGAGCTGATTAAAAAGCTTCCAGAGTTATCTAATCAGACAGGTACTAGTGATAGTACGATCATCGTCGCAGCTTATAGAAAGTGGTCACATGAGTGCGTGCAGTACTTGTTGGGTGACTATGCCTTTGCGATCTGGGATGTGCAGAAACAGCAATTATTTTGTGCGCGTGATCATATTGGCGTAAGGCCTTTTTATTATTCATCTTCTGGTAGCTTGTTCGTCTTTGCCAGTGAAATAAAAGCACTGTTAGAACACCCTGTCGTCACAACAGCAGCAAATGAAGAAATGATGCTTCATTATGTTCAGAGTGTTTATGCTGACTATGAACAGACACTTTATAAAGACATCCTACGTTTGCCGCCTGCTCATTATATGTATGTGAGGCAGGATAAAGTTGAAATGCAGCGTTACTGGTCACCGCAGCCGCAGACAAAGCGGTATTACAAAAATGATGAGGACTATGTAGAACAGTTCCTGGAGATTTTTGCTACGACAGTTGAGTGTCGTACAGAGCAGGGACAGCCTGTCGCATCAGATTTAAGTGGTGGTCTGGACTCGTCTTCTGTCGTCGGTATCGCGCAGTGGCTCAAACAGCAACAACGCATAGATGGTGTTGTTCCTGTCTCATCCATTTTTCCTGGTCGAGCATGTGATGAAAGCAACTATATACAGGACGTGATTCAACATAATGAAATTAAGGATAGCATTCAGCTGGAGCCTGAATATCAATTGAGTGATTTCAGAGAGCATACGCTACGATCTAAAGAACCGCCGTATACGCCCGATACCAGTATGTGCGAACCATATCTTAAGCAGTTGGCTAAGCGCGATATCAGATATGTTTTAAGTGGTATCGGTGGTGATGAATTATTCAGTGGTACAGGTTTTGCCTATCGAGACTTGTTCAGCGCTGGCCGATTGGGGGGAATGCTGAACGAGTTGGCAATCAATAGTCGAGATATTGGCTGGTTTAGAGAAGGGCGAAAGTTTTTTGCGTCGATGATCTGGCCTTATTTGAGTCAGCAGCAACGCAAACGAATTCTGCAAAGCAGGGTGCCGTCATATTCGCTTAGCTGGTTGTCAGGCGAAGTAAAATCACATGGTAACTATGACGTGATGGCACAATTCCCGCAGATCGCCGATGGTGCTGTTGCTGCATCGATTAGTTCTGCGAGGATGGCGAACCTGCTTGAATACAACGATGAATTTGCTGCGGCATACGGGAGGACTTATAGCTATCCATACCTCGATATTCGCATGCTGGAATTTGTTCTATCGCTACCGGAGCATCTGAGGTATTCAAATGGACAGAGTAAAATCATGTTGCGTTTAGCGGGCAAGCAATACTTGCCTGATTCCGTGAGGTACCGAGATGACAAGGCTGACTTTACCTGTCTTTGTGGTGATGTCGTTGCTTCAGATATTTTCACCGAAGAGTTTAAGGGTTTTGATGAAGTGCTTGCTCGTCAGATTAATAAAGACAAGTTGGTGCAAGAGGCAGAGAGAGTAACTGCGGAATGGAAGCAAAACCCAAACTATTCTGATGGGGCTATATCTGGGCTCTGGATGGTCTATGCCTTGCAGGGTTGGTACAATCAGATCGAACGTAATGCTGCTTAATCTAGCAATGACGGTTAATAGTAAATCTGATAATCAATCCCCCGATAAGAAGTCCTATCATCAGCCTGTTCTCATTCGTCATGGACGCGTTACGATGTTGACTACTGGTAGTGCAGGCGCTTTTATGGATGGGATGATGAGTTCGCAAAGCACTGCGGGTGGTGGCGGAGGTATGATGATGTCTGATCCTGATGCCAAGTCACATATACGACGAGTTGGAACCCATGTATCAGGTGTTGGAGTCTACGTATTTCAATACTTACCTAAATTTCAGAAACAATGGGGTGAAGGTTATCAGCTCGGCGTGATGGCCGATGAAGTAGCACAACAATACCCTGAAGCAGTAAGTATTGATTCTGATGGATATCGCAGAGTTAATTATCAATTACTCGGTAGCTACTCTATTTAATCAACCTTTCTCATTCGTTTTTCAAAGTTACCGGCTTCCCTGTTGGGAGGATATCGGCATCTGGTATGATCCGCGCCCATGTTACGTAGTGACTTTCATTTTGACCTTCCTGAAGAACTGATTGCTCAGGCACCGCTCGATAAGCGCGATGCCAGCCGTTTGTTGTGTCTGATATCGGATACTCAGTGGGCACGCGATTGCCAGTTCAATCAGTTTCATGAATTGATTAACCCCGGTGATTTACTGGTAATGAACGACACGCGCGTCATTCCTGCACGTCTGTTTGGACAAAAACAAACTGGCGGTAAAGTTGAGATATTGCTAGAGCGATTGATTGATGACAAAAGTTGTTTGGCCCAGGTACGTTCTAGTAAGTCTCCTAAGTCTGGGGCTGTTATATCGTTAGATAATGGCTATGAGGTTGAGGTAACCGGACGTCAGAATGATCTGTTTGAAATATCCATGCTTGGCAAGAGTGGTCTGTTAAACATGCTCGATGAAATTGGCCATGTACCATTGCCGCCCTATATCGAACGAGAAGATACGAAATCTGATCAATCACGCTATCAGACCGTCTACGCAGATCGTCCGGGCGCTGTGGCAGCACCAACAGCGGGGCTGCATTTCGATGCGGCGATGCTTGAGCGTCTGGCGGATAAAGGCGTGAAGACAGCGCGAGTAACCTTGCACGTGGGAGCAGGTACATTTCAGCCAGTTCGAGTCGATAAAATCGAAGATCACAAGTTGCATAAAGAATGGATAGAGATCACTCAGGATGTGGTCGATCAAATTCATGCGACCAAAGCTGCCGGCGGACGAGTTATTGCGGTTGGTACGACGTCAGTTCGAACGCTGGAGTCCGCGGCCTGGTCTGGTGAGCTCAAGGCGATGTCCGGTGATACGGATATCTTTATTTACCCCGGTTATGAATTCAAAGTTATTGATGCATTACTGACAAATTTCCATCTATCTGAATCTTCATTACTGATGTTGGTCAGCGCATTCGGGGGATATGAGCGTGTCATGGCGGCATATCGACATGCGGTGGAGCAGCGATATCGTTTCTTTAGCTATGGAGATGCGATGTTTCTGGAGCCTGAGGCTTAGGAAAAAAAGGGGCGCGGCGAAAGGAGGGTATGCCGCGCCCAAAACCACCAAAGGAGGATGGAGAGATGTGCTCGCAAGGGGGCGAGCACGTGAATAAGTATATCGTTAAATACTAATATATCAACAGGTGATTGAATTAATTAAAGAAAAATAGCCTGATCTTTGATTCATGTTAGGAAATTGACCAATATCTGTACAACGATAGTGTGTATAGACAAAACAGACAGGCAAAAAAAAGCGCGGCTAAAGGAGGTGCCGCGCTTTAAAAACCACCAAAGGAGGATGGAGAGATTGTGCTCGCAAGGGGGCGAGCACGATTAGAAGTATATATATAAGTACTAATATTACAAGTCGCTTATGTATTAAATTTATGATTAATTAATATAGGTAAGGAAAATGCCTTACACTCCGCATCATCATGAAGATTGAACTCAAACAAACGCAAGGTCTCGCCCGTCGCGGTGAAGTAAAAACCCGAAGAGGCTCCATCCAGACGCCCGCATTTATGCCGGTCGGTACCTATGGCACGGTGAAGGCGATGACGCCTGAAGAACTCAAGGCAACGGGTGCTGAGATTATTCTGGGGAATACCTTTCATCTTATGCTCAGGCCGGGTACCGAAATTATCCTGGAGCATGGGGATCTACATGATTTCATGCACTGGAATGGCCCGATCCTGACGGATTCCGGTGGTTTTCAGGTCTGGAGTCTGGCTGAGCGCCGTAAAATTACTGAAGAAGGTGTGTCATTCCAGTCACCGGTTGATGGAAGTAAAGTTGAGATGACGCCGGAATCATCGATGCAGGTTCAGCGAGAGCTGGGCTCGGATATCGTCATGATCTTTGATGAATGCACGCCATATCCAGCCACGCATGAGGAAGCCGAAGCATCCATGGAGCTATCTCTACGTTGGGCGAAGCGATCAAGAGAAGGGCACGGTGATAACAATGCGCTGCTATTCGGTATTGTGCAGGGTGGTATGTACGACGATCTACGCGAGCGTTCTCTGGGAGGGCTGGTAGATATTGGCTTCGATGGCTACGCGATAGGTGGCTTATCCGTCGGAGAGCCCGCTGAAGAGCGGCACAAGGTGCTCGATGGGTTATCCGATAAATTGCCGAAGGATCATGCGCGCTATCTGATGGGCGTGGGCAAGCCGGAAGATATTGTCGAGGCCGTCAGGCGTGGAATCGACATGTTCGATTGCGTCATGCCAACCCGTAATGCGCGTAATGGTCACCTTTTCACTTCATTTGGTGCCGTGAAAATCCGTAATGCGAAGTATGCGAAGGATACCGGGCCTCTCGATCCTGAGTGTGATTGTTATACCTGTCAGAATTATTCGCGGTCATATTTACGTCATCTGGATCGCTGTAATGAGATTCTCGGGGCACGTCTGAATACCATTCACAACCTGCACTATTACCAGACTTTGATGCAGCAAATCCGGGTAGCACTGGAGGAACAGCGTTTCGATGTCTTTGTCGACGAGTTTTATGCCAAAAGACAGTTGTAATCGGAGTTTTCGCCCCTATTGAATCATTTCGGCATGCGCTAGCCTATGTCATAATGCGCGCCGTTTTAGCAATCAACCAGCCGGTGAAATCCGGTATTAGGACTACTCGAACATGGATTTTTTGATTTCTAGCGCTCATGCGCAACAGGCAGCCCAGCAACCTGATGTATTCACGGGTCTGGTTATGCCAATGCTGTTTCTGGCAATCGTCTTTTATTTTCTGATTATTCGCCCGCAATCCAAGCGTGCAAAAGAGCACAAAAATCTTCTGGCAGATATTTCCAAAGGTGATGAGGTCGTAACCAATGGTGGTCTGATCGGTAAGGTCACTCGCGTTGGTGAGAACTTCATCGAGATGGAAGTCGCAGACAATACGGTTGTGCGTATCCAGAAGCAGGCTATCAATGGCCTGATGCCGAAAGGCACCCTTAAATCATCTGATTAATCGACAAGCACCATGAATCATTATCCTGCGTGGAAGTATCTTCTGGTCGTCGCGGTGGTCGCGGCGGGTATCTTTTTCGCCTTACCTAATATCTATGGTAACGATCCTGCCGTGCAGATTTCGGCCAAGCCGGGTAGTGAGGTAGGCACCTCGACTGAGGAAACTGTTAAAAGTACATTGCTCGCTGCGCAGATCGAATACAAGGAAATCGGTATTGCGAACGAACGAATGATTGTTCGCTTTAAGAATAATGAGGACCAGCTTCGTGGAAATGGCGAAATCCGCAAGGCCCTGGGGCGTGAATACACGGTCGCACAGAATATCGTGCCAGCAACACCTGCCTGGTTGCGTGGTTTTCAGCCTATGCACCTTGGTCTGGATCTACGTGGCGGCGTACATCTATTGCTAGAAGTCGATATGGATGCAGCAGTCACCAAGGCAGAAGATCGTTACGTTGAAGACATTCGTTCGCAGCTGCGTGATCAGCGCCTGCGCTATCTCTCAGTGAAACGTCAGGATGAAGGCGGTGTTGAAGTTCGATTCCGTAGCCGCGAAGAGTTTGATGGTGCTTATCGTATCGTGAAGCGTGAATTTCCAGCGCTTGAGCTTTCTGAGCGTGAAGAAGGTGGTAAATTATTTCTGCTTGGAAAACTGTCTGACCAAACTGTTCGTGAAGTAAAAACCTTCGCAGTAGAACAAAACCTGACAACACTGCGTAATCGTGTGAATGAGCTTGGTGTGGCAGAGCCGAATATCTCACGTCAGGGCGAAGACAGAATTGTAGTACAGCTACCTGGTGTACAGGATTCAACCCGCATGCGGGAGATTCTCAGTGCTACGGCGACACTGGAGTTTCGTGTCGTAGATACAAACAGAGATGCTAACGAAGCGAAACGAACGGGTCGGATACCGGTCGGTGATGCACTGTTCGAACGTCGTGATGGTAGCCCGGTATTGATGAAGCGCCGCGTATTATTGACGGGTGACTACATTACCGACGCGACTTCTGGTTTTGATCAGAACAGTTCCAGTCCAGCGGTATTCATCACGCTGGATAGTAAAGGTGCTCGCCGTATGAGCGAAGCCACCAAAGAGCTGGTTGGTCAGGTCATGGGTGTCGTCTTTATCGAACGTAAAGTTGAAACTCAGATTGTGAACGGTGAAAAGG
The DNA here is from genome assembly GCA_942491945.1 of uncultured Gammaproteobacteria bacterium. GTDB lineage: Bacteria > Pseudomonadota > Gammaproteobacteria > JAJDYQ01 > JAJDYQ01 > JAJDYQ01. The sequence continues at coordinate 6,240 of CALODD010000074.1, read as the reverse complement.
TCAAGAAGCGCAGCATCGTTCAGGAAGTGATTAACACAGCAACGATTCAGGAACGCCTCTCTAAACGATTCCAGATTACCGGTCTGGATGACTCCCGCGAAGCACGTGACCTGGCGTTATTGCTACGCGCTGGTGCATTAGCGGTACCGATTGAGATTGTTGAAGAACGCACCGTTGGTCCAAGCATGGGTCAGGATAATATCGATCAGGGTTTTCGCTCAGTGATTGTTGGGTTCTGTCTGGTTCTGGTTTTCATGTTGCTCTACTACAGAGTATTCGGAATGATCGCGAATCTTGCACTGTTCCTGAACCTTGTCTTGATTGTTGCGGTACTTTCTATGTTGCAGGCGACATTAACCCTGCCAGGTATTGCGGGTATCGTACTGACGGTCGGTATGGCAGTTGATGCCAACGTACTGATCTTTGAGCGGATACGAGAAGAGCTTTCGATAGGTAATACACCGCAGGCCAGTATCCAGGCCGGTTATGAGAAAGCCGTTGTGACAATCGCGGATGCGAACGTCACGACATTGATTGCAGCACTGGTGTTATTCGTCTTTGGAACCGGGCCAATCAAGGGATTCGCGATTACCTTATCCATCGGTATTGTTACATCCATGTTCACGGCCATTATGGGGACACGCGCGGTCGTGAACCTGTTATATGGCGGTAAGAAGCTTGAAAAGCTGCCGATATAAGGAGGCCTGACATGAAATTTATTAGCCGTAAAACTCACATTGATTTCATGCGTCAGCGTAAGCTGGCGATGGTTGCCTCTCTAATCGTGCTTTCGATTTCGATTGGTTCGCTGTTTATGCAGCAACTTAAATTCGGTATCGACTTCACGGGCGGTACTCAGGTTGAAGTCGGATATGATCAGGACGTGGTACTCAAGCCTATTCGTAGCGCACTTCAGGATGCTGGCTTTGAAAAGTACGTTGTTCAGCATTTTGGTACCGCAAAAGATGTACTAATCCGTCTGGCACCGGTCGAAGGTGAGAACAAGACCGATCTTAATCTAAGAATTATTGAAGCTTTAAAAGACACTGGAAAACTTGAACTGCGTCGTGTCGATTTTGTAGGGCCTCAGGTTGGTGAAGAATTAACTGAGCAGGGAGGCCTTGCGGTTCTATACGCACTTTTCTTTATTCTGGCTTATGTCACTCTGCGATTTGAGTTTCGTTTCGCTGTCGGGTCAGTCGCGGCACTTGCACACGATGTTATATTGGTCGTTGGTGCTTTTTCTCTCTTGCAGCTGGATTTTGATTTGACTGTATTGGCGGCGATTCTGGCGGTAATTGGTTATTCCCTGAACGATACGATCGTTGTGTTTGATCGTATTCGTGAAAACTTCCGTAAGATGCGTAAAGCCGATGCGCTGGAAGTCGTGAATAGCTCGATCAATCAGATGCTCGGTCGTACCATCGTCACATCATTAACGACCTTGCTGGTATTGCTGGCATTATTCTTCTTTGGTGGCGAAGTTATTCGAGGCTTCGCGCTGGCATTGATTATCGGTATCGTCGTCGGTACTTACTCATCAATTTATGTGGCGAGTGCGGCGGCATTAGCCCTTGGCGTTAGCAAACAGGATCTGATTCAGCCGAAGAAAGAAGGTGTTGTCGACGACATGCCGTAAAATTCTATTCAGGAAGAACAACACACCGTTACAAATATTCTTGATTAAACTAATACCGGCTAAGGCCGGTATTTTTTTGCCCGACATTATGCAGAGTTTATGATCCAGTTATGGAGATAAAAAACCTAAAGGATGCCTTAGAGTTTTTGCCTGCCATTGCGCGTTGGCACCATGATGAATGGGTGGACTATAACCCCGACTTATCGTTCGAAGATCGACTGAAGCGTATGCAGGAACATCTACATGATGATCTGGTTCCTTCAACCTGGGTTGCCATCGAAGCTGGTGAGGTCATTGGCTCTGCCGCAATTGGCGAGTGTGATATGGAGTCCCATCCTGAACTATCTTCCTGGCTGGAGAGTGTGTTCGTCGCTCCAGAACATCGAAATCGTGGTGTTGCCAGCAAGCTGGTATCTGCTGTTATGTCGGAGGCAGTAAAAGAGAATATAGAGATGATGTATTTATTTACTCCAGACCGTCAGTCACTGTATGCAAGACTGGGGTGGAAGGTGTTTTCTGAAGAACAATATATGGGGCATGATGTAACCATAATGTCGGTAAAACTCTGATGTACTTCCTGGATTATTTCTTTATAGCATTACTACTACTCGCGATCTGGCGTGGTCATAAGCGCGGCTTTGTTGCTGAACTGCAGTCATTTATCGGTACAGTATTTCTGATTACTTTACTCAGTGGTGTCTGGGTCTTTACTGTGTTGAAGCAGCTGGTGGGCAGTTTGACCGCACTTCATCCATTAACGGCTGGTGTATTAGGTCTTATTATCTCTTTGATCGTAGCCTGGTGGTTGATGCGCTTTTTACGTGTTCGAGTACCGGAGTTATTAGGCGAAAATATTGATCCAGTGATGTCTTCAACACTGGGTATGTTTATTGGTCTGATCCGAAGAGCATTATTGCTAGGATTTCTTCTGTGGCTTGCGGTAACAGCGCCATGGAGTGGTCTGCGTTCAACTGTGACTGAATACTCCATGTTTGCGTATCAATTGTCGTCGATGAGTCGTGTTCCAGAACCTGTGTCAGTCTTACCGAAACAAACTCAATTACCAGATAGTTCAAAACCGATTTCAGAACCATCTGCACCAGTGGACAGTACAGAGTTTAATAATGGCTTCTATTGATGACATGCAGTTCCCAATTCCCGACTGGGTGAACTGGATTGCGCAGGACGCCAGTGGTGAGTGGTGGGGTTATTCAGTAGAGCCACTACGGAATGACACGGGCTGGTACGAAAATGAAGTGGGTCGCTATGTGAAGCTGGGTAAGACTAAGTCTTTGCAGTGGCCGGACTCATTACAAGCCGTTAAACATAGGAAGAACTAACAGAAAGGGATTGTTGTCTATATTGTTAAAGCGATCAAGACTGTATTTTCACATATCGTCACCTATACTCATAAGCATATGTGGCGATCCTGGATACGAGCGAACGGTATTGAATGATGAAATTTCGAACATGGATTGAGTTGAAGACACCCCTTCGGCAGCGAATGAGGTAAACGCCATGTTAAAGCGCCTGCAAGATCGACTGGAACGAATTTACGAACTGGAGATTGGATTGCAGGCCGACGACTACCTGGTCACGGATTACGTCAACAGCCGTGATATGAATGTCGCCCTGTATCTCCCCCCTGACATACTTAATACTCTCGAGAACGATCATCCAATGGATAATCTACATGAGGGAAATATTAAACACTTTCTGATTTCACTCGAAGCCGTGAGTCACTTCATGTACCTTGCCTGGAATGGCTATAACGATCATCCCGTAAGCCTGTTCGAATTGGAGTTACAATCAGAAGTAGATAAATATATTTCTACCATGATACTGATCGCAAATCAGAGTGAGTTTTATCTACCTCAAGGCGTATTAACGCGGCTGTTCCTGCAACACCCCTTTGTCGATGATACCAATACACAGGAAGATACCTGCTATCGACAGGCTAATTACTATGCCTATCAATACTGCAAGGCCTTACAACAAAACTGCATTGAAGAGGAGCAGCGTTCTCTGTTTGATGATCTAAGGGCTTTTTATCGTCTGAATAGTGTGAAGAAGATTGATCATATAACTGAGGCGATATAGACGATAGCAAAGAATATCGGACGTGTTTTTATGTTTCTTCCTATGTGTGCTGTTCCTAAGAAGGTCTTGTTTCGGTAAATTTAATTACATGTAATAATTATTATTACTGCAGCAGGTGATATTTAATGATATTTGAGGTGATGTTATGGGGGCTGTGAAATGGACACTTGATGATTACAAGATTGTAAATTTTGTAGCGATTGGAAATGGCTTATGGCTTGGATTTCTATTATGGTTGATTTTAGGGGTTTGGCTTGAGTGGGCAGGGTTTATAGCATGTTGGATAGGAGCTACAATATTTTCGTGGCTTGTTGCTGTTAATCGACAATATAAAGTTATCGAGATGCGAGAAGATGTGGATAGCGAAGATTGGTAGTGAAACTAGGTGTGTTCAAACTCTGAAACCTTAAGAGTAAGAACAAAATTTGGTATTTTATATTGAGGTGAAAAATATTAATTTAACGTATTCACCCTTAAATATATTCCATCCTGATACTGATCAAATAACTCTTCAAGTGCCGGATGATTCACCGGCCCATTCTCCGAATCTGATTCCAGATGCCGTTCGGCGACGTAGGTTGTATGCGAGGCGTTTTCGACGAGTACGTGATACCAGGGCTGATCTTTAGGAGGTCGGCTGCGTGCGACTTCTTCATACCATTCTTCCGTTCCCTGGAAGTCGGCGTCGACATCGAGTACGACACCTCGGTAGTTAAACCTTAAGTGATGGATGATCTGACCAATCGTAAATTTTGCTTCAGTACTCATGGAATTATTCTAAGCCTGCTTTTTTATATTGAACATCAACAATGTCGAAGGTTTTTGTTCCGGTTGGTGTGTCGACAGTGACCTCGTCATCCAGTGATTTTCCCATGAGGGCTTTAGCCATGGGTGAGTCCATGCTGATCCAGCCTTTCTCGGGATTAAATTCATCGGCACCGACGATACGATAGATGATTTCATTGTCACCATCGTCCAGCGTGACATAGGCACCAAAGAAAACCTGTTCGGGATTACTGGGCATAGTGTCGACGGCTTTTAATTCAGGGATACGTTTTTGTAGATAGCGAATTCGCCGATCAATTTCGGCTAGCTGCTTTTTTCGATAGATATATTCCGCGTTTTCAGAACGGTCACCTTCAGCTGCTGCAGCCGAGAGGGCCTTGGTGACTTCAGCACGTTTTTTCCATAGGGCCTTCAGTTCCTGCTGCAGTAATTCGTAGCCGTCGGCTGTGATATAGGGTGATGATTTTGGTGCTGGTGGGCGATATCGTCCCATTACTTCCAGACCTCGGGCTGAATTTCGATACTGTTATCGCCATTAGAAAAAAATACCTGTCCATCCTGGATGTTTGCACTCAGTGTCATGCTTCGATCACATAAAGCGCCGAGGTCGGAACTAGCTGGCGAGGGGAGGTTAATCACGGACAGGTTATCAAAGCGCTGGCACTTGTCTGCCTGTTGCTGCCACCAGATTTCTGCACTATGGCCGCTGTAGCAGATAATGCTTACCTGCTTTGATCGGCCACAGGCTTTCCTGATTCGTTTTTCATCCGGTTGCCCCAGATCGATCCAGTGTTCGATTTCTTCGGAATAGTTTTTCTGCCATAAATCAGGCTCATCATCTGTACTGAGACCTTTGGTGAACTGCAGGGTATCTGAGGCGTAAAGTGAAAAAGCGAGGATACGCGTCATCATGCGTTCACTGTTCTCGGAGGGGTGTTGCGCAATCGTTAGTGAATGATCGGCGTAGTAATGCCGGTCCATATCGGCAACAGACAGGTCTACTTTACGTATTGTTGCTTTTAGTGCCATGCAGCTGAGTACTCAGTTGTCTATTTATGAGCCAGAAACGGCGCAGTATACACGTGTATAATCCCGCTCAGTTTGAATTAACGATGGTGAAATACATGGGGATCGCAATTTTATTACACGTGCTGGCAGTTGTTGTCTGGGTTGGCGGCATGTTCTTCGCATACATTGCTTTACGACCTGTCGCTGCAAGCCAGTTAGAACCTCCGGCACGTCTGAAGCTCTGGGTGGGTGTGTTTGGTAAGTTCTTCCCGTGGGTATGGGCGGCGATTATTCTGATTCTGATTAGTGGCTTTGCCATGATTCCAGCACTGGGTGGATTTGCTGCGGTTGGCCTGCATATTCATATCATGCTGGGTTTGGGTATCCTGATGATGCTAATTTTCTTTCATGTCTTCTTTGCTCTATATAAACGTCTGAAGCAGGCGGTAGCTGCAGAGGACTGGCCTGCAGGTGGTCAGAAGCTGGCACAGATTCGTATGCTGGTGGGTATTAATACACTTCTTGGTTTGATTACTGCAGCTGTTGGTGCAGCAGGTAATTACTTCTTTTAACGTTATCTATTATTTAGAGATGGCTATGTATAAGTTACTCGTATCAGCGCTGCTATGCGCCATGTTGTCACCTGCAGCATTCGCTCACCATGAACCCTGGGAAAAAATCACCTATCCGCAGGACGAAAACAAAAC
>CALODD010000073.1:0-12736 GCA_942491945.1 uncultured Gammaproteobacteria bacterium | reverse complement strand
CAGACGAAATTACGACCGAAGGCCCAGTAAATGAAATTAATCGAGACACGCGGTAATGACGGCAATCACCCCGCCGAAGTGAGTTTTTCTGAGGCCATTCTCAGCCCCCTGTCGTCATTCGGTGGTATTTACTCACCTACAGCGTTCCCAAAACTTGATCTACAACAGTTACTTAGCCACACAAGCTACAAAGAACTAGCCGCCGCAGTCTTAGCCACTTTTGACCTTGATGCCACCGATGACGTCATTCAAAAGGCGCTCAGCCTTTACGATCACTACGATGATTCGGAAAACCCGGTACCGGTCGTTAAAGTTCACGAAAAGATATTTGTCTGCGAGCTTTACCACGGCCCGACACGTGCTTTTAAAGATATGGCACTACAACCCTTTGGCTCCGTTCTGTCATCCATCGCGCAGGCCCGAAATGAAAATTACCTGATCATGGCCGCGACCAGCGGCGATACCGGCCCTGCTGCCCTAGAAACCTTCAAGAACCAACCAAACATTAAAGTCGTTTGCCTGTACCCCGATGGCGGCACATCCGATGTACAGCGTCTACAGATGGTGACCGAAGATGCCGAGAATCTTAAAGTCGTCGGTATTAAAGGCGTGTTCGATGATGCTCAAACCGCACTGAAGCAATTACTCAGTTCAGCTGATTTTAAGGCTACGCTCAAGGCGCAAGGCACGTCTCTATCCGCAGCAAATTCAGTCAACATTGGTCGCATCATCTTCCAGATGATCTACCACGTACACAGCTATCTGGAGCTGGTGCGCCGTGAAGAAATCAAAATGGGCGACAAGATTTACCTGAACGTACCTAGCGGCAACTTTGGCAACGCCCTCGCCGGCTACTACGCAATGAAGATCGGACTCCCCGTTGAAAAGATCATCATTGCATCGAATAACAACAATGTACTGACCGAGCTAATTAACAATGGCAGGTACGATATAAAAGATCGCGCTGTACTGAATACAACCTCACCGGCGATGGACATCCTGAAGTCTTCAAACATCGAACGTGTCCTGTTTGATCTCTATGGTGAAGCTCGCACTAAAGAACTCATGCATGAACTCGATACCAATGATTGCTATGAATTAACCAAAGAAGAACATAGCAAGATAACAGCCATCTTCTCAGCTGACTTCTGTTCCGATGAAGAAGGTCAAAACATCATTAAGCAAGAATTTGAAAATGGCTATCTGATGGATCCCCATACAGCCACCTGCTTTAAAGCCAATAATACCTGTGCTGAGAAAGATATCCCTGTTGTCGTTTATTCCACTGCCGAATGGACCAAGTTCTCTTCGATCATAGCCAACACCATGACAGGTCGTGATGATTATCACGACATCGATGCGCTAAAATATATTTCCGAAGCTTCGGGTTTAAACATTCCTACGATGATTGCAGAGTTATTCGAGAAGCCAATCGCACAGAAGACGATTGTAGAGAAGGAAGAAATTGAGAACGAGGTTATTTCGTTTTTGAATGATTAATTTGTATTTCGTCGATCAAGGATATCCAGCAACCGTTTCTCCTTCCTCATAAATGCAAATACATATCCAATCATAATTCCGACGGTTGCAAATAACATTGTCAGTAATACAGGCGCCATAAACGCCAGCATAACGATAATATCTTGTGAGAGTTTATTATCTCTGAGGTGGGAATAGACGTAGGCAGGATTAGCGAGCTGCGGGTAGGCGAAAGACAGCCATGCATAGAATACTAGCAACAGGAATAAGGCCCCTCCTCCGACGAGCGGCCAACTGCTCACCAGACGACGTTCTTTGCGAATAAATTCGTAGTCGTCTGGCTTTAAACTCATTGTTATCCCAGAGGTTCCATACGAATACGGGTAACAGTCCCTGAGATTGTATCTAATGCTTCAATCGCGGTAATCGCCGTATTCATTTGTTGTTCTTTCACATGGTGAGTCAGCATGATGATATCAGCCTGTGATTCCTCTTCAGGGTCTTTCTGAATCATAGCTTCGATACTAATGCCCGCATCGCCCAGAATAGATGTCACCTCAGCGAGAACACCTGCACGATCAAGTGCACGCATACGCAGGTAATACGAAGTATGCACCTCGCTCATTGGCAGGACAGGTGTATCCTGGATTGAGTCAGCCTGAAAGCCTAAAGCAGGTACACGGTTCTCATGTGCTGTATTCAGGCCTCGAACAACATCAACGATGTCTGCAACAACCGCTGAAGCCGTTGGTTCATCACCGGCACCAGCACCGTAATAAAGCGTTGGTCCAACTGCATCGGCCATCACCAGTACAGCATTCATGACGCCATCGACATTTGCGATTAAACGTTTTTCAGGAATTAAGGTTGGGTGTACACGCATCTCGATTCCATTGTCTGTGCGACGGGCGATACCCAGGTGTTTTATGCGATAACCCAGTTCCTCTGCGTAGGTCACATCTTCACGGGTGATTTTACTAATGCCTTCGGTATAACAGGCATCAAACTGCAATGGAATTCCAAATGATATAGAGGCAAGGATTGTAAGCTTATGCGCTGCATCGATACCTTCGACATCAAAAGTCGGGTCAGCTTCCGCATAACCCAGTGCCTGTGCTTCGGCGAGTACGTCATCAAAATCACGACCCTTATCACGCATTTCAGTCAGGATGAAGTTACCTGTACCGTTAATAATACCCGCGACCCATTGAACGTGATTTGCACTCAGGCCTTCACGAACCGCTTTGATGATCGGGATACCACCAGCGACTGCTGCTTCATACGCGACAACAACTCCTTTTTCCTGAGCTGCCTGAAAGATCTCTTCGCCATGCATGGCAATCAGCGCCTTGTTAGCAGTCACGACGTGTTTGCCATTGGCAATCGCCTGTAAAACAAGTGTGCGTGCTGGTTCATAACCACCAATCAACTCAACAATGATTTCGCATGCATCATCGTTAACCACTTCTTCTGCATTACTGGTAATGCGTGCATCGGTTAAACCAAGCTCCTTGGCACGCTCTGGCTCCAGTGCTGCCGCCATATCGACCACAATACCTCGACCGGCACGGCGAGCAATTTCCTCTGCATTACGCAGTAAGACTGTAGCAGTTCCTCCGCCAACAGTACCTAAACCCAGTAATCCAACTTTTACTGCATCCATGTGTATTCTTTCCTTAAATATATACGGACTAAACGATCTACGATTTAAGCAGGCCGTCTTTTTTAAACATTTCACGCAGACCACGAATTGCCTGACGTGTACGATGTTCGTTTTCAATTAAGGCAAAACGAACATGATTATCACCATAGCTTCCGAAACCCAACCCTGGAGAAACAGCAACCTTGGCGTCTTTTAATACTTTCTTGGAGAACTCTAGCGAACCCATATCTGAATATGCTTCTGGTATCTTCACCCAGACAAACATCGTCGCCTTCGGTGGTGTGATGTGCCAGCCCATGGCATTGAGCCCCTGGCACAGAACATCACGTCGACTCTGATACATATCGCGAATCTCTGCTACACAATCTTGCGGCCCTTCAAGCGCTGCAATAGCTGCCACCTGAATTGGCGTAAACATGCCGTAATCGAGGTAAGACTTCATACGTGCAAGTGCGCTGACTAATGTCTCGTTTCCGCACATAAAACCAACACGCCAGCCTGGCATGTTGTAACTTTTTGATAGCGAGAAAAACTCGACCGCAATATCGGATGCACCGGGAACCTGAAGTATCGACGGCGCTTTGTAGCCATCGTAAACAATATCTGCATAGGCCAGATCATGGACAACCCAGATATTGTGCTCTTTTGCGATTGCGATCACTTTTTCGAAAAAATCTAGCTCGATACAATGACCTGTCGGGTTTGCCGGAAAATTCAGTACTAGAACCTTTGGCTTTGGCCAGGAATCTACGATCCCCTTTTCTAGTTCCTCGAAGAAATCAACTTCGTCATTCATCGGTACATGACGGATATCCGCACCCGCAATCACAAAACCATAAGGATGAATTGGATAAGCAGGGTTTGGCACCAAAGCAGCATCTCCAGGAGACATCATCGCTAATGCCAGATGGGCCAGGCCTTCCTTCGAGCCAATTGTCACAATCGCCTGAGTCTCAGGATCAAGATCGACGTCATAACGATCTTTGTACCAGTTCGTCATGGCTCGTCGCAGACGCGGGATACCCCGAGACATCGAATAGCGATGGGTATCACCACGTTGGGCGGCTTCGGTCAGCTTATCAACAATATGCTTAGGAGTCGGCTGATCGGGATTACCCATGCCGAAATCGATAATGTCTTCGCCACGCGCTCGTGCCGCCGCCTTGAGTGCCGTCACTTCTGCTAACACATAAGGGGGCAGACGATTAATACGCGCAAATTCTTCGTTCAATTTCCTGTACCTGAGATAACTTGTTATACAATGACATAAGCCTGAAACAGGCCCACACACAAAGTCGCACAACTTACCATGACAGTAACGGCTGATAAAGAAAAATGAAGATATCGCTCGATAAAAATAATGCTGATTTCAGCATCAAAACATATGAGGTTGGTAATATCCAGATTAATAAGGAAACCTACTCACAGCCCATTATTCTGACCAAGGACCAGATTCTTGACTGGAATGTCGATTCGGTTGATTCACTAACTGATGATGATTTCCAGGCTGTCATTGACACTGATGTGGACATCATCATTCTCGGGACAGGCAAAAAGCAAATATTCCCACCACCGAATATTTTGAAACTAGCAGCAGAAAAACGATTGGGATTAGAGGTTATGGATACAGCTGCTGCCAGCAGGACATATAACGTACTATTATCTGAGGATCGTAGTGTTTGTGCTGCTATATTTATGATTGAACCTAGTGAATAAGGTACAAATTATTCAATTGCCAGATAATATTTTAAGGAAACATTGATGCAAAAATTCTTAACGTACAGTGGATTAGGTATTTTAGTTTCCATCCTCACTATCAGTCTTTCTCTGTTTTTTACGGATCAGTTCTCCGTATTCGATAATCAGCTGAGAGACTCGCTGTTCAAAAACCGCGGCAGTATCACACCTACTGACGGAGTTGTTATTATCGACATCGACGAACGTTCACTAAAGGAAATCGGGCAGTTCCCATGGAAGCGAAATATAGTCGCGACCATGACACAGAATCTTTCTGATGCCGGAGCGGCCGCCATCGGTTTCGATATCATGTTTCCAGAACCCGATAAATCTTCACCACATCGCATAATCGAAGAACTAGATATCACCGATAGTGTTCCAGTAGAAAAAATCATCAATTACGATCAGACACTCGCAGACACTGTCGCTAAAACACGAGCAGTTCTGGGTTATACCTTTGATTTCAGCAAAAACGAGATATACCTGAATAAAAAAGCACCCAATATCCCCGGTGGCTTTATTCAACGTGGCAAGCAACACGAATATTTATTACAACCTGAGGGCGTCATCACGAATCTACCAGCCATCCAGGACGGCGCTTTCACCAGCGGCTTTTTCACAGTTACCCCAGATGACGATGGAGTCATCCGATCTGTACCACTCGTCATCGCGTACCAGAATGAAATTTATCCTTCGATAGGACTAGAGCTATTACGTACGGCCGCAGGTATTGAGCAAGTCGATATTCATTACGATGAACTAGGCGTCCGTGGTGTCAGTATGGGCGGAATCGATATACCAACGGATGTCCATGGACGTATGGCAGTTAATTACCGAGGCCCGTCATTCACTTATCAATATATTTCAGCAGCCGATATCATTAATAAAAAATTCGATACTGCCAACATTAAAGACAAAATTATTCTTATTGGTACTTCTGCAACGGGATTGCTTGATCTCAGAAACATACCGTTCGACTCCATTTATCCAGGCGTTGAAATTCATGCCAATTTCATCGATAACATTCTGACTGGGGATTTCATTCATAAACCGGCGGAAGCAGAAGTCATGGACTATTTCATGATCGCCCTGATGTCACTAACTGCTGCACTGGTGATCGGTTACAGTGGCGCGCTGCTATTACCTTTCGTCATAGTAGCAATAGGTTTTATCTTTCTTTATTTCATCAACTATCTTTTATTTAGTGAAGGACTGATTCTCAGCATTTTTTATCCTCTGCTTGCCCTGATTCTTGGCTCACTGGTGGCAGTAATTTCTAACTATTTTCTGGAAACCAAACAGAAGAACCTGATTCGTGGAAAATTTGCCTCCAAGGTCTCACCCCAGGTCATGGAAGACATCATCAACAATGCCGATAAAGGCGAGAATGCCTTTATCGCTAAGGAACATGAAATTTCGGTCACCTTTTCCGACGTCAGAAACTTTACGAACATTTCAGAGGCTGCGGGCGATGCGCATACCCTCATCCAGTTCCTTAACGAATACATGGATGACATGACCAAAATCATCATGAAATATGAAGGTACGGTCGACAAGTTTATCGGTGATGCCATCATGTCGTACTGGAATGCACCTGCACTGGTTGAAAATCATGTCGAAAAAGCAGTCGATGCCACCCTCGATCAAATCCATGCCGTAGAACCACTCAATGTAAAGGTTAAAAACGATCCACGCTTTGCTAATATCTGCAGCATGGCCGAAGGCATGGGCGTCGAACCGATTGAAATCGGCATTGGTATTAATGTAGGTGTCGCAACAGTCGGAGAAATGGGAAGCAGTGGAAGAAGTGACTACACGGCTATTGGCGATCCCATCAACCTGGGCGCTCGCCTGGAAGCATTATGTAAGTTCTATAATTCCATGTGCAATATTTCTAATCACGTTAAAGCTCGAATTCCAGAGGATAAATACATATACCGTTTCCTCGACCTGGTAACAGTAAAAGGTCAATCTATACCCGTCGAAATCTGGCAAATTGTGGATTATGCTGACCTTAGCGTAACCCTCTGGAACACCTCTTTATTTAATATAGACAAACAACGTTTACAGGAAGAATTAGATTACTATCACAGCGGTATTGAGGCCTACCAGGATGCCAGATTTGAAGAGGCTCTTACAATCTTCAAAGATATTGAAAATAACTGGCCAGATAAAACCAATAAAAACGTTTACAACATGTATATTAAACGTTGCGAACACTATATTGACGAACCGCCGGGTAATGACTTCAATGGAGTATTTGTGCATAAGACCAAAGGCTAGTGCAATCAGTACTATTCAGTTGGCAACTCAATAAAAAAGGCCCTTTACGGGCCTTTTTTTAGAACATATTTTAGATACTAGGGATTCGCTACACTTGACTTACCATCACCACCACCTGCACCAACTACTGCAGTACTGGTTAATTCACCTTTTTCCTCTTCTTTCTCAGCCTCTTCTTTCGCCTTATCAATAGCAGTATCGTCATCATTTGGATCGGCATCTTTAATATCTTTAATCAAATTATCTGTAGACGGATTATCATCATTATCGGTTACAGCGACGACCGCGACCGCAATTAGTGGGCCCGCATCAGGGTTCGCCTTCACAACTTTTTTAACCGCAGCTCTGATATCAGCAGAAGACATAGGCGGGGACATCGTAGGACCTTCATTAATCAAAGCCATCACAAGTAAAGCACTTTCAGCATCTGTTAGGGTTTTATTCAAATCATTACCATTTTTTAAGCGTTGAAGCGATGTAAATACATTGTCAGGTGTTATGGTCTTATCGACACTGCCCTTACCACCACGCAAAACCCCAGTCTGGCCATTATTTACTGTCAAACGGCTCCCATCAGGAAACACCATCTCGGCTGAGCCTTTCTCAGTTTGAACACTACTCTTTGTACCGTCGGTACTAAATACTACAAAACTACCACGAATACCGGCGGTTACTGTTCCCATTCTGATAGAGGCATTTTTAGGATTAGATCTACCTACCAGGCCACTGATATACCTGAACCCGCCTGACAGTAGATTCATTAGTGAGGAGCCTTTCTCTGGCTCATTCTTATTAAAAGAGTACTTATCTAACTTGAACCGAGTCTTAGCTTTTAGATCGATAACAGAACGATCGCTCATCACGATCGTCACATGACTTTTTTCGCCTGTGACAATCTGATCTCCAGCCTGGATTCGCTGATGATCCTTTACTGGAAAGCCGTTAACTAAAACAGCTCCACTACTATTGGCGACCTTGCCTGTATCTGCATGTGTCATGCCGAAAAATAACGCAAAACAAACTAGGAGTATTAATCTACTCATTTCATATCTCACAAAATTTATAAAAACATTCTATAACTAACTGTAATATATATGTATATCCAGTCCAATTCAAAGCTTACTGTAAGGATTCTAACCTAGAATAGCTTGCAAAACCGTGAAATTATTCCATTAATGACTCTAAATTGAGGCCTTCTTTTTCAAGTATCTTGCGTAAACGCCTCAGTGCATCCATCTGAATCTGCCTAACTCTCTCTCGAGTCACGCCAATACTCTTCCCTACTTCTTCCAGAGTCGATTTTTCATATCCCTGTAGTCCAAAGCGACGACGCACAACCTCACGCTGTTTTTCATTCAGTCTGGAGAGCCATTCATCCAGATGATCATTGATATCTTCATCCTGGATCATCGTAGATGGATCTTTGATATTTTCGTCTTCGATCATATCAACGACCAGCTTTTTACTGTCTGAGCTGACAGGGGTATCGACTGAAGTGACCCGTTCATTCAAACCGAGCATTTTCTTTACATCTTTAATTGGCTTATCCAGAAAATCGGCTATTTCTTCAGTAGTCGGCTCTCGATCTAATTCTTGCGTCAGGTGCCTAACCGCCTTGAGATGGACATTGATCTCCTTGATTACATGAATCGGCAGACGAATGGTGCGTGTCTGATTCATGATGGCGCGTTCGATTGTCTGGCGTATCCACCAGGTTGCGTAGGTCGAAAACCGGAATCCTCGTTCTGGGTCAAATTTCTCAACCCCGTGAATCAATCCCAGATTACCTTCCTCAATGAGATCAAGCAGTGCCAGACCACGATTCATATAGCGACGTGCGATTTTGACGACGAGACGTAAATTACTCTCAATCATGGTGGCACGTGCTGATTCATCGCCTTTTTGGGCTAATCGTGAGTAATAAACTTCTTCTTCTGCGGTCAATAATGACGAATAACCAATTTCATTCAGATAGAGCCGCGTTGCGTCGAGCTCGCCATCGGTTACACGTGTGGTAAAGATATTTTTCTTCGTTGGCGCCACCGCCTTATCTTCAGTTGCCCCCGTACCTTGCGGCACTTCCCCCTCTTCTAGAACTGGCTTTTCAGTCGAGACTTCGTTCTGGTTCATCTTCTCACCATCCGATTTTGTCATTTTTATAATTTATATTGATGTTGTGTGTATTACGTCTACTTCTCCTACTTCGGTAAATAACCTAAAGGGTTTACCGGTTTACCATTCTTCCTGATTTCAAAATGCAGCATCGGTGTATTGTTTTCATTGACACCCATCAGAGCAACTTTCTGCCCCTTTTTAACCTGCTGCCCTTCCTTGATAAACACCTTACTATTATGAGCGTATGCACTCAAATAAGTTTCGTCATGCTTCAGAATAATCAGATTGCCATAACCTATTAAGCCATCACCCGAATAAACTACTTTACCGGGTGCTGCCGCATGGATCTCCTGGTCCCTTCGAGCAGTGATACCAATCCCCTTCTTTCGAGGTGCTTTAGATGAATATCCCCTTAAGATCCGCCCTTTGACAGGCCATTGCCAACGTATTGTTGAGTATTGACGTGTCACTTTCTTTACAGGGCGAGAAGATTTTTTGCTTGTTTTTTTCGAGGATTTGGTGGCTTTCTTCGACGAAGACTTTTTACGTACTGACTTTGCCGTAGATTTCAGGCGTAGGCGTTGCCCTGGATAAATTGTATAAGGCTTTTTAATGCCATTTATTCGAGCAATCGTTTTAAAGTCATAGCCATGAGAAAAAGAAATAGAAAATAGCGTATCGCCACGTCGAACCGTCACCCAATCGGATGATTGTTTAGTGACCGTTGAACGTTTAGTCCCGGATACCGAACGATCATCGACCTCTACAGGACCACGGCTACCACCGCAGGCGGTGAGCAGAATACAAAGGGCCAGCGATGCTAACAGTCGATAAATACGATCACCTTCACCGTAATAATATGATGGCGACAATCAAAGCTACAACGACTAACCAACCGAGTATTTCGACGTACTCCCGGAGCTTTTTCTCAAAGGCCTCGCCACCCCAGTTGATCAGGCCAGCAACCATAAAGAAGCGGGCCCCACGACCAATGATCGAAGCAATGATAAATGTCGGTAGAAACAGGGAAAGAGTACCAGCCGCGATAGTGAATACTTTATATGGAATGGGCGAAAAACCAGCTATCAAAACAACCCAGAAGCCCCATTCTTCAAACCATACCTGGGCCTTTTCAAAACGGGCCTGATAACCAAATTCCTGTATCCAGGGCTGCACCAGCTCAAAGGCAAAATAACCAATGAGATACCCCATGACGCCACCCAGAACCGAAGTGACTGTCGTGAGAAGCGCATAATGAAACCATTTATCAGGTTTCGCCAATGTCATCGGCGCTAACATGACGTCCGGTGGAATCGGAAAGAAAGAGGATTCTGCAAAGCTCAAACCACCGAGGTAATAACTGGCATGCCGATGAGCGGCCCATCGTAATGCCATGTCATATAGTTTCGTAAAAATATTCATTCACTTATTACCTTCATTAAGCTTTTCCTGCACAAAATGGGACAAAAGACACCATTTCGAGCACTTCAGATTCAAATCCCTCACTGGTACGGTGTATACAACGTAATTCCTGCACCGAGCGCCCCTTTCCAACAGGAATTACCATCCGCCCTCCAACAGCCAATTGCTCAAGTAAACTATCGGGCACAACTTCCGGGGCTGCAGTGACCATAATGGCGTCATAAGGCCCGGATTCTGGCCAGCCCCATGTGCCATCACTATGCTTTGCCATGACATTGCTCATCTTTAATTGTCTGAAACGACGCTTGGCCTGTACCAGTAAATCCCTGATACGCTCGACGCTGTAAACAGAGGGTACAATTTTAGAAAGGATAGCCGCCTGATAGCCGGAACCGGTACCAACTTCCAGCACCCTCTCGGGGATACCGTCCTGGAGTAGTACTTCCGTCATTCTGGCAACGATATAGGGTTGAGAGATCGTCTGACCGCTACCAATTGGTAAGGCATCATCTTCATATGCACGATGCGACAGGGCCTCGTCAACGAACAGATGTCGTGGGACATCGCTGATTGCATTCAGGACATCCGGGTGCTGAATACCTTTTTCTTTCAGACGTGCCGCGAGTCGATCTCGTGCTCGCTGAGAGGTCATTCCAATGCCCTGCTTCTGAATAGCATTGACCATCATGACTGCTCCACCCACTTTGCAAGCGGATCCAATGCGGCATGATGGGTCAAGTCAAAATACAATGGCGTTAATGAGGGCAGTTGATTTTGCATGGCATGAAAATCTGTTCCAGCACCCGCATCCTGCTCGGCTCCAGGCGGACCGACCCAGTAAATAGGCTCACCACGCGGGTCTTCCGACTTAATGACAGGCTCGGCCTTATGTCGACTGCCTAATCGAGTAACCACCAGGTCACTTAGGCATACTTCAGGTATGTCCGGCACATTGAGGTTGAAAATCATATTACTGGGAGGGGCTTTCTTGACGACTTGATTCACTAAATCATCTACAAGTTCAGCCGTGATATCAAGATATAGCGGTGTAAACGATGAAGATGAAACCGCGATAGCGGGGTAACCTAAATGCCGCCCTTCCATTGCGGCAGCGACCGTTCCTGAATAGAGCACATCATCGCCGAGATTAGGCCCCGCATTGATTCCTGAGATGACGATATCCGGCTCCTGTTCCAGCAGCCCGGTAATGGCCAGGTGCACACAATCTGTCGGGGTTCCAGATACGCTATAAATATTCTCCCCATGCTGACGCACTCGCAGTGGCTTATCCAGCGTCAAAGAATTGCTAGCACCACTTCGATCCTGATCCGGCGCGACCACGGTGACTTCGTGCTTTTGAGACAGTTTTTCAAAGAGAGTCTGTATACCAGGAGCCTGATATCCATCATCATTACTTAACAGGATGCGCACGAAGATATAACCTTGGGAACCTCGATTAATAAGCGCGATACTATACTTTAAGCTTCATACCGTGGCGATACTATGAACGACCCTGATGACGACAATTCGTTATTCCAGTCTGCCTTTGGCGACATCCAGCGTGTAAAGACCGACACGGTCGAAGAATGGAAGCCCAGGCCTAAACCGCGGCCTGTACTACATGCTGATGCTGGCCGAGATACACATCAGGCTATTTCCGCACATCCCGAATTACCTGATGAAAAAGAATTAAGTGTCGATTTCTTTTACTACAGGAAAGACGGTATACAGGATAAGGTCTTTAGACAGTTAAAAAGGGGACAACCTGCGCCACAGGAAGGTATTGATCTACATGGTATGACCCGTGAAATTGCTTTGAATGAGCTTGAGAGCTTCATTGCAGAATGCCAGGACCGCCGCATCAAACATATCATTATCGTTCACGGCAAAGGTGGAAAATCGGAGTCTCGTGCTGTCCTTAAGCCTAGTGTTGCGATCTGGTTACGGCAAATGCCGGCTGTACTTGCTTACTGTCCGGCTATGCCACAAGACGGTGGCAATGGTGCCTTGTACGTATTATTGAAAAGCGCCTAACTG
>CALODD010000072.1:0-10111 GCA_942491945.1 uncultured Gammaproteobacteria bacterium | reverse complement strand
TACATCGACGACAGGGCTAATTGGACGCAGTCCTGAACGACGTAGCTTCTCCTGCATCCATAGCGGTGTTTCTGCCTGTGTATTAATACCTTTAACAACACGACCCGCGTAAACAGGGCAGTCCTCCGGTGAAGACAGTTTCACAGGAAACGTATCAGCTATTGTCGCAGCGACTTCAGCCGTTTCCTGCTCGGTAAACGGCATGTTGTTAATTGCGGCGACTTCGCGTGCAATACCGAGTACGCTCAAACAATCACCACGGTTCGGAGTCAGATCCACTTCGATGATTTGATCATCCAGCTTCAGATAATCATTCATCGTTTTACCGACATCGGCTGAGTCAGGTAATTCAAGTAAGCCATCGGCACTGTCGGCCATACCCAGCTCCTGTTCGGAACACAACATGCCAAATGACTCTACGCCGCGGAGTTTCGCTTTCTTGATTTTCATACCACCCGGCAGGCGAGCATTCACCTGTGCGAAAGGTATTTTCAGACCTTTACGGACATTCGATGCACCACAAACTACCTGTATGGTTTCATTACCGTCACTTACCTGACATACACGTAACTTGTCTGCATCTGGGTGAGGCTGTACATCCAGTACTTCACCGACAACCACGCCCGTAAACTCACCTGCAGCTGGTTCAACACCGTCGACCTCAAGGCCTGCAATCGTTAACTGTTCTGAAAGTGTCGCTGTATCGACATCAGGATTAACCCACTCGCGTAACCATTGTTCACTAATTTTCATCTTATGGCTCCCTAGTTAAACTGGCGCAGGAAGCGCAGATCATTTTCAAAGAACAGGCGTAGATCATTTACGCCATAACGAAGCATCGCCAAACGTTCCACGCCAAGACCGAAGGCATAACCGGTCCATTCATCGGTATCGATATTCACCTGCTTGAGTACATTAGGATGCACCATGCCGCAACCCAGTACCTCCAGCCAGCCGGTATGACTACAGACACGACAACCTTCGCCTTCACACATGACGCATTGAATATCGACTTCAGCGGAAGGTTCTGTGAATGGAAAATAAGAAGGCCGGAAACGCAGCTCCAGATCATCCTTCTCAAAGAAATGACGCATAAATTCAACCAGTGTGCCCTTTAAATCAGCAAAGCTAACCGAATGATCGATAAACAAACCTTCGACCTGATGAAACATCGGCGTGTGTGTTAAATCAGAATCACAGCGATATACACGCCCAGGTGCTATCACACGCAAAGGTGCTTCCTGATTTTCCATGGTACGCACCTGTACTGGCGAGGTATGCGTACGCAGTAAACGATGCGCATCGAAATAAAATGTATCGTGCATGGCACGCGCTGGATGATGCGGTGGAATATTCAGTGCTTCAAAGTTGTGAAAGTCATCTTCAATCTCTGGGCCTTCGGCGACCTGAAAGCCCATGCCTTCAAACAGGCTGGCGATACGACGCATCGTTGTTGTCACTGGATGTAGTCCACCCGTTGGCAAACCACGGCCCGGCAGCGTGACATCAATGCGCTCTGCAGCTAACTTCGATTCAATCGCTGCCGCTTCGAGAGATGCTTTACGTTCTTCCAGTTGTTGCTGAAATTCACGCTTGGCCTGATTGATCGCCTGGCCTGCTTTGGGCTTTTCATCTGGCGGCAATGAACCTAATGATTTAAGTCGTTCAGTAATCTGGCCCTTCTTGCCTAGATACTGCACGCGCAGTTCTTCTAATGCATTCATGTCTTCACAGGACTGCAAAGCGCTTAATGCATCAGATAACAAATTATTGATGTCTTCCATTGAAACCCTTTTTTGTTTCAAACAATAAAAAAGGGGAAGGCATATGCCCTCCCCTTAATATTTAAAGCTGCAATGTGTTTTGATTGCAGTAGCTTTACGTTCAGATCAAGGCAAAATTTAGTGAGGTGACGCAGTGTACAAATAAGTACATGAGTACACCGAACTAAATTTTAACGCCGAGCTGGGCGTAAAGATGCGCAATCAAAATGCATTATGCTGCTTCGAGAGCTGCCTTCGCCTGATCAGCTAACGCTGCAAAGCTTGCTTTGTCATCAACTGCCAGTTCAGCAAGGATCTTACGATCTACTTCAATACCTGCTTTATGCAGACCGTTGATGAGGCGGCTGTAAGACAGACCGCATTCACGTGCTTCAGCATTGATACGCGCAATCCACAATGAACGGAATTGACGTTTCTTCTGACGGCGATCGCGATAAGCATATTGACCGGCTTTAATTACCGCCTGCTTGGCAACGCGGTAAACACGACTACGTGCTCCGTAATAACCTTTCGCTTTCTTTAATACTTTCTTGTGTTTTGAGTGCGCAACTACGCCACGTTTTACTCTAGCCATGGTTCAACTCCTGTAGCTGCTTATGCGTATGGAAGCATCTGTTTTACCAGACCTTCATCAGCAGGATGGACATATGCTGCATCACGCAGGTGACGCATACGCTTGGTCGGCTTCTTCGTCAGAATGTGACGACGATGCGATTTGTTTCGCTTGAACTTACCCGAAGCGGTTTTTCTAAACCGTTTGGCAGCTCCACTATTTGTCTTAATCTTTGGCATAACTACGTTCCTGTAAAAAAATAAATTCGTTTATCACCTGGCGGTATAACTCAACCAGAATCACTTCTTGTGTGGGCCAATTACCATAACCATCTGACGACCTTCCATTTTCGGGTATTGTTCTACCTTACCGTACTCTAGTAGGTCCTGTTCGATGCGCTATAATAATTGAGCGCCGAGCTCCTGATGGGCCATTTCTCGCCCGCGGAAACGCAGTGTGACTTTGGTTTTATCACCTTCGGATAGAAAATTGACCAACTTCTTCAGTTTGACCTGATAGTCAGCCTCTTCTGTTCCAGGGCGAAATTTAATTTCTTTTACCGTAGTTTGCTTCTGCTTTTTCTTGGCCTGCTGAGCTTTTTTGCTCGCTTCGTATTTGAACTTGCCGTAGTCCATGACTCGACAAACAGGCGGATCCGCGTTTGGTACTATTTCTACTAAATCCAGTCCTGCATCTTTAGCTGCACTACGTGCTTGATCTATGCTTACAATGCCGGCCTGTCCTCCGTCAGCTCCAATGAGTCTAACTTCGGTAGCAGTAATGTCCTCGTTCAGGCGGTTCTCTTTTGCTGCGATATTTCAGTCCTCCAAATAAAAAACCTCAACCTGATAAGCCTACGCTTACTCGGTTAAGGCGTCTCTGCCGCGACTATCGATTTCCTGATTCAGCTTCTCAGCGAATGCCTCTAAAGGCATGCTGCCAAGATCCTCACCAGTACGAGTTCGCACGGCTACCGTGTTCTGTTCCATCTCACGATCACCTACGACCAGCTGATATGGAACCCGTTGCATACTGAGCTCGCGGATTTTAAGGCCGATCTTTTCATTTCTCAAGTCCGATTCAGCTCTGACACCTTGATTTAGAAGGAATTCTTGCACTTTTTTCGCATATTCCTCATGTTTGCCCGTAATATTGATCACTGTGGCCTGAACCGGGGATAACCAGGCCGGTAAAGAGCCCGCATAGTTCTCGATCAAAATACCGATAAAACGCTCAAATGAACCCAGGATTGCGCGGTGTAGCATCACCGGAACCTGTCGTTCGCTGTGCTCATCGACATACTGCGCATCCAGACGTCCCGGCATGGAGAAATCCACCTGGATCGTGCCACATTGCCAGACTCGTCCAATGCAATCTTTCAGTGAGAATTCAATTTTCGGCCCATAGAAAGCGCCCTCACCCGGCAATTCTTGCCAGGGAAGTTCTTTACTATCAAGTGCATCGGCCAGTGCCTTCTCGGCTTTGTCCCAGCTTTCGTCACTACCCACGCGCTTTTCTGGCCGTGTTGATAGACGATAGATGACTTCATCAAAACCAAAGTCTTTATATACATCGTGCAAAAAGTCGATAAAGCTCGCGACCTCTGGCTGGATCTGTTCTTCTGTGCAAAAGATATGGGCGTCATCCTGGGTAAATCCGCGAACACGCATCAAACCATGCAAAGCGCCGGATAACTCATTACGATGACAGGAACCAAACTCCGCCAATCGCAACGGCAAATCACGATAGCTTTTTAACCCCTGGTTAAACACCTGGATATGACAAGGACAGTTCATCGGCTTAATCGCGAAATCACGGCCCTCTGATTCAACAGCAAACATATCATCACCGAACTTATCGGCGTGGCCCGACTTTTCCCACAGTGAAAAGTCCACGACCTGTGGCGTATTGATCTCTTTATAGTCACGCTGACGTAACTTGGCACGCATATAGTCTTCAATCACTTTATAAATCGTCCAGCCTTTGTCATGCCAGAACACCATACCAGGTGCTTCTTCCTGCATATGAAACAGATCCTGATGCTTACCGATGCGACGATGATCACGCTTCTCAGCTTCTTCTAATTGATGCAGATACTGCTTAAGTGCTTTTTTATCCGTCCATGCTGTGCCATAGACGCGCTGCAGCATTTCGTTATTCGAATCGCCGCGCCAATAGGCGCCAGCGATTTTCATCAATTTATAAGCCTTGGGTAACTTGCCGGTACTGGGAAGATGCGGGCCACGACAAACGTCGAACCAGTCGCCCTGGCGATAGATTGAAATATCATCCCCTTCCGGAATCGCTTCAATAATCTGGACTTTGTAATCTTCGCCGATATCTTTGAATGTCTGAATCGCGTCTTCACGAGACAGGACTTCACGCTCAATCGGTAGATTACGTCCGACGATCTCATTCATCTTTGATTCGATCTTGGCTAGATCGTCAGGCGTAAACGGCTTTTCACGAGCGAAATCGTAATAGAAGCCGTTCTCAATCGCTGGGCCAATAGTGACCTGTGTACCGGGATAGAGCTCCTGCACGGCCTGCGCCATCACATGGGCTGCATCATGACGAATCAGTTCCAGTGCCTCTTCGCTTTTATTTGTAATAATCGCCACATCTGCATCGGTTTCTATTAAATAGGATGCATCGACGAGTTCATCACCAACTTTTCCCGCAAGCGTCGCCTTCGCCAACCCGGGACCAATGTCCTCTGCGACCTGCATAACAGTTACGGAATTATCGAATTGACGGGCACTTCCGTCAGGGAGGGTAATTTGGGGCATTTTGAGTCCTCATCAGTGGCGATCCCTACGCAAGATCGCGTGAAAAAAAAGTATGTAATTGTCGTTTGTGGGTCGCTCAGTTGAGTGCGAAAAAAGGCAAACATTTCTGAAAAAGCGCAGTGTACAAACCGGTACATGAGCATTTTGAAGACATTTTTGCCTTTTTCCGTGCCATCTGAGTAGAGCCACAGACGATAATTTGGTAGACGCGAGTGGATTCGAACCACCGACCCCCACCATGTCAAGGTGGTGCTCTAACCAACTGAGCTACGCGTCTATAGGTCGCGCAAAGATACCGGAAAAAAAGCGGCTGTCAATGACTCTACACCCCAACAAAGTTCTCATTAATCTGATTAATCTGAACTCTAACAGCACCCGCCTGTTCAAACTCTAGATCACGCGCATTCTGGTAAATCTTCTCCTCCAGCTTTTTAATCTGTTTGGCGATCTCATTCGGCGACATCTTAGAATATTCCTTTTTCATTTCAGCCGCTTTCAGGCCTTTGGATTTTTTCTTGTTGTAAGCTGATCCACGTCCCGGTACGGCCTCCATGATGTCTTTAACTTTTTTGATCACCGACTTTGGCGTGATGCCATGCTCTTCATTATGCGCGATCTGCTTTGCACGGCGACGGTCTGTTTCGTCTATCGCACGCTGCATCGATCCGGTCATCTTATCCGCGTACAAGATCGCTTTACCGTTTAGATTACGAGCCGCTCGGCCAATGGTCTGAATCAATGACCCTTCAGACCTTAAAAATCCCTCTTTATCTGCATCCAGTATCGCGACCAGTGAGACCTCAGGCATATCGAGTCCTTCCCGCAGGAGGTTAATACCGACGAGCACATCAAACTCTCCAGCTCGTAGGTCATGAATGATTTCAACACGTTCAACGGTATCGATATCAGAGTGTAGATAACGTACTCGTACGCCATGCTCATCGAGATATTCGGTCAGGTCTTCTGCCATGCGCTTGGTTAGTGTGGTAATCAATACACGCTCATTCGCATCTACACGCGGTTGTATTTCGGACATGACATCATCAACCTGAGTTGTAGCAGGACGGATTTCAACCGGCGGGTCTATCAGTCCAGTGGGCCTAACGACCTGTTCTACAACTTCAGGATTTTTCGCAATTTCGTATTTACCGGGAGTCGCCGATACATAGATCGCCTGTGGCGCTCGATTAGACCATTCATCAAATTTCAGTGGCCTGTTGTCCATGGCCGACGGTAGACGAAAGCCGTATTCGACCAGATTTTCCTTCCGTGAACGGTCACCTTTATACATGGCACCAATCTGCGGCACCGTGACATGGCTTTCATCGATAATCATGATGGCATTTTCAGGCAGGTAATCGAACAATGTGGGCGGCGGTTCGCCTGGTGCCCTTCCCGTTAACAGTCTTGAATAGTTCTCAATACCTTTACAATGTCCAAGCTCCGTCAGCATTTCAATATCGTAGCGAGTACGCTGTTCCAGCCGTTGAGCCTCAACCAGTTTATGTAATGAATGCAGTTGCTCCAGACGTTCTCTGAGTTCAGATTTAATCTTATCAATCGCCTTAACGATTCGATCTCTCGGTGTCACATAGTGACTCTTTGGATAGACGGTGATACGTGGGACACTTCGCAGAACCTGACCGGTTAATGGATCAAACCAGCTCAGGCTTTCGACTTCATCATCGAACAACTCAACACGTACCGCGTCCTGTTCGGATTCTGCCGGAAAGATATCGATGACATCGCCCCGCACTCTAAATGTTCCACGGTGTAGCTCTATGTCATTCCGCTCATATTGCAATGCCGCTAGCTGTCGCAATATTTCCCGTTGGCTGATCTCATTTCCCCTGGCGAGGTGCAACACCATGCTCAGATAGGCTTCAGGATCGCCCAGGCCATAGATTGACGAGACTGACGCGACAATAATGGCATCGGACTGTTCCAGCAGCGCTTTAGTCGCGGATAAACGCATTTGCTCAATGTGCTCATTAATGGCGCTATCCTTTTCGATATAGATATCACTGGAAGGAATATAGGCCTCTGGCTGATAGTAATCGTAGTAAGAGACGAAATATTCTACAGAGTTATCAGGAAAGAACTCCTTCATCTCACCATAAAGCTGAGCCGCTAGTGTCTTGTTCGGCGCCAGGATAATCGCTGGGCGCTGTACGCGCTGAATAACATTCGCGACGGTAAACGTCTTTCCCGAGCCAGTTACACCGAGCAAAGTCTGGTGTGCAAGCCCACTTTCCAGTCCGTCGACAAGCGCATTGATGGCCGTCGGCTGATCACCTGCGGGTTGAAATGGGCTCTGAATAGAAAATCTTTTTTCTTCTGCGGGATTAACAGCCATTTTGGGTTTATTACTTCCGGGTAATTCCAGTATCATTCGTCGTCGATATGTCATAAAAATGACACCAACAGCTAAAGGTAACATACATTGTCAATCGTTCTTTCAAATCGTGTTCAAAAGGTAAAACCTTCGCCGACACTGGCAATTACTGCACAGGCGGCAGAGCTCAGGGCTCAGGGTAAAGATGTAATTGGGTTAGGAGCCGGTGAGCCGGACTTTGATACACCCGATCATATAAAAGCTGCAGCTGTAGATGCGCTGAATGCTGGCATGACCAAGTACACCCCTGTCGATGGCACGGTCGATTTGAAACAGGCAATTATTAATAAATTTCAACGAGATAACGATCTTTCTTATGCCATGGATCAGATTCTTGTTTCCTGTGGCGGCAAGCAGAGTTTTTATAATCTGTGTCAGGCAATGATTAACCCTGGCGATGAGGTCATCATCCCGGCACCGTACTGGGTTTCCTATCCAGACATGGTTTTACTCGCAGACGGCATTCCTGTCATTGTCGAGGCGGGGATCGATCAGCGCTTCAAAATAACGCCTGAGCAACTTGATGATGCTCTGACTGACAAAACACGATTATTTGTCATTAACAGCCCGTCTAACCCAACCGGGGTGTCGTATACACGTGTCGAACTAGAGGCGCTTGGTGAGGTATTGCGTCGCTATCCTGATGTACTGATAGCAACTGATGATATGTACGAGCATATCGTTTGGGGAGATGAAGCTTTTTCAAATATCGTGATGGCCTGCCCTGATCTTTATGACAGAACGATTGTTCTAAATGGTGTTTCTAAAGCCTACTCAATGACCGGCTGGCGTATTGGCTATGCTGGAGGCCCAGCAGATCTGATCAAAGCAATGAAGAAGATTCAATCGCAAAGTACTTCTAATCCGACTTCGATCTCCCAGGCTGCCTCTGTTGCCGCCCTGAATGGCGACCAGAACTGCATTACTGAGATGGTCAGTGAATTCAAGAAACGCCATGACTACGTCGTAGAAGCCTTTAATTCGATTCCGGGGATCGCCTGCCTACCAAGTGATGGTACCTTTTATTCCTTTCCAAATGCTTCTGAGGCCATCTCATCGGCAGATGGGATAAACAATGACCTCGATTTAGCATCTCATTTAATCAATGCAGGAGTTGCTGTCGTACCAGGCAGTGCCTTTGGCTCTGAGGGCAATTTCCGTGTCTCTTTTGCCACCAGCATGGACAATCTCACTAAGGCGATCGGTCGTATCTCAAATGCTCTCAAATAGGTAAAAATAATTGCGCTTGAGCATTGCGCAATGCGTCATGTCTCAGTAATATAGCGTCCGCTTCGCAGATCCCCTGTAGCTCAGTTGGTAGAGCAAATGACTGTTAATCATTGGGTCCCTGGTTCGAGCCCGGGCGGGGGAGCCACATACAAAAAAGGCCGCTTTTTAGCGGCCTTTTTTATTGTCTTGAATTAATCTGTTAGATTGTTTTTAGATATTCACTGAAATCATTGCCAAGTGTTTCATGCTTCATCGCATACTGCACAGTAGCCTTTAAAAACCCCAATTTTGATCCACAGTCATAACGAATTCCCTCAAACTTGAATGCATGAACGTCCTGTTGTTGCGCTAGAACTTCAATGCCATCGGTTAGCTGAATTTCGCCCCCAGCGCCTTTACCTGTATTTTCAAGAATTGAGAATATCTCTGGCTGAAGAATATATCTGCCTATCACTGCTTTGTTCGAGGGAGCATCTTCAACGGTGGGCTTTTCTACCATATGAATTATTTTCGCCGGGTTGCTGTCGTTATCATCGACCTCAACAACGCCATAACTTGATACCTGTTCCATCGGCACTGCTTCTACCGCAATGACACTACCGCCACTTTGCTGTTGAATATCGACCATCTGTTTTAGACAACCGACATCATGGTCAACCATGTCATCGGGCAAGATAACTGCAAAAGGCTCATTACCAACAATCGGTTTTGCACAGAGTACCGCATGCCCCAGCCCCAATGGCCTGGACTGGCGCACGAAGCTAAATGAGATTCCATCTGGAGCAGTATTCTGCGCAATCTCCAACAGAGCCGTTTTCTGTTTCTGCTCCAGTTCAAGTTCCAGTTCTACGGCAGTATCAAAATGATCTTCAATTGATTTTTTTGTACGACCCGTTACAAAAACCATACCGGTACAGCCTGCTTCGATAGCCTCTTCTACTGCGTATTGTATAAGTGGCTTATCTACAATTGGCAGCATTTCTTTTGCGACAGCCTTGGTAGCCGGTAGAAAACGACTACCCAAGCCCGCAACTGGGAACACTACTTTTTTCAGCATAAAATCCTCTACAACTCAATAAATATACTATTCACTTAATCACATACGTACTAAATATTTAGAACGTATCACTACTAGATGCCATCTTGGTTAAAAACATATTAAAAAATGACATTAAAACATTTGAATAGTTGTGCCTGTAAACACCAGTATAAAAAACGATAACTAAGACCACATATTATATAAATCTCATTTGAGATCTGAATGATCATATGCACTCTTCTTTAATTCATCAGACATTGATTTCGAATCGAAATTTATACAACTTTTATTCAAGGAATTTAGACTCTCAATTATTTGCTT
>CALODD010000071.1:0-15543 GCA_942491945.1 uncultured Gammaproteobacteria bacterium | reverse complement strand
TTTTTTCATTACTATCAAGCACCAGTGCGAACATCAAAGCCGTTGCGCCTCGTTTGACTGCCAGTGTATCTGAGACCGGTTCAGGTATGGATGCCAACAATGCCGCAGCATAAAGTACATGCAGTTCACCCGGGTTACCGATACTGCCCATAATACTGCCAGCATTAATATCGGCGTTGGCTATCGACTCATCTTGAGCTGTCTGCTGTTGTTGAACCTCTTCCTGTAACTTACGGCGTTTTTCTGGAGAAGATAGCGGTAACCGACCTTTATTGATCCGCTTAATACGGTCAATCAATGGTGGATGCGTTGCCATCATATTGGAAAACGATGTTGTAAAACTTTCGCCGAAGAACATATGACTCATCTCTTCTTCATGCTCATTTTCAATTAATGAACCGCCATCGATTTTGCCAATCTTTTTTAGTGCATCGGTAATGCCCTGATTGTTACGCGTAAACTGTACGGCCGATGCATCAGCCAGATATTCACGTTGACGCGAGATACCCGCTTTAATCAGACGCCCAAAAAACACACCCGCATAGCCGATGACCAACAAGGCTAAACCGATGATGATAATCGCCCCACCGTTTTTGTTATTACTCCGCGACGAACGATAACGGCGACTTGAAAACGCCATACTACGTACTAAATGTCCACCAACCATGCCGATAATTAATATACCGTGCAGTACGCCCATAAGACGGATATTGATACGCATGTCGCCATTCAGAATATGACTAAACTCATGGGCAACAACACCCTGCAGCTCATCACGGTCCAGTTGCTCCAGCGTACCTCGTGTCACCGCAACAACGGCTTCATTCGGCTTATAACCGGCAGCAAAAGCATTAATCCCAGCCTCATCATCCATAATGAAAACTTGCGGCACAGTTACACCTGAAGCAATGGCCATTTCATCGACCACATTCAACAACTGCTTTTCCTGAGCATCAGTCGTATTACGACTGACTTTTCTCGCACCGACCATCTCTGCAACCGTCTCGCCGCCATCATTCAACTGAAGAATTTTGAACGTCGAACCACCGGTTATAACCAATAGAGTGATACCTGTTATCACCAAAAACAGTTCAGGTGGGATCGAGTCAATTTGAGTGTCGAGTGGCACAGAACTAATGTTCTGAGACATTTCACCGATACCGTAAAGATACAAGCCAGCAAAGACAGCATTGAGCGCTAAAACAATAAAGCCGACGGCCAGAAAAAACAGAAAGACCATGCGCCCCGTTTTGCGGCGAGCGTCGTCCTGATGTTCGAAGAAGTCCATATGGATACCTCTAAAGACTCACTTAAGCCGCCCTGACCGCGTTGCAGTAATACACAAAATGCTCATGTATTGCATGTACACTGCGCTTTTTCGTATTCCTGCGCCTTGCCATCATCGCCTTAATTGAGTCTTTAGAGGCACCCATTACAGAGATCGAAATGATTTATCCGAAGTCGACCTTTACGTTCTGTTTCTCAATCGGATCGTCAATTTCCCACAACAATGCATGACGGAAATTAAATGGCCCCGCAATAAAATTATTAGGCACTACTTCAATAGCCGTGTTGTAGGTCATCACAGAATCGTTGTAGGCTTGACGTGCAAAGGCGATTTTATTCTCGGTCGCGGTCAGTTCCTCGGAAAGCTGCATCATATTCTGATTGGCTTTCAAATCGGGATAGTTTTCTTGCAAAGCAAATAATTTACCCAAAGCTCCCGATAATCCGGCTTCAGCAGCCAGTTATTGTTTCATGGAGTTTGCGTCAGTTGGGTCAGCCGCTGCACGTTTTTCTGCACTAACCGCACCACTACGTGCCGCAATGACAGCTTCCAGAGTTTCCCGCTCATGAGATAAATAGCCTTTGGCAGTTTCTACCAGATTCGGAATCAGGTCATAACGACGTTTCAACTGCACGTCGATCTGTGAAAATGCATTCTTATAACGATTACGCAGTGCAACGAGTTTGTTATAGATAGATATTAAATAGAACAGTACACCGATTATGACGGCCCAGGTAATAATTACGCTTGTTTCCATCTCTGTCTCCTTACGCGGTTTGCATATGCGCTTTTATTTTTTCAGTATCAGGTGACTCTATCACACCCTTCTCGGTAACAATAACGTCTACCAGTGACGCAGGTGTGACATCAAATGCCGGGTTCCAGGCACCCACATCAGCGGCAATACGATGTCCCTGCACCGAAAGTACTTCATCCGCTGCTCGCTCTTCAATTGGAATATCATCACCAGTAGCGACATTCATATCAATCGTGCTGGTTGGCGCTGCCACCATGAATTTTACACCGTGGTAACGCGCGCTGATCGCTAACTGATAGGTGCCAATCTTGTTCGCCACATCACCATTAGCAGCGATTCGGTCAGAACCCACCACACACCAACCAACCTTGCCTGTCTTCATCAAATGTGAAGCCACAGAATCGGATATCAAGGTCACTGGCACATCATCCTGAGCCAGTTCCCATGCTGTCAGGCGTGCGCCTTGCAGCCAGGGACGAGTTTCATCCGAATAGGTCATGACCAGTTTGCCATCTCGATTAGCAGAAAGAATTACACCCAATGCCGTGCCATAACCCGCTGTCGCCAGGGCGCCGGCATTGCAGTGCGTAATAATCGACGTCTTTTCCTGAATCACAGAAGCACCAAAATCACCCATCGCTTTACAGGCAGCAACATCTTCTTCATGGATGCGTATCGCTTCAGTCTCTAGCTGATCCAGATCCAGACCCGAATCTGATCTGGAATCGATTAGAGCCACCATGCGATCAATCGCCCACTTGAGATTAATCGCTGTTGGTCGCGCAGCAGCCAGCATTTGCATATCTTCATCAAAACCCGCTCGCCAACTACCCTTGTCCTGATGATGACGAGCCGATAACACCACGCCATAAGCTGCGGTCACACCGATTGCCGGCGCGCCACGCACCACCATATCCGTAATCGCATCAGCGACTTCCTTTACGGTGCGTAACTCAAGCCAGGTTTCTTCCTGTGGTAAAACACGCTGATCCAGCAGTTCCAGATGAGAACCTTTCCAGCGAATGGGGGATATTTCTGACATAATTCGGCCCAATAAAAAGTACAGCAACACTAACGACATGAGCACACAGAGTCCAGATCAAAGTCCTATATCAGTTGATGAAATCATCCATGCACGATGGATTGTGACCGTCGACAAAGATCAGATGATTCATGAGAATCATGGCATCGCGATTCAGGATGGCAAAATTTTAGATATTGATGATTCGAGTACGATTCAGGGTAAATACGAATCTGGCGATGTCACTTATCTGAAAGAGCATGCTCTGATTCCCGGATTGATCAATGCCCACACCCACGCTTCCATGGCATTGATGCGTGGGCTGGCTGATGATCTGCCTCTGATGACCTGGCTCAATGAGCACATCTGGCCTGCCGAGGGTAAATGGGTCAGCCCAGACTTTGTGCGCCAGGGTACAGAACATGCCGTCGCGGAAATGATTCGTTCGGGCACGACAGCCTTCAATGATATGTACTTTTTTCCTGATATCACTGCTGCTGTGGCATCGACAGCTGGCATTCGCGCGACTGTGGGATTGATTGTTATTGACTTCCCTTCCGCCTGGGCGTGCGACTGGCAGGAATATATCGATAAAGGTCTGGCTGTACACGATGAATTCCGCTCTGATGAATTGATCAATACCGCGTTTGCTCCGCATGCGCCTTACACCGTCAGCAATGAGCCCATGCAGAAAGTCCTGACCTATTCTGATGAACTGGAAATTCCAATTCACATGCACCTACATGAAACGCAGGATGAGATTGATCAGGGCCAGGCCAACTATGGCTCGCGCCCGCTGCATCGCCTGCATGAACTGGGATTACTTACGCCGAATCTCATGGCCGTACATATGACACATCTTGAAGAAGCAGAAATTCAACATTTCGCTCAGACTGGCGCTCATATTGTTCATTGCCCTCAATCCAATATGAAACTCGCCAGTGGCTTCTGCCCTGTACAGAAATTTTTGGACGCCGGCGTGAATGTCGCACTCGGTACAGATGGTGCGGCAAGCAATAATGATCTGGACATGCTGGCTGAGATGCAGTCAGCGGCCATGCTCGGCAAGGCAGTCGCCAACGATGCTTCAGCTGTCCCGGCTGAAAAAGCGCTCGCCATGGCAACAATCAACGGCGCGAAAGCCCTCGGCATTGACGATGTAACCGGTTCCCTGGAAATCGGCAAGGCTGCAGATATCACAGCGATTGACCTGAGTCAGCTAGAGACACAGCCGCTGTATAATCCGGTTTCGCAAATCGTGTATGCTGCTGATCGACAACAGGTCACGAATGTCTGGTGTAATGGTAAACGTCTACTCAAAGACCGCGAACTGACAACACTGGATATCAATAAGCTAAAAAATAATGCTTTAAGCTGGCAACAGAAATTGAGTCAAAACGCTGAATAATGACAAACGAACAACATAATCCAAACGTTGATAAGGCCGAGGTCAATAAATTCGACAGCATGGCCGCTCGCTGGTGGGACGCTGAAGGTGAATTCAAACCTCTGCACGATCTAAACCCGACACGCTTAAAATTTATTCAGACCCATGCCGACATCGTTGGCAAGCAGGTGTTGGACATCGGTTGTGGTGGCGGTATCCTTAGTGAGTCTATGGCTCAAGCAGGCGCAAAAGTCACGGGTATCGATATGGCTCAACGCGCGTTGTCCGTAGCCAAATTACATGCCATGGAAGCCGGTGTTGAACTCACCTATGAAAACACATCGGCCGAAGATCACGCACAGACGCATGCCAATGCCTACGATGTCGTAACCTGTCTGGAACTCATCGAACATGTCCCCGATCCTGCCAGCCTGATTCGTGCGGCCAACCATATGGTTAAGCCCGGTGGACGCATCTTTATCTCCACAATCAATCGAAATCCAAAAGCCTATGCCATTGCGGTACTCGGTGCGGAATACATCATGCGCCTACTACCCAAAGGCACACACAACTACGATAAGTTCATCAAGCCATCCGAGCTGGCACGCTGGGCCCGCAACACCGGGCTGGAACTCATTGAGCAGGCTGGTATGCATTACAACCCATTGTTTCGTTCAGCATCTCTAACGAAGTCAGTCGATGTGAACTATCTGATGTGCTTTGAAAAACCGCTGGAGCATTAATTCATGCTGCAAGCTGTTCTCTTTGATCTTGATGGTACGCTCATCGATACCGCCAAAGATATGGCACGCGCCTTAAACCAGCTTCGCGATGAGGAAGGCCTGCCGCCTCTTGAATACGATTTAATCCGTAGCGAAGTCTCTCACGGCGCTCGTGCCATGATTAATATCGGCTTTGATGAAGAGGAAGGCTCTGAACGATTCGAACAGTTAAGACAGCGATTTCTCGATATCTACAAAGCAGACATCCATAACGAAACCACACTATTTCCAAAGATGGACGAAATACTGGACACCCTGGAAGACAATAATATTTTATGGGGCATTGTCACCAATAAACCGTCATGGCTAACTTTGCCACTACTCGAGTCCATACAATTAAAGGATCGTGCAGCTACCATTGTCTGCGCCGATACAGCAGGTGTTTCCAAACCGGATAAAAAGCCAATGTTAGATGCCTGCACCGAAGCAGGTGTTGAAGCAAATAGCTGCATGTATGTCGGCGATGACGAACGCGATGTACAGGCAGCCCATAATGCTGGCATGCCCTGCATCGCCTTACGTTGTGGTTATATTCGCCGGGGACAGAATCCGGATAACTGGGGTGCCGAGCTTGTCATGGACACCACCGACGAATTATTGGACTGGGTTAACCAGCAAACCAATACAGCTACTGCATGAATTTTGAAATAACAACCGAGTACGCCATCGCCGGCATGGTGTTGCTACCACTCCTCATCGGCATTCTCGTGTGGCTCATTAAAGACAAACAGGTGCAGGAACTCCAACGCACACTGCTACACGAACAGGATGAGCGTGAAGCCGATCAACGTGTGCATGACGAACAGACCACTACACTCAAGACGGCTGTAGAAACTGAGAAGCGCATTGCGGAAGAACGAATCAATGCCTTAAAGACTGCGATAGAAAACGAAAAGCGCGTCGCCCAGGAACAGATCAAAGGCCTAAAAATGGCGGAAGAAGCCATGAGCGAACACTTTAAGGCCTTATCTAGTGATGTCCTTCAACGCAATAGCGAAGAGTTCCGTAAGCAGGCTTCTGCTTCCTTTAAACAACAACAGGACAATACCGATAAGCTGTTACAGGAGCGTCAGAAATCCATTTCTACTTTAATCAAGCCGATTTCTGATGCACTAAAGAAAACAGAAGAACAGATTCAGAACATCGAAAAGAATCGACATGAAGCCTTTGGCTCTCTGTCATCACAGATCAAGCTGATTCATGAATCCAATCAGCAACTGCAATCAGAAACGCGCAATCTGGTCACTGCCCTGCGCAGGCCGGAAGTCCGTGGCCAATGGGGTGAACTCACTCTCAAACGACTTGCCGAACTAGCTGGCATGGTTGAATACTGTGACTTCGTGGAACAGGAACAGGTCATTGAAGATGGCAAAGCATCACGTCCCGACATGATTGTCCGTATGCCGGACAAGCGTGAATTGATTGTCGATGCCAAAACACCACTGGATGCGTACCTGTCGGCTATTGAAACCGAAGACGCAGATCAACGTGACCAGTTCCTGACACAACATGCCCGTAATGTTCGCGAGCGGGTCAACGAACTTTCAAAGAAAGCCTACTGGTCGCAGTTTAAAAACTCACCAGACTATGTCGTGCTATTTATACCTGGCGAACAGTTCTTAACGGCTGCACTGGAACAGGATGGCAAGCTGTTAGAAGACGCACTACAGAACCGTGTTGTACTTGCCACACCAACAACCATCATCGCCCTGCTCCGTGCCGTAGCTTTTGGATGGCGACAGATTGCGGTGACGGAAAATGCAGAAAAGATACAGGAACTCGGTGAGCAGCTTTATAAGCGCGTGACCACATTTGTTGAACACCTCACCAAGGTCGGCAAAACACTAAACAGCAGTGTTGATGCCTACAATAAGGCTATCGGATCGTTAGAACGTCAGGTACTACCGGGTGCACGTAAGTTTGAAGAACTGGGCATTCAAAGCAAAAAACAACTGGATGAACCACAGCCTCTGGAACTCGTACCACGATCTGCAGAGCATTTAACGAATAAGGACGACTAGTTGTGGATGGGCGATTAAAGGATGCTTACGAGCATTGCATGCAGGTTGCACAATCTCATTATGAAAATTTCCCCGTCGCGTCCTGGTTGATTCCAAAACACCTGCGTATTCACGTCGCCGCAATTTATACCTTTGCCAGACAGGCGGATGATATCGCTGACGAAGGCGATGCTTCATCGGATGAACGTGTTAGTGCTTTACAGGCAATGGGAGAACAACTGGATCTTGCTACACACAACAAGCTAGTTGAGACCGAATTATTTCTCGCACTGCAATACACCATTAGATATCACTCGCTCGATCCACAGCTATTTCATGATTTACTTGATGCCTTCACACAGGACGTTAGCAAAACTCGATATGAGACCTTTGACGAAGTACTGGACTATTGCCGTCGTTCTGCCAATCCTGTCGGTCGCCTGATGCTTCAGCTATTTAACGAAGCTAGCGAGCAAAATCTGCATGACTCCGACCTGATTTGCTCTGCGCTACAGCTGATTAACTTTATGCAGGATATTCAACAGGACCTGGTCGAGAATGACCGAGTCTATTTTCCATTGGATGAAATGGAGCAAGCAGGTATTTCTATCGAAGACCTGAAACAGCAATCGACTGAGCCCCATGTAGTCGGGTTCGTACGTAGCCAAACCATCCGCGCACAGAACATGATGCTTGATGGTGCTGATCTAGGGAAACGCCTCAAAGGCCGCTTTGGATTTGAAATACGCGCCATCGTTGCTGGCGGCCTTGAAATCTGTGACGCCCTGCTGGCCCAGGGTGATGATATTTATTCACGCCCAAGATTAACCCCAAAAGCCAAAATTCGAATGCTTTTCAAAAGCTTAGGCTAAAACTGGTTTTTCTAATCGTAAAATCATCTAACGACTTTATGATCAGGATCAATACTGCTCCTTATTATCTTTCCTAAGATTCTGACAAACCCCGCTAAAAATAATAATTACGGGAAAAATTCAGGACAAAGGAGAGTATTGATGATTACCTACGAGGAATTACACAAACAAAATCACGCCATCACTGAAATTTCCAACGTATTTCTGTATCTGATCGAACAGCGTTCCATGTGCGATACAAAAATCGTCTGCGAACTATTCTTCGACTATGTCCAAAAGGTTAAAGAACACCTCGAGATTCAGGACAACCATATGTACAACGTACTGCTTTCCAAAGGCGATAATCAGGCTCGGCAAACTGCAGAAAACTTCATGTCAGGCTCAAAAGAAATTAAACGTATCTTCAGTGCTTACCAGAAGAAATGGTCGAACCCTAAGAGCCATTCCCTGCGTATCGCTAACCACGATAAATTCCAGAAGGAAACACAGCAGATGTTTGAATTAGTTCTAAATAGAATTCAGGATGAAACAGAGCATTTGTTCCCTACCGTACAACACGTCAGTGGCGATCTACAGATGGTTGCATAACATCTTACTGGGAATACATATTAAATAGAGAACGCAGTTTATCGCGCACAAAAAAAGGCGGCCATTAAGACCGCCTAACACCACAGAGACAGAGGATAAACTGTGAAAGAACTCTGAAATAGCCCCGTGATCGGGGCTACCCAGAGCTTATACCTTAGGAGTAATCAATAACGAGTTAGGCAACCTTATCGGATCCGCCGAACTGTTCTTCTTCAGTCGAACCAGTTAGTGCGGTTACAGATGAAGCGCCACCCTGAATAACAGTAGTCACATCATCGAAGTAGCCTACCCCCACTTCCTGCTGGTGAGATACGAAGGTGTAACCTTCTTCACGTGCAGCAAATTCAGGCTCTTGAACCATTTCAGTGTAATGCTTCATGCCTTCGCCCTGAGCGTATGCATGTGCGAACTGGAATGTGTTGTACCAGTTGACGTGGATACCAGCCAGCGTAATGAACTGGTACTTGTAGCCCAGGTCAGACAGGTCTTCCTGGAAAGAGGCAATCTGAGATTCAGACAGGTTGGCTTTCCAGTTGAAAGAAGGTGAACAGTTATAAGACAACAGCTGTCCAGGATTCTCAGCCAGTACTGCCTGAGCAAATTCGCGAGCAAAGCCAATGTCCGGCTTGCCAGTCTCACACCAGACCAGGTCAGCGTAAGGCGCATAAGCCACACCACGGCTGATTGACTGCTCAAGACCGTTCTTCACGTTGTAAAAACCTTCTGCAGTACGTTCACCAGTGCAGAATGGCTTATCGTTGTCATCTATGTCTGAAGTCAGCAAATTAGCCGCTTCAGCATCGGTACGTGCCAGAACGATAGTTGGAACGCCCATAACGTCTGCAGCCAGACGTGCAGAAGTCAGCTTCTGTACGGCTTCAGAGGTAGGAACCAGAACCTTACCGCCCATGTGACCACACTTCTTAACAGCAGCTAGCTGGTCTTCGAAATGAACACCAGCAGCGCCAGCGTTGATCATATTCTTCATCAGTTCGAAGGCATTCAGAACGCCACCGAAACCGGCTTCAGCGTCAGCAACGATTGGCAGGAAGTAATCGATATACTCTTCATCACCAGGGTTGATACCACGGCCCCATTGAATCTCGTCAGCACGCTTGAATGTATTGTTGATACGACGAACCATAGTCGGAACAGAGTCATATGCGTACAGT
The DNA here is from genome assembly GCA_942491945.1 of uncultured Gammaproteobacteria bacterium. Lineage (GTDB taxonomy): Bacteria > Pseudomonadota > Gammaproteobacteria > JAJDYQ01 > JAJDYQ01 > JAJDYQ01. The sequence continues at coordinate 5,676 of CALODD010000071.1, read as the reverse complement.
GACTGATCCGGATACATGGTCTCAGAAGTATTGCCGTCAGCAGCAACCTGCCAACCAGAAAGATAAACCGCTTCCAGACCTGCTTTGGCCTGTTGCATTGCCTGGCCTGCGCTGATCGCACCGAATGCGTTCACGTAGCCTTTCTTGGCAGTGCCATTTACTTTTTCCCAGAGAATCTCTGCACCACGCTTGGCAAGAGTGTTCTCAGGCTGAAGAGAGCCGCGTAGACGAACGACGTCCTCGGCGCTATAGTCACGTTTAACATTGGCCCAGCGAGGGTTCGTGTCCCAGTCTTTTTGTAGTTCATCAATTTGTTCTTGACGAGTTTTCATGTTCGGAATCTCCAGTTACATATTCTTTATATCCTGCAGTGCAGCATAGCCACCAAACTAGTATTGATAAAATCGCATAATTTAATTCTGTGAATTGCCTCAGTTAATGATGCAACGCACAATTCATTAATATATGCATTGCTAGAACTCGTGGTTTAGCCGCAAATAAGTAACAAGAATCCCTTAGACTAAATATTCTCAATATCGACTAAAACCGATGCTTTTGAAAATAACCTTAACTTTTTTTAACGGCTTTATTCTTAAGGTAATACATTAATATTTCACTTTATTTTTATTACTTATCAGTTAGTTACAAACTAGTAATGATAATACACATTCAAAATAAACCCGTGCCGACAATAGTGTTTATATGGAAATTAAATTATGAAAATGATGCGATATAAAGCAAAATCGCGCCCGCTGGAAGAATGTGCAGCTAATCAGTCGACCCTCGATTAGTTCATGTGAAGAGGTTTTAGAGGTTCTTCGCATCAATTAAGTAGTTATACAAGGAGACATTTATGCCGGTAGAAACATTACTCGTCGCTTCAGTAGAGTTACTCGCCCTGGGAATGGGTGCTGTTTTTGTCATTCTGAGCCTCATGATCGCCTGCATGACGATTCTTTGTCGTTGCGCCCCTGAAGAGGAAGCAAAACCAGTTCCGCACCCATCTGCGTCGATGGTGTGTTTTACGCCGTCCAGCCAGCGACTAACATTGAGATCCACAAGGTTCCGCTGGCGATAGCCATGTTGCGCCAGATCAATACAGAGATCCACACAATATTCTAATAAGATAATGAATAATAAGGAGTAAACCGCTTCAACTACAACGGATGTCGTCCTGCGGGATGCCCACCAATCACTATTGCCACCTGTCTTCGTGACGAATTTAGCGCCGCCGATCACCGCAGAACCGATCAGGCTGGCAGCAATTTAGTCCGTGGAGACCTGGGGTGAAGCCAGGCAATTCAATTCCTGCATTCGTTTCCTCGGGGAAGACCCATGTGTTCGCTTTGCCTGCATGTGCCGACAAACACCAAACAACAGATGCTTCTGCGCGGACAGAATGCACTGGGTTACCGTCATTGGCGCCATCATGATTCAGACCTTTGTTGAGCGTGGCACACCAACGCAGGCGGACAACCTGCATCTTTGAGCGATGGTCGGCGTACGCAACCCGAAACAGCCATCACGTCACAGCGGTAAACATGCTCAAGGCACGATTTGTTACACCGATAGCCCAGTCTGCAATCAAGGACAACGATGAGCGCTACGCGCTTAAAGACAGCGGTTGCCACCGAGACTGCCGTTAATGATATGCTGGCCCATTAAAGCCATACGGCTTATGAGCTATTTCCAAACCGAAAGAATCTACTAACCTGATGATTGCATTGCACAGCCATGCGCACCGGGCAGCGCCGACGATAACTTTGACGCTGGCGAAGCCGGACTGGATGCCGCTGATACGTCTATCTGGCGCGAGTCTGAACTACGCGACCATCAACAGAATCGACATGGTTAAAGGCGCCGATGGCACTGAGCGATACCGGCCTCGACATTAATCTGCTGGACGAGATTGCGATCTACTTCCGCGAAGTCAAAGAAAAACACGCACAGCCTGAAGGTCGTTTCCGGAAAAGGTGTCGATCCTGAACTTGTCACAGGTACTCAGCGGACAGCAACCATTAAAACCAGCCATGGAATAAAACGCACCAGATAAGTTTGACGACGTGTTCGCGCTGAAACTCCGCCAGTTCTGCACTTTGGCTTATCCCACTGGTGATACCAATATCTCAGATCGTTAAAATGGCCCACAACGTCCGTCTGGTGGCGTTATGTTAATGATCTGGCGGCGATCATGGCAATGAAGGCGAATACAGCCGCTCAAGAAGTGAACGCAGAACTACAGGACAAAGCTGGGAAGGCGTAGCTGCGCCACGGCGGCCCGCTGGACTGATTGGTACGGAAATGGTCACGACGGCGAATTAGAAGTCAAAACTGGCTAAAGATGAAGGTTTTGACTTATCTGGAAAACGCGACGAGCGGATACCGAATGGCGCAGTCTTGAGGTTATCTGGAAGTCTTTAAAAACCTGCAACGCATTAACGAGCCAGCAACAGAATGAATCAGCAGCCGCAGTTGCAGCAGCATCTGGTCAGGGTGGATTCTGGAAATCACGCGTTGAAGGTCAGCGGCTGGAGCCAGGCCGTAAGCATAATCCGCCCGGTACAGGCGGCGATTTCTGCAGAGCAGCTCCAGAGCCAGAGCGAACGGCAACCCCGGCATCCGCCTATGGCGGTGAGCTGCGCACGTACCAGGTAAGCGCCATTGATGTTCTGTTTTGGTATCAGGTATCCGCTGGCTTTGTGTTGTTGCCACATTTTGGGCCGCGAAGATGGAACAGCAGATTCGCCAGTTCAAATGCATGGCATTCGGCACCATCAGTACCGCCAATAAGGGCGACCGGGGCCAGCAAGCTGATCAGTTTCCAGGCGAATCATCTCGTAGAATCAATGAAGATGAGCTACTTAACCGTAACCAGATTCAGCGAGTTTTACCTGAATAAGCACAGGCATCTTTGAGGCCGCAACGTCTTTTGCGATTATTAAGAACCTGAGCCATTATTACTGCCTACCAGAATTGGGTTTCAGCAGTATTCTGCGCCATCCTGCTGGTAATAAACGAGCTGCATCCTAGGTATTCTGTATGCCATCGGTATTGAAATAAAAGGCCTTGCCATGATTTTCGGCAGGCCAAAAGGCGATCGACTTTGCCCATTGCTGGCACGATCAGGCCTGGCTATTCTAGGTGCTGCGCGCACCGTATTTTTTACCTCAACAGCATCTCCGGATGCAACCTGGTACTGGGCATCGAATTCAGCTCGGTTGACGCACGGCAACGTGATCACCGGTAAAGGATGGCCTGACTGGCAGATTCTCACCACGATTACCTGAATTTACTTCACCGGTCACGGCGTTTTATTCTTATGCGCTTTTGTTCCGCTAATTCAACCTCCGATCATGATGGCCCTAATAACCGAAAAGAACGCTCAACGGTTATGAAACAGCTTCGCCCTGTAGGTCGTTATGAAAAGATCCTGTTCCTATCTATCTTGCTGGGTCTGACGATTCTGGCCGCCACCCACAGCGACACCACTGGTTGGCATGTTCGCTTTCGGTAACCCAGCAAAAGAAGGGAAAGCGTTGATCGTCTGAGCGCACCGCACAAAACGAACGAATCAATATTTGGTCACCATATCTTCCTCGGCCTTCGCCCTGTTTATATGCGTTTCCTACGCTGACAGTTTCCTGTCGGCTGAAACGCCAGGCATTCTTATTCAAAAAATGCTGCCGCACGGTACTGCTGCCGGTGTCATCATGGGCAAGATCATGTATCGCATGACGAACGGCGAAGTAAATCCATTTACCTGTTTGCGGCACAGCCACTAAAATGGCCGCCCGTGTTGCCAATAAGTTGGCCAGGAATAACCCTTCTAACTTCCTGCTAATGCAGGCCATGGGACCAAACGCAGCTGGTGTTATCGGATTCGCTGTCGTTGCGGGTGTACTACTCGCAATTGTTGGCGGCATGGTGAATAACTCCAACTATGAAGAACACCCCAAACGCCGACGGCCGTTACTTCACGTATCAAGTCGATGCACAGGGTAACCTTACCGAAGCGCAAACCTCGCGGGCTAGCTCGCTCAAACTGGCGGCCAACAACAAAGGCACGCCTTTACCGACGAAGAGCGTCAGGTACTAGGTCTGGAGGGTTTATTGCCCAACGCGGAACCCGGAATTACAGGTCGGTCGCTGGAGGCATCGCAACCGCTGGCAAACTGATGACATTGCGGAAGACCAGCTTTGTGCAGCATATGAGCGTTCTGAATTTACCCGTACCCGCTGAAAGAACATGGTGTGCTCGATGCCGATCATTTACACAACGCCGGTAAAGCGGTACAGCAAGGCAGCACAATTTATCAGGCACGCCGCAGCAACGATCTCGCGTAAAAAACATGACCGTGCCGATGACGTCATGAAAAATTATCTGGCGTGATGGCCCGCGATTGCTACGTGCTAAAAGATTCCTCTGCGATTCTGGGTGGTATCGGTGATCAGGCCACGGTGGTCTGGCAACTGTGGCTGGCAGTTTTCGCGCTATACGCTGGCGCAGGCAGCCCGCTCCATACCATGCCAGTGAATCTAGATGCCAAAATCAACCGTAAAGAACTGATTGAAGATCCACACTATCTGGCATCAGCGTTTCCGCCTGCGTGATGAAGAAGGCATTTTTAGTTGCCATCAGCTTGTTGATGCCGTACAAAAGCGTTGGGCCAAAGCAGCATGAATTGCAGCATCAGCGCCATGAACGTGGCGCCCGGAAGGCCTCGAACGCTATCAGGACAAGATTCCAGTTTCCGCCGACGAACTATGAACCGGCTCTGTAGTCCTTGCTGGTCTGCTAAGCGCCTGCAAAAAAAGAAAGGCGAACGTCTACGTGACCAACGTAAAAGTGTTTCTGTGTTTTATTGCGGGCGGTGGTGAAAATGCCTGTCACAATCCGCGATGGCATGATCAAAGAAGGCTCCAATAGAAGAAGCACGTCGTCACGGCGCTATTCGTCATGGACGGCCGCGGTCTGGTTGTCGGAGACGGCACTACCAGCGACTCCTACAAAGCACCGCTATCCTCGCACGAAGAGACGCAAGGAGACTGGGACTACGCATGCGAAGAAGCTACAACTAATGGACGTAGTAGAGAATGGCAAACCTACTGTACTACTCGGCCTGACAGGTATTCAGGGACCCGTCCAACTGCCCTATTACTCGCGCCCGCATGGCATGGCAATACAGAACGCCCCATCATCTTCCCATTATCCGCAACCCAACCGCAACCGGCGAAGCCCTGCCAGAAGACATCATTCACTGGACGCGCAACAATCTGCCAGCGCGCGCCTGTTTGATGATGTCCTCTACGGCGAAGGTCGCCCGCCGATTGGTCAGGCGAAGCAACGACGGTCGGTACTGGACTGGCAAATCATTCTCGGTGCCTGCACACGCATCACAAGCAACATGGTACTGAACTGGCCGCACAGGTGTTTAATTGCACCAACAGGCGCTGGAATGACCAGCCAGCACTGGAATCGCTCAATTAGCCAGACCGCAGGAAGCGAAGGTGAAGCCGCACGCGGGACGACACAGGCTATCGAAGAGCAGCGCATCGCCACGTGAAGTCGGGCCGCAGGACTGTCGCTGACTGACAGCGTCCGCTCACGTTTCTGGAAGTGCAATATATGCCATTTGTACCGAGTGATGAGGAAATTGAGTACGCCGTTTACCGGCA
>CALODD010000070.1:0-4919 GCA_942491945.1 uncultured Gammaproteobacteria bacterium | reverse complement strand
ACAATACAATCACTCCGAGCCCAAACAGGCTTTCGGAACTACTTAATGACTTAAGACTGACAAATACGGGATGCACGATCAAAGGTGCAGAAACCAGATGCAGCCAGAACGCCACATCGGACTTACGGGTGATACGCTCAAGGTCACTTGAGTCCCACCATAAGGCCACTGCGAACACCAGCAGGCCGGATATAAACACCAGCTTATTAATATGATCTCTTAAGCCAGGGATGAAATACAGAAGAACGGATACACAGAAAATAACAATACCAATCGCTCCTGCTGCCACCGTAATCGGCACGGAAAAACGTTTCCAGTGAATAAACGCCCCAGCCACCGCGCCAGTGGCCGCGACCATAACGGATACTTCGGACTGTTGGTCAAACAACATTAGAATGGCAACAAACAAACTACTCACAAAAGTCGCCAGCAGGAAAATTGCTGGTAATGCCATCTTACGCTTCAATACAAAGAATTCAGCTAACCCCCAGGAAAGCACTGCAACCAGCCCAGCAGAGACAGCTGGATGAATGCTATAAGTGACCCAGCTGGATGAAAGCAATAACAGACCACAGGCCAGCACGACAAAGATATCGTTAAAGCTGGCGACCAGACGAAAGTTCTCCTCATCGGCCACATGCGTATTACTCTCACGCAACATTTCCTGACGGAATCGATCTACAGAATCACGTGAGAAAATACCTTGCTGAACAGCATGTTCAAGATTTTCATCGGTATACATATAACGAATGCCCTATCACTATTATCAAAGTGTCACGCTGGATACTAAATCCATTCACCTGGAATCTAGCAGCTCTCTGAGTTGAGTCGGCAACAGTTTACGGGTATTGGCGGTAATTGTCTTTTCGTGCTTTTGCCAGAGAATTCCCAGGTAGATGACAAACAGGCCAATCGCCGTCAATGAGATGGGAAACAACCAGCTGTCTTCAAAAATATTCGACGCCAAATGTCCGAGGTAGCCACTGCAACCCAGCGCACCAAAGATGACAAACACTCGACGAATCAACATCACACCAATACCGATCATCAACAGATTAATACTGAAATAGATAAACTTGTTTAACTCGCTATCAGAATGCTGCAACGACATCCCACCCCAGAATGCGATCACGCCGAAGATATAAATCCAGAACGCATAATCAGCCGAATGCCGAGATCGAACATCAACCCAGAACGCCAGACCAATCATTAACAGGCCACTGTACATTGAAACCAGTTTACGTAATTCCCAGTCAAAATCACCGCCCGAGATAATAGCTGTGATATCCATCGTCATATACCAAAGCGTAATGGCGATGGGCATGATGAGGAACGGATACTTATATTTCCAGGCGATAACAGCACCAACCGCGAGTGTCCCGAGTTCCATATAAATCCAGTGCCAACGGACATAGCGATGATATTCACGATAGACACTATCATCCGGCCACATACCAAGCGCCTGCTGTAATCCATAAATGGCTAATGGTGTTAAAGCAACAACAAACGTTGCACAAATCCCAGCCGGTATCGGATAACCTTTGCGATCAAAAACCTGAGACAGTTTTAAGCCAATCGCTGCGTAGACCAGCGATACAACGAGAATACCGATACCACCAAACGCTTCCCAACCCAATGTCATGAACAACGTCATAGCGCCAATGGCAATCATGCCGCCCAGGTAATACAGCACATGCGTAAAATCGAAACTCGGGCCGGTGCTCGGATGTTTTTTGAGGAATTCTAATAAACGATCAGCTTGTTCAGAAGAAAGAATATCCTCATCAACCGCATCGTCCAGATTCTTCTTTGTAATTTTCATACGCTAGTGTTTACCAATAACGTTGATCGTTCAAGGCATCAACGCAACGTGTTACGCCTTTGATTGGAGCTATAGGCTTATCGTTTAAAGATTGTATCAACCAGCCTTCCGGTAAGCTGAGCTTCAGTGGTGCCTGTACCATGTCTTCACTAATCTGCACAAAACCCACTTTAGAATAGAAATCCGGATCACCATAAGTAAATACCAGTTCAACATCGACAGATCGCAGATAATCAAGACCAAAGCGAATTAATTGCTGCCCGACGCCTCTGCCTTGCTGATCCGTAGCAACAGCAACAGGAGATAGAATAAATGCGAACTGATTATCAGGAAGAAACAAACGACTAAAAAATATCGATCCGATAATCGTTTCATTTGAAGAGGCAATAAAGCCGATTAAATCATTTGAGTCAGTTGTGGTGATTAAGTCAGAAACAAGGTGACCGATGAGTTTTCCTTCTTCATCACCTTCGGAATCAAAAAACACCCGCGCGAAAAGTTCAACAACCTGATGTCTACAATCCGAATTATAGCGTTTTAACTGCATTCATTGATTATACAGATGAACTAACGCCTAATTCACCGAGGGCAAAAAGCATAGCGAGGTACGAGCAACGCTTTTTGATATCCGGTGGAATGGCTTGTTATAAATTTCTTTCGTTTTCCTTGTCATGCCAAACTCTTAATATGAATATTATTTCATTTGTAATGAGGTAACGAACTGTATAGTTACTAATATACAAATCTCGGATTTGTTTAGGGTCAGGTGCGTTGAGGACGGGTAGTCCAATTTCCGGGAATAGCTTTAATTTTTCGACACCTTCTTGAAGGTCTATAGCAATACGTCGAGCAGCGAAGGGGTTTTTAATCTCGACAAAATCCACAACTCTTTGAAGGTCCTCAACAGCCTCTGGAGAGTATTTGATCTTCATGCTTTAGGTGAAGATTTGCGATTCTCTGTACCCCAACTATTCAACCACGCGTTCACATCTTCTTCGTCTATAGATTTACCCGCTTTAATAGATTCAAGTGCTGCAAGTGTGTCCTGCCACCTGGAATCCTCGATTGACTGTCTGGCAATGAACTCCTTAATCGCCTGATTTATCAGGTAATTCTTGCTTCTATCTAGTTTTTTTGAGAGAGATTCTAAGGGCTTATCAATATCGTCGGAAATCCGAATACTAGTGACACTCATAGTAGCGCTCCAATGTATTTACTTGTAATACATGTTAGTACAAATAACATTGGGTAGCTATCGGAATTTATAACGCCTTGCTAAGCGGCGTGTTTTTACGTCCGCTTGAGCTAATTGTTAGCCATGATTTGTGTTCGAGAAAAAGAATGACCTTATATCTTCATTTAATGATCTGCCCTTGTAATATCCTTCGTAGTTAAGATCTTGTTTAGTGATACCAGTTTCTAGATCCTCATAAACTCGAAAATATGAGGAATTTGATGGGCGCGATGTTGAATATTTTTCGAACTCTAGCCAACGATCAAGTACAGATACTAAATGTTCGTCTATGTTCTGTAATGAATTCTCATCATTAAAGAATTCTTTTACACATACAGAGCAGACTGCAAATTTTCCATAGCGTAATGCCTGACCATAACTAGAAGTACCAAAGCGGTCATTTTCATCTTCTCTAAACGTGCGCTCTAATTCTATTAGTTTCATATGACATGTATATGCGTAGAAGTATTCTATATATCTATTTTCGTCATTTAAGTATTTCGTAAAATTATCTTCTTCAAATAACTTTTTAACACTTGTTCTTCTTGCTTGTGCTGGAAGCAGTTCGCAGGTCATTGCTAGGCGCAAGATTAATTCACGATCAAGCACTAAGTTTCTGTCTATATACTTATTTCGAATACCATCAGCAAACTCGCCTTTTTTTCTTTCGTAATAATAACCATATTGTTCAAAAATAAGGTCTTGTAAGTCAATTTGAATCTTGTCATTGGATCTTCTATCTGCATCAGAGACTTGATTTTGTTGATTGGTTGCTTTAGATATGTCTTCTATCAATTGCAGCTTTTTATCTTGATCTTTCGTTTCAGAGGCGCCAAAAGTAATTATCTTTAATAAGACTTCTTTATTATCAAATACATCTAAATTTTCTTTTTCTTTGCAAGCTTCTTCAAAAATACGACTTAGCGTATAAACGGTTTGCCCGCCATTAATAATTTGCGGATTAGTTATTATTATTTGAGCTTTGTCTTTTTGTCCTATTTTTTCATTAAACGATGTCTCATCTGAGAGCATAGTTATCCCATTATTGAATAGAGCAAACTCATTAGTCTTTTTGTTTTTAATTGTGTTGTAAATTTCTTTGTTAACCGAATTTGCTTTCATTTCCAGATAACATCTAGGATTATATTTGAGAATAGAGTTTTTATACTTATATAAAATTCTTCCGATTTCTTCAGTTGGTACAAATACAACAGTGATGTCACAGTTTTTATATTCTGTTTTTACGTCATAACTAATCCGTGCACTAGAAGAGTTTTTGTTTACTAAATTTAGCGATATATGTAATTGACTATGATTATAATAAGTTCCAGTAATTATAGGAAAAACAAGATCCTGATAAACCTTGGTATTGTCAAATATAACAGCAGGAAAACCATTGGTTAATTTCTTAACCTGGCTAGCTTTTAGAGGTTTTACATTGGCAAGTATTATTACTTCATATGAATATCGCCCAATATCTTCAATATATGATATATCTCTAAGAAGCTGCTTTATTTTTCCGTTGTACTCGTTTCCATCTTCATCTTCAGTTTCACCGTCAACAATTCTGTCAGCATCAATTTTGAGTAATTCTTCGAATGTTATTTCTTTTTCTTCATAGTTCTTTTTAGTAGTTCTAAATTTTGATTGAATAAAGCTTACAGTTTTATTTTCTTTGTCAATGTAGTATGCATCTATTCCTCCATCGTAACCGCCATCTGTTATAAATCTTTCACGCGATTTGAACTCTAACAACCCGTATGAAACCTTTAAGTAAAGATGGATTAAAGATTTTGATCTTGCTTGGTTAATTTTTTCAATATCACCAATATTGGGGCGGTATTTTGAATATTCCTTAGGCGC
>CALODD010000069.1:0-9945 GCA_942491945.1 uncultured Gammaproteobacteria bacterium | reverse complement strand
AGTTCGACAGGGTAAACACGCTACACGTGGATTGATCTCTGCAGATTTTATCCAGTCTTTAAAACCCGGAAGTATTTTTATTAATACCTCGCGAGGCGATGTGCTGGATGAGTTGGCAATGCTACAACGTCTGCGACAACAGGATGACCTGTCAGTAGTATTAGACGTTTGGGAAAACGAGCCTCTGATTTCTCCAGAAATGGTCGATGCCGTTGATATTGCGACACCACATATTGCAGGCTATAGCATAGATGGTAAATTGCGAGCAACGCAGACATTACACGATGGACTGAATCAGTTTCTTGGGCAGAGCTCAATGTGGTCGGCGGATGCGTTGTTGCCGACACCAAAGCAACCTGTGGTTAAACTTGAAGACACAGATAGTCGTATTGCGGCTGTATCGCAGCTATTACCTCATGTATTTAATGTGATGCTGGACGATGAAAATTTAAGGCATTCAATGTCTACAGATGATCGAGGTGTTGCCTTTGATTTGCTACGAAAAGAGTATCGTCCACGTCGAGAGTGTTCTGCTTATCAGATCGCTGGTACTGGTATTAATCAGCAGATTCAATCTGTATTAAGTACCTTTGGTTTTCAAACGTCCTAATAGATACGTTAGAATCAGCGAAGTAAAAAAGGAAGTGACTATGGAAGCCGTTGTAGAAAAAGTTTTGTATGCCAGTCGCTGGGTTTTAGCGCCTATATATCTGGGTTTAAGTCTTGCGCTGATCTTGCTGGGTATCAAGTTTTTTCAGGAAGTTCTACACACATTCCCGATTATTCTGCAGATGAGTGAAGCCAAGCTGGTGCTGGTTATTTTATCGATGGTTGATATGGCGCTGGTCGGTGGATTGATCATCATGGTTATGCTGAGTGGTTATGAAAACTTTGTATCGCAGATCGATATCGAAGATGGCCAGGAAAAGCTATCCTGGTTAGGTAAGCTGGATTCAGGTTCACTAAAGCAAAAAGTCGCGGCATCGATTGTCGCCATCTCGTCGATTCATCTATTGCAAAAATTCATGAATGCTGAGCATATCGATAACGATAAAATCATGTGGTACGTCATTCTTCACGTGACATTTGTTTTATCTGCGATTGGTATGGCCTGGGTTGATAAGATGAATAAGCATTAATTCTCAGTTGCTGAATTAATCTCATTCAAAATCTTCTCTACCTGTTTGTTGTTTTCTTTCAATTGCTGCATGTAGTAGATGTCAGCTGTTTCCAGGTACCTGATCAGGTAGCGTGCATTGCGTGATCGGTATGTCGCGTATTCTCCCAGTTTACGCATCGTGTCTGCCGTTACATCCCTGATATCTCCATAGCTGGTTAAATCCTGTTCAAGGCTTAGCCATTCGGCCTGAATAGTATTCAGTACCTGTAGTGAATCGGCTTCACGGATATCTTTGCCGTTTTTCAGTTGCACAGTCAGGTCGCGCCAGTTCTGCATGAGCGTTTTTTCCTGTTCAACAAAGTGACGGAGTTTTTGTTCTGCGTCGACCTGGTCCTGATATTTGAAAACAGCAGGTGGTGTCATCGCAATGGCGAAAGCGACGCAGAGTGAAGATATCAGTGTTGCAGAGATTAATTTTCGATAGCCTTGATCGGATTCGCAGATCGGTCTGGCGAAGAGTAAACCCAGTATAAACCCGGCAATGAGTCCACCAATATGAGCAGCATTATCAATCCCGCTCTTGGCAAAACCATAAAATAGTGAAAAGCCCATAAAGAATAGCGCGCTGGTGGCGAGCTGCTTCAGTAGCTGTTTGGGTATGCTAATTTTCTGTCGCAGTAGATAGGCGAGCAGTGCGCCGAAAACACCGAACACAGCACCTGATGCGCCGACACTGACGACATCGTCGTTATTCCATAACAGGCTAGCCAGACTGCCTGCCAGTCCCGCGAATAGGTAGAGAATAGCGAAGTGAGCAGAGCCGTAGAGTCGTTCGGTCAGTCGGCCGGCATCCCATAATGCCCACATATTGAACAGCACGTGGACGATACCAAAGTGTAGAAACATGGCGCTAAATAGACGCCACCATCCGTCATCTTTGGTGAGCGGCCCGTAATTGGCGCCATACTGGATAAATACCTCGATATCGGGATTCATCAATGCAGCACCCTGAAGCAGCATGAAGCCAAAAACCAGGAAGTTCGCGATTAATATGGCCGTGGTTGTGGGTGTGCGCGGTTGGCAGGAATGCAGCCGATGAATAAAGTAACCAACTTCCTGTTGTTCTGGTGTGGGTTGTTGCTCTGAGGAAGGCGGGATATCTGACATGGGATCTATGGAATATTGTTATTTTTGGCATCTTAACCTAAATGTGTGAGTAACGTAGATCATCGATTTTTACTGTATACGACCGCTTAATTCGCCTAAACTTGCCGCCTCTCGCAAACCCGCATTTACGACACGAAATACATGGAAATCCCCGCCATTGCACCAGGAGAAATACCCGAATGCCCGGTCGCGCCGGATGCATTGATAGGTATTCCACGCCAGCAGACGAATCCATCCCGGTGGCAGGGCGACTGGCAGGAATTTCTGGATGCCTTGCAGCAAGACGGTATTGTTGTTTCAGAAGACAAAGGCCTTAGAGGTGTATTCATCACTGATGCAGGTGGTATGGCGCAGGGTATGCCACATGGTGTACTTCATGCGGAATCTGCCGAGCAGGTGGCAGCACTTCTCAAACGTGCACAGGAGTTTGTTGTTCCGGTGACGACACGTGGTGGCGGCCTGACGACTGAGGGCGAATCAGTTGCGTTTGGTGGTGTGTTACTCGATATGTCGGCTATGCGCTCAGTCATTGCGATTGATAAAGACAATCTAACAGTCCGTACTCAGCCGGGCATCTTCTGGCATCGTCTGGCCGAAGTCTTACGGCGTGAAGATATGGATTATCTGTCTGCTCCACTGAATTTAACCTCGTCGGTCGGTGGCACGATCGGTGTTGGTGGTATCGATGTGAATTCATGTAAATACGGCTGTAGTGCGGATCAGGTCGTTTCATTACAGGTCGTTACGCCAACGGGCGATATTGTTGAATGTTCCGATGATGAAAATGCCGAGTTATTCCAGCGGGTGATACTGGGTTATGGACAGTTTGGTGTGATTACCGAAGCGACCTTGAAGATTCGTCCTTTTACGCCAATGAAGATGCAATATTTTTATTACCGCTCACTACGTTGTGCGATTGAAGATTTACAGATACTCGATGCCGATCAGGTCTGCGATTACAGTGGCATCTTAACCATGATGGATAAGGCGATTACCTTGCTGGTTGGTTTTGATTCCGACGAACGTGAACAGGCATTTAAGGCAAACTATCAAAAGCGCCTACGTGGCTATGGTGAATTTGGTTTTGCGTTACGGTTAGCCGGTTTCTATGGCCTGCGTCCTTGGCGACTAAAAGAACTGATGTTTTTGCTGGATCGTAAAACTAGTCTGTTTCCCGACCTGGAACCGCCTGAACATATGAAAGATGGCAAGCTCGTCGATCGTACGGCAGTCTTTTCACGCGCGGTGTGGAAGCATTGGGGGCACAAGCATATGGTGATCCCGGATCTGGCAACGAATATTGATAAGTTTGTCGAAGCGGTCGAACGTGGTAACAAGGTGTGTCAGAAGCATTTTAAATATTACACGTTGTACTGCGTCGGAATCAGGATGCGTGAAGATCATGCCGCGCATTACGAACTATCCAGTATTCCTCCGGATGCTGAAGGTATTAGCTATGGCTGTGAGTTTGAGCCCATGCTGGAAGATCGCGATTACTCCCGAGATGAACTGCAAAGTTTTAAAAACGAAATCTACGATATCGGTGTTGATATGCAGACCAGCTATTATCGTTTCGGCGGCATGATGAAGTCATATATTCGTCGCGCACTGGGTGATGAAGTTGTTGAAAAACATCTGGCGATGAAGAAAGAAGCAGACCCCGCCATGATCCTGAACAAGGACGTTATCTTTTAATCATGCTGCACAATCTAAAACAGTTTGATGCCAGTCGTTGTCATGGATGTGGGCTCTGCGCCATGGTATGTCCTGTGTTCCAGCAAGGTGGTTCTGTGATGACGACACCACAAGGCATGGCGAAGGCACTGCAGGCTGGTGGCCAGTTAAACGTCGATGACGTGAATGCCTGTATCCTGTGTGGAGCCTGCACGCCGTTATGTCCACAGGATATCGATTTAATGCAACTGTTGGTGCAGTTGCGTGCTGATATGAATCAACAAGATATGACGGATGTTCCATCTACTGAAACGAAACAACAGTCATCAAAAGAAGTTTTTATTGCAGATCATGACCTGGTTGAAGGTCAAACACGACTAGCACATGTATTTAGTATTCTAGGTGACTCAGTAGAACTGGCGGCTGATCAGGGCAGTGATATCGCTCAGGCTATGCGACAGGGTCGCTATGTCTCAAAGCAGCGAGTAGATCAGTTCATTACATCATTACAATCCGTTAAACAGATTGTTGTTAGCGATGGCCTGTTACAGCACCTGATACGTTCCAAGTTGCCGCAAATACAAATGAGATCACTAGGGCAGGTGCTTAGTGAACGTAGTGATATTCAAAAGCAATTCTCAGCGAATGATTTATATGTCATGGATAGTCAGAGTTATCATGCTAATCACAAATCATCGGTCAGGCATTATGATGAGTTACATTGTAAGACGGGAGTGCAGTTAAATCGTGATCTACATTGCCTGGCGATACCCACTGGTTCACAGGCCACAAACGAAACCGGAGCCTGTCAGCCTGCAGGGCAGATTACCTGGTTAATGCAGGGGCGAACCTTTGAGCGTGTCATCGTCGAATCGTTAGCTGATCGTGATGCTATCGCAAAACATACCGATCACAATGTAGTTTATATTCTGGAGCTGGTGGCATGAGAACAGTTGATGTCCTCATAATCGGAGCAAGTCTTGCTGCCGCAGCTGCAGCCAAGCGTACAGTCGATGCGGGGCTAGAGACGCTTATCCTCGAGCGTCAGGAATTACCTCGCCATAAAATCTGTAGCGGCATACTTTCGCCACGTGGTTATCGTTTTCTATTAGAAAACTTTGGGCCTTTGCCACGTCAGGCATTACATGAGCCAACGCATTGTCGTGGTGTGACCTTTCACTTTCCAAGCATGGTGCAATTGCCAATGGATTTCTTTGGTGGCACAACACCGCATCTACATCGAAAATATTCAGACTACTGGGCAATACAACGCAGTGGTGCTGAAGTCATGGATCAGACATCTGTGCTATCGGTTGTTGATCATGATGATTATGTCGAAGTGAAAGCCAGAGTGAAGGGCGGCGATACACTGACGTTTCGTGCGCGTCACGTGATCGGTGCTGATGGCCCAGGTTCAATCGTGCGTCGTCAGATTTATCCAGAATATCAGAAACAAATTCCCTGGTTTTTCGTGGGTCAGAAGTTTCATGAAATCGAAGAATGCCCACTGGATGAAGAGTACTTTCATTTCTGGTTTCACCCTGAGCTGGGACACTACACCTGGAGCCATGCAAGAGATGGTCGCCAGATCGTTGGTGCCGGTTTTAAACGTGGTGATAACTTCCATGCAAAGCATGCCAATGTCGCAAAGTATCTCGACGAAAAACATGGCGTAAAACTCAAAGAAGCCGATCCTGATCACGAAGGCTGTTCTGAAAACTTCGGACCTTCATTGTTGAATACTTATGTACTGGGTAAAGGTAATTGCCTACTCACCGGCCAGAGCACTGGCTTCCTGAATATGATTGGAGAAGGTATGAGCTGTGCGCTGCATAGTGGTGCGATATCCGGTGAAGCTATCATTGAAACGCATAAGACCAATAAGCCGGTACATGAACATTACCGTGCGATGATTGCCTCTGAAGTAAAACGAACCACCGATCAATGGAATCCATTCCTGATTGCCTTTGCAAAACCGCATGAAGCAGACTTTCCTGAAGCGTTAATGAAATTACCGATGAAAGAACGTGTGCTCCTGTTACGTGACACCTGGAACTTTCTAGTACTCTACAAAGAATTCAAATGGGGCAGGAAGATTATGCGGGAAAGTATCGAGCGATTGATTAAAGGGAAGTATGTTGACCGGAGATGGTTGTAGGTAGATGTGTTTTGTCTAAATGTAAATTATGCCATCAGGCAGCTACGCTATGTGATTCTCATGTGTTGCCTGAGTTTTTGTATAAAAGTTTATATGATGAACGTCATAAATTTATTGGTATAACTGGAATAGGTAATAAGGGAAAAGTACCGCTACAGAAAGGGTTGAGGGAAAAGTTATTTTGTAGGCAATGTGAACAGTTACTCAACTTAAAATATGAAATACCATTCCAAGAGTCATGGAAGAAATGTTCGCCCGGTAAATCGCATTTTATCGATAACGATTCTTTCGTAACAACTTTTGATTACGAATCTTTTAAGTTATTTCATCTAAGTATATTTTTTCGTGCTTCGGTTAGTTCTTTGCCAACATTTAGCTTGGTCAATTTGGGTCCCCATGAAGATAAGATTCGGCAAATGTTACTCGAGAGTCGAGCAGGAAAAGAGTCTGAATATCCATTATTCGGATTTGCTGTTTTAGAAGATGGCGGTGGATTATGTTCGAAAATTATTACACGACCTATTAATGCTAGGTTTGAAGGTGCAAAGATTTACGGATGTTTGTATGGGGGTGTGATGTGGTGGATTATGGTTTCATCACACGTAGTTAAGAACTTTAAGAGAATAGCCTTAAAAGAGAATGGTTCTCTTGTTTTAACCCCTGAGAATTGGAAAGATATTGGCGTGATTCATGACGCTGCGGATGCCTTGAAAAGAGTATCGAAGAAGTAGCCACTATAAACTGTTCTTCTTGGTATTGTATAAGTCGTGAAGAGGCGTAGTCCTCTAATACGGCGGATTTTGGTTTCCTTCCCTATGACTCGACGAGCAACGGAGAAAAATTCAGGGTGAAATGGCAGGACGCCATTTCAGACGCTCGCGGCAGGAGCCGCTAGCGCCGGCCCTGGATTTTTTGAGTAGCGCAGTGAACCCTGTAGGGCGAGTTATTCGGGAAATGTTTCTTTTGATTACTTTTCTTGCGCGAAGAAAAGTAATGCCCGCCGCAGGCGAATAAGAAAAAAGAAGAATAAAGAGTTGGTACCAGAGGCCGGACTCGAACCGGCACGCTATCGCTAGCAACGGATTTTGAATCCGTCGTGTATACCAATTTCACCACTCTGGCATGTGTGTGTACTGCGAAGGTCGCGTAGTATCAGATAATCTGACAATTCGTACAAGTTTTATGCGTCATTGTGGTTTAGCATGCGCCTGAGCAGACGCGCGCTGCTTAATCCCATAAATTAAATAGGGAAAACAGCTTCGTTAACCGATATGCCGAACCCGTTACAATACATCGATATTTCCCCTGAGGTTATTGTCCAGACGGTCAATGATGAGATGGTTATTCTGGATATGCAGAGTGAAGAGTTTTTCAGTCTGGATGATGTCGGAACCGATATCTGGAAATATGCTGCTGATACAAAAAATCTCGATGCGACGGTGAGTGCCATAGTCTCTGATTACGATGTCTCTGAAGAGCAGGCAAGGCGCGATGTTACGATCTTACTGGAGCAGTTGGCAGAAGCTGGATTAGTCCGACTACACGACACGCCGCCCGTTAGCACATGAGTTACAAACCGTTGGTGGGGCATCAGTCAATGCTATTTGATGATGTCCGCAATTCAGCATACCGTCAGGCCCTCGAAGAACTGATTACCCCTGATAGCGTTGTCATGGATCTCGGCGCTGGTCTGGGCATACACGGTCTCCTTGCTGCTCAGCTGGGAGCTAAACGGGTATATATGGTTGAGCCTGCGACTAATCTTGAGTTTGTTCGTCAGGTCGTGAAAGCAAATCATATCGAAACTGATATTCGATATATTCCAAAAACCATTGAGCAGGCCGAGCTTGATGAAAAGGTAGACGTTATTCTGTCCGTCTTCACCGGAAATTTTCTGCTGGATGAAGACTTGCTGCCTTCATTGTTATACGCAAGGGATCATCACCTCGCCGAAGGTGGAAGTCTTATTCCTGGCTCGGCTCAAATGATGTTGTTACCGGTAACGGCTGAGGCGGTCTTTCAGGATAATCTGGGGAAATGGTCGACTGATAATCAGGGTGTAGATTACTCGACACTTCGTCAGTATGCCGCCAATAGTCTCTATCATGTGAAATTTCAACAGCAGGATTATCTAAATCTATCTGCGCCTTGTTCGAGTTATGCGATTGATTTCCACACGGCAGATACCGTGGACTGTAATGTAGAGCATGCAATCACGGTGACACGAAGTGGTATCTGTCATGGCATTCTCGGCTGGTTTGATATGCAGTTAGGTGTTCATGAATTATCGACCGGCCCCGAAGACGAGCCGACACACTGGAGTCAGGTCTTCTTACCACTCGATACACCACTTGAAGTTTCGGAAGGTGAAGTGCTGCAACTGAAGTTACAAAGACCGGCTTATGGTGAATGGAGCTGGCGACTACAGGCAGAAGCTGGCACACGTAAACATTCGACCAGCTTTTCAGATATCGTTTCTTTACAGCGACTCAATAAAAAGTCAGGTGAATATCAGCCCGCTTTGACGGGGGAAGGTGAGGCAACGCTTTATGTCTTGCAGGCGTTTACCAAAGCGGCGACTGCATCACAGATTGCCGAAGATGTTTTCAGTAAATTTAATCATCTTTTTGTGGACGACGCACACGCACGCCGTTTTGTGGATCAACATATCGAGCATTACGCAGAGTAGCTAATATGCAGGGCATATTTGATATAGGCATTGATTCAGATATCGCCTTTCCCGAGTTAGGTGAGGTGGAATGTCCACCTGCTGTTATCACTATCCGTGGAGATACTGCTTTACCCTCGTTCCAATTTGAACAGGATGAAGGGCATGTCTTTCCTGATCTGACGTTTCGGCAGGATAACGATCACTATCATCTGGAGCTGGAAGGCCTTGCTGAATTTGTCATATCGCCCTCAGAAAATCACATCCGGTATCGAGTTGCTAGCGATACCAGCATGGCAACCTTACGTCATTTATTGATCGATATTGTTATCCCCGGATTTCTGGGACAGCAGGGTAAGCTGGTTATGCATGCCAGCATGGTAAGACTGGAAAACGGTAAGACGGTATTGCTTGTAGGCGAATCAGGGGCGGGCAAGTCTACGCTGGCGGCTGCTTTTTTGCCTCATGGTGCAGAGGTGTTATGCGACGATAGTGTTTTACTCGAAGTCTCTGAGACCGGTGTAATAGCGATTGCCAGCTATTCAGGGCTGCGCGTCTATGATGATTCTGCGGATATGTTGGTGGAGCATTTAAAGGAATCGGGTTTCGTCTCAGATTACAACGATAAAAGGCGTTATCTGCCCGGTAAGCAATCAGAGTGTCAGTCGGAGTCTAAAGCCAGAGTAGATGGTTTATTTATTCTGAATGTTTCTGAGAAAAACTCTGGAGTGGCATGTCGGGTACGGCAGCTACAAGGTGCAGATACCTTGATGTCTTTATTGCCTCATTTCTTTTTACTGGATGACGCTGCATCAATAGGAAAACAGGGACATATTGCGCGAGTTGCTGATTTTGTTTCTAGTGAGTTGCCTGTTTTTCAGTTACAGCTAAGACATGATTTTGATGCAATACCTGAGGTATACGAAACTGTATGTGATCTTGTTTCGCCAGAAGAAAAACCAAAGATCGTAAATCTATGAACCTGGTTTGTGGCGCGATAGATCGTTCAGGGCAGAAGCCGGTTGCTGTTAGCGATATGGCTAGCACGATAGAGCATCGTCATGCATCCAGTTCTGTTTACGAAAATCTCGTTCGGTCTGCGGGCGTCGAGCTTGTTGGTGAACAATTCTGTATTGATCATCGTGAACATTATCTCGT
>CALODD010000068.1:0-19531 GCA_942491945.1 uncultured Gammaproteobacteria bacterium | reverse complement strand
CTTCGTTCAGTTACGGCGTATAACCACGCACGGAATTAACACCGCCGGAATAATAATGCTCCAAGAATGGCAAATCATCCTGATTGCCATACCCGTCACCCAATCCTATCCTGCCATTTAACATTAATGTAATTCTTCGCGAAAGAGGAATATATCGTTGATGTCGCAAATCAACTTTATAATACTGTAAGTCGCTTCCTGGCAACGTAAATTCTGTACTTATTGAATTTAATGTACCTCGATCCGCAAATAATGCCACTTTATTACGCTTATCATCTACCCAAGCAGCATTTACTACGAAGTTTGAATATGTGTCACCCTCTTTAGCTTCAAAGGCTAATATCTCTGCTGAAGCCGTACTAGCTGGTTGTAATTTTAAGTGTTCAAAACCTGCACCCAAGTGAATTGTATTATGTTCACTAACAGGAATACCGTAATTAACCTTTCCTAACAAAAGATCTGTTGTATAGTCGGAAACATTTAACTCTTCAGCATCTCGTGCGCGATACAACACATTGAATCCACGGCTAACACCATCAACAGTATGATAAGGGTCAGTAAAACTAACACCATATGCTGTATCTGCTTTGCTGGTACTAAAGTTGACCCCGAATTTTACACCTGAGCCCAGAAAGTTTTCTTGGGAAATACTTGAATTAAAAGCCACTCCTTGAGATTGCGAGTAGCCGACACCTGCCAATAACGCACCTGATGGTTGTTCGATGACTGAATAATTAATATCTACCTGATCTGGGTTGCCTGGAACAGCAGGAGTTTCGACATTAACTTGCTCAAAGAAACCCAGTCTCTCCAATCGAGTTGTAGAACGCTCTATATCTTTTGACGACATCCATGCATTCTCAATTTGCCTCATTTCACGGCGTAATACTTCATCTCTGGTTCTTGAGTTGCCACTGAAATTAACGCGTCGCACATAAATACGACGACCTGGATCAATAAAAAATGTAAGCGCTACAGTCTTATTCTTTTCATCAACATCGGGAATTGTGTTTACGTTAGAAAAAGCATAGCCATCATTACCCATCAAATCAGTTAAACGATCTGTACTATCCACAACTAAACGACGTGAAAATACATCCTTATCACGAACTTGAACGGCCTTAAATAGTTCCTCATCAGGATAAAGTAATTTACCTGATATTGTCACTTCAGAAACTGTGTACTGCTCACCCTCTGTAATGTTGATAGTAATGTAAATATCTTTTTTATCAGGCGTAATCGAGACCTGAGTCGAATCAATATTAAATTTGAGATAACCACGATCCAGATAATGAGAACTCAGTTTTTCCAGATCTGCGGCCAATTTCTGCTTAGAGTATTGGTCATCCTTTGAGAAGAACGAATACCATGTAGGTACAGTCAATTCGAATTGCTCTAGAAGGTCTTCTTCCTCAAATACGGTATTGCCTACAATATTGATTTCTTTGATTTTTGCAGCTGTTCCTTCAGAAACATCAATCGTGATACCCACCCTGTTACGTTCTAGAGGCGTAGATGTTGATTTAATCTTTACCGAATATTTACCATTCGAGTAGTACTGACGCCTTAATTCCTGTTCTACTTTATCTAATGTAGATTTATTAAATACACGCCCCTCAGCAAGGCCAATTGTTTTAAGCGATTCTTTGAGTTCGTCACTATCAAATTCTTTATTTCCCGTAAACTCGATGCTTGCAATAGCTGGGCGCTCAGCAACGTTAACAATGAGCACATCGCCCTGCCTTTCTAAACGGACATCCTTGAAAAAGCCACTCTTAAAAAGAGTACGAATAGCCTCCGCATAACGTGATTCACTGAATTCTTCTCCGACTTTAACAGGAAGGTAATTGAATACGGTTCCAGCAGAAATACGTTGAATACCTTCGACACGGATATCCTCTACGACAAAGCTATTGGCAAAAGCGTCGCCAATCATTCCCCAAAGTAGAAATAGAATTAAATATGCTGTGGATCTAATTGATTTCATTATATTTATGCTTTCCGTTAGACAACGACCTACCCAAATAAACGATTAAAGTCGTTATAAAAAGCCAGTAACATCAACAAAAACAGGAAGGAAATACCTATTTGTTGCCCCATCGCCATGGCTTGTTCGGATAAAGGTCTACCGTGGACGGATTCTATAACGTAATACAATAAATGTCCCCCATCGAGCATAGGAATCGGCAATAAATTCAACACACCCAGGCTGATACTAATCAGTGCCAGAAAACGCACAAATTCCAACCACCCTAATTCTGCGGTAATGCCCGCATACTGAGCGATAGTGATCGGACCACTAATATTTTTATGCGATGCCTCACCTACAACCATTTTACCCAGCATTTTGAGCATCAATATCGATAAATCCCAGGTTTTAGATATCGACTGAAAGCCACCTTCGATTAACCCATATTGCTCTACAGCAAGATGTCTCTCACGTACTTCATCTGGAATATGACCATGTACGCCGATACGCCCTATGGTTTTACCTTCATAGTCGACTGGTTCAGGACGCACTGTTACTGATGTTTCACCACCAGATCGCCTAACAGTCACTTTAATATCCTGACCAGGGCGTTGACTGATGTACTCCACCCATTGGCGCCAGTTACTGATCGACTGATCGTCTGCACTTAATACCAGGTCACCTTTTTGAAAGCCGGCTTTATCAGCTGCTCCACCAGCAACAACCTTTCCTATCCATACAGGCGGCCTCCAACGATTGAGCCCCAAATTACGTACTACGCCTTTGTCATCCAGTAAATTGGCACGATCTTCGACCGGTAACGTATAACGGCGCTGTGAACCATATTCAGTCACGGTATGAATCGTAAATTCATCCGAATCAATCACTACATCAAGCAAAGCCGCATTCACCGCACTCCACGTCGCTGTTTTCTGCTCACTGATCTGCACTATTTGCTCATCCGGCTTCATATCCGCATGTGCCGCTATGGAATTTGGCTCAATTTCACCCAGCATGGCAACCTGTCCCGGTATGCCAACCGTATACATTAACCAGTAGGCCAATATAGCGAAGATAAAATTCAGCATAGGCCCAGCAATAACAATAGCCGCTTTGACGCTGAGTGGTTTGTGATTAAAGGCCTGGTGTCGGTTGGCTTCAGTCACTTCGTCATCAGATTCACCGAGCATACGGACATACCCGCCCAGTGGAATTGCAGCAACGACATACTCAACGCCGTCTTTACCAGTTTTCTTAAATAGAGGCTTACCAAAACCAACTGAGAATCGCAGGACTTTTACACCAAGCTTTCTTGCCACCCAGAAATGCCCAAACTCATGGACGGTGACAAGAATGCCAATCGCGACTACAAATGAAACAGCGCTTTGTAGAATATCGATCATGATAATTGTGTATTGATTACCCCACGGGCGTGAGTTCGTGCAGATTCATCCGCTGCCAGGATGGTTTCTATCGAACTCGATGGAATAGAATCAATGGACTGCAGAGTACGATCAATTACTTCATCAATCTGAGTAAACTTTATAGACTCATTCAGAAAAGCATCGACAGCGATTTCATTAGCTGCATTCAAAATCGTAGGCGCAGTCCCACCAGCCCGCAAAGCATCATAAGCCAGCGCTAGACAAGGGAAACGCTGAAAGTCAGGCTCGGTAAAATCCAGTCGCGCTACTTCAAATATATCCAGCGGTTTAACACCGGATTCACAGCGATTTGGCCATGCTAATGAATGCGCGATTGGAGTACGCATATCCGGATTACCTAACTGTGCAAGCACAGAGCCATCGCTATAAGAGACCATTGAATGAATCACACTCTGTGGATGAATGACCACCTGAATATCATCTGCCATGGCGTTGAACAACCAGCGTGCTTCGATGACCTCAAGCCCCTTATTCATCATGGTCGCAGAATCGACAGAGATTTTCTTACCCATGTCCCAGTTTGGATGCGCGACTGCCTGCTCCGGTGTTACAGCAGATAACTCGCTGACAGGTGTATTTCGAAAAGGCCCCCCCGAAGCGGTCAATAATATTTGTTCTACACCCGTCTGTTTTAAACCATCACGAAAATTTGGCGGCATAGACTGGAATATCGCATTGTGTTCGCTATCAATGGGTAACAATTCAGCGCCGTTATCCTCAATGGCCTGCATGAATAAATCACCCGACATCACCAGGGACTCTTTATTAGCCAGTAATACACGCTTACCAGTCTTTGCAGCAGCAAGGCTCGACAATAAACCCGCAGCGCCGACAATCGCTGCCATAACGTAATTCACTTCAGGTAGTACTGCGACTTCTTCCAGAGCCTTTGCGCCAGAAAGAATTTCGATATTTAAATCAGTTAGATTCTCACGTAGCTGCCCAGCGGCCTGCTCATCAACCATGACAGCAATAGAGGGCTGATATTTCCGGCAAAGCGCGGTCATGCGCTCGACATTACGATGAGCGGTTAAAGCAATAATTTGATACTGATCAGGATAAAGCTCAACGACTTCGAGCGTACTTTTACCGATTGAGCCCGTTGCTCCAAGGATAGCTATCCCAATGCCCATCTTCAGTTAACTCTTCAACCTAGCAATAAATGAGGAAACCAGCTTAAGCCCAGAAAATATATGGGTGCAGCTGCGGTCAGGCTATCAATACGATCCATTACACCACCGTGACCGGGAAAGATTTGACCACTATCTTTCACGCCAACAGAACGCTTGGCGACACTCTCAAACAAGTCACCAATAATCGAAAATATAGCTGCCAGCATCGCGATCGAAATAAACTGTAGTCGTTCAATACCTTCGAAGCCAATAATGATGGCGAGAATGTAACTAACGATCGCAGTCGTAATCAGTCCACCATATACGCCCTCCAGT
Organism: uncultured Gammaproteobacteria bacterium; assembly: GCA_942491945.1. GTDB lineage: Bacteria > Pseudomonadota > Gammaproteobacteria > JAJDYQ01 > JAJDYQ01 > JAJDYQ01. The sequence goes on along the minus strand of CALODD010000068.1, from coordinate 14,669 downwards.
GTCTTTCCAGGGCTAATCTCTGGCGCAAGCTTTGTAATTCCCATGAGCTTGCCAGCAAAGTATGCCCCAGAGTCAGCAACCCAGATCAGTATGAACAATGAAATGAGTAACCAGATACCGTGATCAGCATATGTATGTAGCGCCAGAATCGCTAGCCAGGACGGAATCAATAGACCAAGACCAATGAATGCCCTTACATACACATTCATGGCATTAGATAACATTTTTTCGGCAGGTGTAATCGTCAACCAGACAAAGGCAAACATCCATGCGACAAAAACAATATAGAGTAAATCTCTAAACTGTACCGGTTGTGACAGCCAGTCATAAAAATGCCACATGCTGAGACTGGCTATACCGACATATGCGAGCCTGGAAATCAGGCTGGTAAAACCAGAAAGACGTGACCATTCCCATGCACCGACTATGATAAATAGCCCGATAATAACGGCTAACGTTGAAGTGCTCAGCCAGATAATGCCCGCTAGAACCAGCGGTATTAAAACAAGTGCCGTGAGGACACGGGCTTTAAGCATGCGATGCCCTGGAAGTGGTCACCTGCTCAGAGGTCATACCATAACGCCGTTGACGTTTGGCATAATCTTTCAGTGCCATGCTGAATGCCATGTCATTGAAATCAGGCCAGAGTGTGTCGGTGAAGTACAATTCGGTATATGCCAACTGCCATAGCAGAAAATTACTGATACGACGTTCACCTCCAGTACGAATGAACAGATCGGGTGCTGGAATATCCACTGTCGATAAATGCTCTGAAAGTAGATCCTCTGTCACATCATCAGGTTTTAACTCTTCGTTGGCAACACGCTCAGCAATCTGTTGCGCGGCCTGAGTAATATCCCATTGACCGCCATAACTTACAGCGATAACTAGTGTTAACGTCGTGTTATTGGCTGTTTGTGTTTCGCCATCTTCCATAGCACGCTGAACATTAGCCGGTATATGGCTACGATCGCCGATAAAACGCAACTGCACTCCGTTAGAATCCAGTTCACGCAATTCACTGCCTAATGCAGTGAGAAACAAATCCATCAACAACCCAACTTCTGTACGTGGTCGCTTCCAGTTTTCACTGCTAAACGCAAACAGCGTTAGATAACGAACCTCGTTCTTAATGCAGGACTTAACGATATGCTTAACCGATTTTACGCCCTGACGATGCCCCTTATGCCGTGGCTCATCACGTAACTTAGCCCAACGACCATTACCATCCATAATGATGGCAACATGGTTAGGTATCGATGAAGAAATTTGTTCTGACATTGAGTTGGACACAGCCTAAATTTCAAGTAACTCTTTTTCTTTCTCTTCAACCATTGAGTCAATCTTCGCAACAAACTCATCGGTCAGTTTCTGCACCTGATCAGCACCACGACGCTCATCATCTTCAGAAATCATTTTTTCCTTAACCATATCCTTCAGATCACCATTGGCATCACGACGAATATTACGGACAGCAACCTTGCTACCTTCGGCTTCAGATTTGACAACTTTAACCAGGTCACGACGACGCTCTTCGGTCAGTGGTGGCATTGGAATACGGATAACCGTGCCCGCTGAATTTGGTGTAATACCGAGGTCTGAACTAAGAATTGCTTTTTCAATAACCGGAGTCATATCTTTTTCAAACGCCGTTATTGTCAGTGTCCGAGCATCTTCAACAGCAACGTTCGCTGCATTGTTTAAAGGCACCTGTGATCCGTAATATTCCACAGTGATATGATCAAGCAAACTCGGGTTGGCGCGACCCGTACGAATCTTGGTCAATTCAGTCGCAAGCGACTCGATAGATTTACCCATACGACGTTTAGCGTCGGAAATTGTTTCATCAATCATCTCAATCTCTCCAATACTGACGGCTAAATAATTCTAAGCGACCAGTGTGCCGACTTCTTTGCCCTGCATCAAAGACCGCAGTGCATCCTTTTCATTTATATCTAACACCCGCAAAGGCAGATTATTATCACGACACAAAACGATTGCTGTGGCATCCATCACACCTAGCTTCTTTTCCAGTGCCTCGTCATACGAAATATCTGTATAACGCGTTGCTTCAGGATCTTTCATCGGATCGGCCGTGTATACGCCGTCAACTTTCGTCGCTTTCAGCAGGATATCGGCACCTATCTCAATCGCTCGCAAACTTGCTGCAGAATCGGTTGTGAAAAATGGATTACCAGTTCCAGCAGCGAAAATTGCGACACGCCCTTTCTCAAGATGTCGAACCGCACGACGACGAATATAGTCCTCACACATCTCGTTAATGGACACAGCAGACATAACGCGCGCCTGCATACCGAGTTTCTCAACAGCTTCCTGCATCGCCAGTGAATTAATCACTGTCGCCAACATACCCATGTGGTCACCAGTAACACGATCCATGCCGCCGGCCGCAAGGCCGGCACCACGAAAAATATTACCACCACCAATGACAACGCCAACTTCTACACCCATATCAACAATGGATTTTATCTCAGCAGCGACAAAACTGATCATGTCCGGGTCGATACCATAATCACCCGAACCCATCAGCGCTTCACCGCTGAGCTTTAGGAGTACACGTTTGTATGCTGGAGTCTCAGACATAATTACTTAGCAGCGTTAGCCTGAGCCATAACCTCTTCAGCAAAGTTTTCTTCTTTCTTCTCGATACCTTCACCCAGTTCGAAGCGTGTAAAGCCAACAACCTTAGCATTGTTTGCTTTCAACAGCTTTTCAACGGTTGTATCAGGATCTTTAACGAAAGGCTGACCGACCAGAGTAATTTCCTTAAGGAACTTATTCACACGACCCATAACCATCTTTTCAACGATCTCAGCAGGCTTGCCACTCTCAGCAGCTTGCTCAGTCAGAATGGTTTTTTCCTTTTCGAGAACTGCAGGATCAACGCCGTCAGAATCAATGAACTGTGGCTTGGACGCCGCAACATGCATCGCGATATCTTTAGCCAGTGCTTCATCACCGCCTTCCAGCGTTGCAACAACACCAATACGTGCGGAAGGACCAACCTTGTGCAGGTAGTTACCCAGATTGTCGCCTTCAACAAGCTCAAAGCGACGAACGCTCATGTTTTCACCGACTTTAGCAATCAGCTCTTTCAGTGAATCAGCAACCGAAGCACCACCATCGTTCAGAGGCAAAGCGTTCAGCGCATCGACGTCGGCCGGACGATCTGACAGTACACGTTTTGCAACCGCGTCAGCGTAAGCCAGAAAGTCTTCGTTCTTAGCCGCGAAATCAGTTTCACAGTTAACTTCCAGAATCACCATTGTATTGTTGTCACCAACAATTGTGATAACACCTTCAGCAGCGACACGACCCGCTTTCTTGTCAGCCTTTGCAGCACCCGCTTTACGCAGAATATCCGCAGCCGCTTCCATATCACCGTCAGTCTCGACCAGTGCCTTTTTACATTCCATCATGCCTGCGCTTGTGCGTTCGCGCAGTTCTTTAACCATTGCAGCAGTAATTGCCATTTTCAAAACCTCTTAAAACTAAATAACTAATACCATTAATTGCGTTACAAACCAGTGACCAAATCCGGGATAACTTACTCGCCGTCTTTCTTAGTCGCTGCTTTCTTTTTAGTTGCTGCCTTTTTCTTGGTAGTCGCTTTCTTTTTAGTTGCTGCCTTTTTCTTGGTAGTCGCTTTCTTTTTAGTTGCTGCAGCTTTTTCTTCGCCAGCATCTTTAGCAGGTGCTTCCTCTGCAGGAGCCTCTTCAGCTGAAGCGGCCTTCTTGCGAGTGGTTACTTTCGCTGTTTTCTTTTTTGCAGCCTTGGGCTTGTCTTCGGTTACCTCAACAAACTCATCGTCAGCAACGTGTGTCGTAATCGTCTTACGACCATCGGAAATGGCTTCAGCAGCAGCCTCGACATACAGGCCAATAGCACGAATCGCATCATCGTTACCCGGGATAACGTAATCAACGCCATCAGCTTTATTGTTAGTATCAACGATACCAATGACCGGAATACCCAGTTTATTAGCTTCACTAATCGCGATATTCTCGTAACCAACATCGACTACGAAAATAGCGTCAGGCAGATAGTTCATATTGCGAATACCGCCCAGACTCTTATTCAGTTTCTCTGCTTCACGGCGCAGGCCCAGTGCTTCTTTCTTGCCCAGGCGACCCATACGACCATCTTCTTCCATGGTCTCGATAGTTTTCATACGGTCAACCGACTGACGAACCGTCTTGAAGTTAGTCAGCATGCCACCCAGCCAACGCTGGCTAACGAAAGGCATATCACAGCTCTCTGCTGCTTTGGCAACCGAGTCACGTGCTGCACGCTTGGTGCCAACGAAAAGGATTTTGCCATTATTAGAGGCCAGTGTGCCCATATAGTTGAGCGCATCGTTCAACATTGGCAGTGTTTTTTCGAGGTTGATGATATGAATCTTGCTGCGATGACCGAAAATGTAAGGGGCCATCTTGGGGTTCCAGTAACGGGTCTGGTGACCGAAGTGAACGCCCGCTTCAAGCAATTGGCGCATAGTGACTTTTGCCATGATATTTCTCCAAATTGTATGGGTTAGTCTTCCGCATTACCCCAGTGAATAACCTGAATCAGCGTACTGAAATCAAGCACCCTACCCACTGTGACGGTAAGCGTGTGAATTTAAAATGTCCTCTCTGAACGAACTCAGATAGACTCTCGATGCTCGCTTGCTTCGCGAGCGCGCGCTTTATACCATACCGCGCTGTTTTCAACAAACCAGATCGACGAAAAAACGTGATTTTTCAAAGTTCTGGCACATGTAAGGTACATCTCGGGATCACACCATGGCAGTTTCGATTAAAACCCCTGAAGAAATAGAAAAAATGCGTATTGCGGGACGTCTTGCCGCCGAAGTACTGGACATGATAGGCGAGCATGTCAAAGCTGGCGTGACCACCGATGAACTGAATACCATCAGCCATGAATATATAGTGAATGAGCAGGACGCGATCCCTGCTCCACTAAACTACCGTGGATTCCCAAAATCCATCTGCACCTCAGTCAATCATCAGGTCTGCCACGGCATTCCCGGTGATAAGCGCCTGAAAAAAGGCGACATCGTTAATATCGATATCACGGTGATCAAAGACGAATACCACGGCGATACCAGCCGTATGTTTTTTGTTGGCGACACCTCGCTGCTGGCAAAACGCGTCACTCGCGTCGCGTATGACTCCATGTGGCTGGGCATAGACCTCGTCAAACCAGGCACCAGACTGGGTGATATCGGCAATGTCATCCAGACTTATGCTGAAAAACACAATTGTTCCATCGTCCGTGAATACTGCGGCCACGGTATTGGCAAGGTCTTCCACGAAGACCCTCAGGTTCTGCACTACGGTCAGCCCGATACCGGACTGACGCTCGAGGCTGGTATGACCTTCACGATTGAACCTATGGTAAATATCGGTAAACGCCACACCAAACTACTTGGCGACCAATGGACCGTTGTCACCAAAGACCGCAGCCTGTCTGCCCAGTGGGAACACACCATACTCGTGACCGATGGTGGCTACGACGTACTCACTCTCATCCCAACAGAAGAAGGCCGCCAACCGCCACCTGACTGGCGTTAAATCTTCTGTGAATTCGATATACCAGACAATCATTGATCGATTGCAAGTCGATCATGATGATCGACCCTGCGATATTCAGAGTTATAAAAAGGCCCTGAAGGCTGGCCGTGACAATCTACAACGGCAGTACGATGCCAATGTAGATGCGATCACTATTACTCACGAATACGCTGAACTTGTTGACCAGGTACTGATCATTGCCTGGCGACATGATTTTCAGGCACACCACAAAGACATCGCCTTACTGGCCGTTGGTGGTTATGGCCGTGGTGAACTCTTCCCAGGTTCGGATATCGACCTCATGATCCTGACGGAGAACAAACTTTCATCTGAAATAGAAACCCAGATACAGACATTTCTGACCTTTCTCTGGGATATCGGCCTGGAAGTCGGTCATAGCGTGCGTTCTGTTAAGCAAACGGTCACCGAATGCAAAGAAGACATCACGGTCATTACCAATATCCTCGAAGCGAGATTATTAAAAGGCTCCAATGCGCTATATGAGCAGATGCGCAAAGCCACCGCCAATAAACGGCTGTGGCCGAGCAAGAAATTTTACATCGCCAAAAGCGAAGAACAGGTCGCACGCCATGCCAAACATGAAGATACGGGTTATCGACTGGAACCAAACGTCAAAGAAAGCCCCGGTGGCCTACGAGACATCCAGACCATCGGCTGGATTGCGAAACGACATTTTGAGACCCGACAGCCCGACATCCTGAAAAAGTCCGGCTACCTGACCGAAGAAGAATTCGACACGCTGTGCGACGGCCATAGCTATCTCAGCCGTGTCCGCCTGGGACTACACCTGCTTACAGGACGCAGCGAAGACCGCCTGTTATTCGATCACCAACGCACTTTGGCCAAACAGTTTGGCTTTGAAGGCGCAGGCAACGAACCGATCGAAGGCTTTATGCAGCAGTACTACCGTACAGTAATGCAGCTGAGTCGTCTGAATGACATGCTGTTACAACTCTTTGATGAAGCGGTGCTCCCCGACCCATTCTGGCGCCCAAAGCGCATCAAACAACTCAATCGACGTTTTCAGGTACGCCATGGCTATCTGGAAGTACTCAATGACTCCATATTCGAACGCTATCCACAGGCCATGCTGGAAGTCTTTCTATTACTCCAGCAACACCCAGAATTGAAAGGTATTCGAGCTTCGACGATTCGCCTGATTCGACAATATCTTGACCGTATTGATGACAAGTTTCGTGAAGACTCCCGTGCAAAGGCGTATTTCATGGAGATCCTGCGCCAGCCTTACGGTATCACCCGCGTTCTCAGACGCATGAATCGCTATGGCGTCTTAGCGGCTTACCTACCAGAATTTGGCAATATCGTGGGCCGTATGCAATACGACCTGTTTCATGCCTATACGGTTGATGAACACACCATGTTTGTCGTCAGGAATCTAAGACGTTTTACGGTTCCCAAATACAAAGAAGAATTTCCCATATGCAGTCAGGTCATGGCGACCTTGCCTAAACCCGAACTCATTTACATCGCTGGTTTATACCACGATATCGCAAAAGGCCGTGGCGGCGACCATTCTGAGCTGGGTGCCGTCGATGTTTATGATTTCTGTATCAACCACGGACTCAGTGAATACGATGCCGATCTGGCGGCCTGGCTAGTTAAAAGTCACCTGCTGATGTCATCAACGTCACAAAAACAGGATATTTCTGACCCCGACGTGGTGCGCCAGTTTGCCGATCAAATTGGTGATGCCAATCGACTGAAGTATTTATATGTATTAACCGTTGCCGATATGCGCGGCACCAATCCATCACTATGGAATAACTGGAAATCGAATCTACTTAACGAACTATACAGTGCCTGTAGCCAGATTTTCAGACATGGTTATTGCTCGGCAGAACTTGAAGAGCGCCGACTCAAAGCACGTCGTACAGAAGCACATGCGAAATTAATCCAGGCAGGCTTCAACGAACAAAATATCGATGCCTTATGGAAACGATTAACTGATGAGTACTTTCTACGGCACCCGACTGTAGACATCATCTGGCATAGCGAAATTCTGTTAGGAGAACAGCAGACGCCGCCCATCATTGAATGCCGCGCAGACTTGAGTCGATCGGTAACAACAATCTTCATCTATGCCAAAGATCAGGCCAATTTATTTGCCCACTGCGCCTCGGCACTGGCTCAGCTACAGCTCAATATCCTCGATGCTCGCATTCTGGAAACAACTGACAGCTATGCACTGGATACCTTCATCGTACATAACGATAACGGTGAACCCGTTACCCGCGAAGATGAATTACAACTCATTGCGGATCGTATTCGTGAAGAACTTCAACGGGGGGATGCTGCAGCACGGGCCGTACTTTGTACAATTCCCCGTACACATAAGCAGTTTAAGGTTCGAACGCGCATCGAGTTCGAACAGGACGAAACCAACCAACGCACCCTGCTTCGACTGTATACCGCAGATCGGCCCGGCGTACTGTCTCAAATCGGTCAGGTATTTCAGGAGTACAACATTCGTCTGCACAATGCCCGTATCGCCACCTTCGGCGAACGCATTGAAGATGTGTTCTACATCACCACACCGGATAAACAGCTCATCACCGACAGCAAGACACTACAAAAACTCGAACACGACATCATTGAAATACTAGTGCCGGCGGCAAATAACTAGAGCCAATAATACTGGATGTGTCACAACACTATCCCTTTTGCGCAGCATATATTTACAAAATTTAAACTCAGGTTAAGGTAACCTTACAGAATTACTGTAACTATCCGCCAGCTAATAATAGTTGGTAAGCTATTGTTATTGTTAATAATATTCTAATATTTGATTCAGGTAGATATGCTAATAATAGAATATAAACAACATCTAACGCATGGATGCGGGTTGGGAAGTTATGGGGATCAACTACGACAACTTTGTTACTGTTACATCTGCAGAAACGCAGTGTTCCGCATGTCCTATTCGTCAATTTAGTCTGTTCAAGAATCTCAGCGATATATCACTGGTTGAATCGCAACAGTCACGCAAAACACAGTACCGCATCAAAGCCAAACGCCGACTACTGGAAGAAGGCCAGCACAATAAATACACCTATACCCTGTTCTCAGGATGGGCTGCAATCTACCAAACCGCCGATAACGGCGAACGTCAGATCTGTCGCTTTGCCCTCCCCGGCGATTTTATTGGTTATCAGTCAGACCTCAATGACCCGATCTATTACAGTGCCCAGGCCATTACTGACATCACAGTTTGCGCATTCCCCAAAGAAGAGATGCAAAGTTTACTGACTGACAATAAAGACGTGACATCACGCCTGCTGGAAATGCATTCACGCAATATGCGCCTGAGCCAGCAATATATGCTCAGTCTTGGCAGAAAGTCCGCTAAACAGCGTCTGGCGTTCCTGTTACTGGAACTATATCAACGTATCAAGAACCTCGGTCTGTACATACCGGGAAGCTATGACAACAGCATCGCCTTCCCACTCTCCCAGGAGGATATTGCTGATGCCACAGGCCTCACTGCGGTACATGTGAGCCGCACACTGCGCCAGATCATGGATGAAGGTCATCTGGAAGTGAAAAACCGTCGTCTAACGATCTACAAAGAGGAAGCATTAGGCGAACTGGCACAGTTCAACAAATCGATGGTTACCGATAACTAAGAAATATCCCAATCCAGATTAATACAATTCAATTTTCTACAAACAATAGCTTGTATCTCTCCTCACCTCCTATACCCTGATCTTTGTGCAGGTATTCCTGCCACCACATATCAAACGGAGGAAACAATGAAATTATTATTTACATTAATGAGCGCAGCCCTGTTCGCAATCAGTATGAGTGCACTTGCAGCAGATAATGGATCTGGCACCGGCAGTGCCGATGGTAAAGGTCACGGTAAAGGCAGCGGCTCAGGCGAAGGTTCATTTCAGATGAACATGTCTGGTGAAGGTGCTGGCAACGCATCGGGCGATTCCACTATGAGTGGTAACGCGCGTGGCGATGGCACTGGCAACGGTAATTCTAATAGCGATGGATCAGGCTCATCTGATGCCGCCGGAACAGGCGCTGGTAAAGGTAATGCCTCAGGCTCAGGTAAATTCTCAATGGGAATTTCGGGTAAAGGTAAAGGCAATATGGATGCCGATACGTCTGCGTCAGGTAAAGGTAACGCGAGCGGAAATTCCAATTAGTAATATATTTCGACCGGCATAACCCAATCTAAAACGGGTTATGCCGTCGGATTACTCTCAATAAACTCCAGCGTATTCCCGTCCGGGTCACGACAAAATAAAGCACGACGGCCAGATCGGCTCACAGTGTGTTCAATCTCATTATCTTCCAGCTGTCTAATCAACGCCGCTAAATCAGCCACATGAAACGCCGTATGGCGATCACGTCCACCATGTTCAGGTCGTTCAGCCGGATCGGGGTTATCCAGTTGCAGTAAATGAATCTGTTGTTGCTCACCGACGCAAATCCATGCGCCTGGAAATGACATCTCAGGCCGTTCCGCCTGTTCCATACCCAGTACACCGCAATAGAAATCGAGCGAGCGCTGTACGTCCTGCACAATGACACTGGAATGATGGATCGCAAAAATATTACTCATGACATGCTTTTAGAAATTGAAGGCCTGAAGCGGCTGAAAATAACATATCCAGACGATATACTGCGCGTCCTTTTTGCACAGACCGTTTTGCCATGCATCAACATCTCGAACAGCTCCATCCTTACCCGTTCCAGAAGTTGGCGACATTATTCGACGGCATTGAAGTCACCGATAAAGATCACATACCGCTATCTATCGGCGAACCCAAACATGCACCACCACAGTTCGTCCTCGAACTACTGAAAGACAATCTAGATCAGATCGCGAAATACCCACTAACAAAGGGATTACCTGAACTCAGAGAAGCCATTGCGAACTGGTTGAACCGTCGCTTTAACGCCAAAGTTGATGCAGAAACACAGGTGCTGCCAGTGAATGGCACACGAGAAGCCCTGTTCGCCTTTGCCCAGTGCATGGTTGATAGCTCACGTGATGCGCTGATCATGACACCGAATCCGTTCTATCAAATCTACGAAGGTGTAGCGCTGCTGGCAGGCGCAACACCGTGGTTCCTCAACACCACGAAAGATAATAGCTATATCCCGGACATTGACGCCATACCTGCCGATGCCTGGGCAAAATGTCAGCTGTTCTATGCCTGCTCACCCGGCAACCCAACAGGCACAGTCTTACCGAAGCCATTCTGGGAAAAACTGATTCAACTCGCCGACGAACATGACTTCGTCATCGCCGCCGATGAATGTTATTCAGAAATTTATGCCAACGAAGACAACCCACCAGTTGGCCTGTTACAGGTCTGTGCAGAAATCGGCCGTGATGATTTTGCCCGTTGCGTGGTATTTCATAGCCTGTCGAAGCGCTCTAACCTGCCCGGCCTGCGTTCCGGCTTCGTGGCTGGTGATGCGAATCTACTCAAGGCCTTTCTGACCTACCGCACCTATCACGGCTGCGCCATGTCAGTACCATCTCAGCTGGCCAGTATCGCTGCCTGGAATGATGAGGAACATGTACTGGCCAACCGTAATGAATACCGCACCAAATACGAAGCCGTCATGCCGATTCTCTCGCCATGGATGACCGTCGAACGGCCAGAAGCCAGTTTCTACCTCTGGCCTCAAATTGCCGGTGGCGACGATGAAGCCTTTGCCAAAAGCCTGTTCGCGGAAGAACATGTCACCGTACTTCCCGGTCGCTATCTTTCCCGAGACGCAGACGGTATTAATCCGGGTCAGGGACACGTGCGGATGGCACTGGTTGCGGAGACTGATCGATGCATCGAAGCCGCCGAGCGGATCGCTAACTTTTGTCAACGCGCTGCAGCATAAAACTCGCTATAATCCGCGTCCCAAAGAATTCATGCCGAAGCTGCAGTAATGCGGCTTCAAACAAACAATTTAACTTTGACCACATAGAGAAGAACGATGTCAGACGATTTATCCAAAATTATTGAAGAAGCTTTTGAAAACCGCGCCGATATTACGCCACGCAATGCCGATCCAGCGGTTCGAGATGCCGTAAACGAAGCCATCGACATGCTCGATTCCGGCAAAGCCCGTGTCGCTGAAAAGCAAGGCGACGGCTGGGTCGTTAACGAATGGCTGAAGAAAGCGGTACTGCTGTACTTCCGTCTCGAAGACAATGAATTCATGAAAGGCGGCTTCACCAACTACTGGGACAAGGTGCCATCAAAATTCTCTGACATGAACTCTAATGATTTCCGTGAAAGCGGTGTTCGTGTTGTACCACCCGCTTCTGCACGTAAAGGCAGCTACATCGCCTCGGGTACAGTTCTGATGCCTTCTTACGTCAACATCGGCGCATACGTCGATTCCGGCACCATGGTCGATACCTGGGCAACAGTCGGCTCATGCGCACAGATTGGTAAAAACGTTCACCTGTCCGGCGGTGTTGGTATCGGTGGCGTACTGGAGCCAATTCAGGCCTCGCCAACCATCATTGAAGACAACTGCTTTATCGGCGCACGTTCAGAGGTTGTTGAAGGCGTTGTTGTTGGTGAAGGTGCTGTGATTTCCATGGGCGTTTACATCGGCCAGAGCACCAAGATTTATAACCGCGAAACCGGCGAAGTCACTTACGGCTATATCCCACCGGGTTCCGTTGTTGTATCAGGCAACTTGCCATCAAAAGACGGTTCTTACTCACTGTACTGTGCTGTGATCGTTAAGCAGGTTGACGCAAAGACGCGCGGTAAAGTTGGAATCAACGAGTTATTGAGAGACATCTAAACTATCATCCCTGTTAGCATTCGCTAGCGGGGATTTTCACTATGAACAAAGCAATCAAATATTCTCTCATAGGCTTTGTTGGCCTCATCATCTTATTACTGGTTGTTATCCCGTTTATCCCCGCCGATTCTTATCGCGCACCCATTGAAGAACAACTCAGCACCGCCTTAAAGCTTGATGTCAGTATCGGTGACATTTCTTTAACGTCATTACCTTCACCTGGCGTTAAGGCCAAACAAATCAAAGTCAGTGATGACGGTACTGAAGTGGCGCTACTCAACAGCATCCACATCACACCAAAGCTATCATCACTGTTCTCAGACCAGATTCAGATTCGTAACGTACATATCAGCGGCCTAGACATCAGTGCCGATGATATCTCACGTTTTACCCAGACCAGTTCAACAGATAGCACTGCAAAAACATCGATACATATCGCCAACATCTCAGGCGATGACAATCGAATCAGTCTTGGTAAAGATCAGGTCTTTGGCCCGTTCAGCTTTAAAGTAAATTTAGATGAAGGCCCAACACTCAAGACACTAAACCTGACACTCGACGATCAGAACTTTGAACTCGATGTTGATCAGGCTAATAAGCAATACAACATCGAATTACACGCCAGCGACTGGACACCTCCCGTTAAACCAGCAATCACTTTAACCAGCCTGCAAATTAACGGCGAACAAAGTAAAGATCGCCTGCTACTGAAAACCATTAAAGCCACGCTGTATGAAGGCCAGCTACAGGGCAATCTATTAGTCACACAAGGCACGCCTGTTAAATTAGATAGCCGTTTAAATTTAACCACGTTAAACATGGGCCTGTTACTCAAGGCCATGGGCAATCATTCCGTTGATGGCACGGCATCAGCTGAAACTACTATACGTTCAGAAGCTGCCAGCATGGGCGAACTGGCAAACAACTATCGTATTGAATCCAAAGTACGTATCGAAAAAGGCCATATCTATGAAGCCGATCTCGAACAAGCCGCTCGTTCATTAAGCGCAGAATGGAAAGCCGGCGGACAAACACCATTTGATGAAGTCAAAACCAATGCTGTGATTCAGCCCAATACAGTGACACTAAAGAATCTCAGTATCACCTCTAGCCTCCTCGCAGCAACCGGCGACATGAAGATCAAAAACAACGTCGATCTCGATGGTGAAATCAGCGTCGGTCTAAACGATGCTACTGGACTAATCACCATGCCGTTAATGATCTCTGGAACAATAGAACAACCGAAAGTCAGACCGACTAACGAAGCACTTGCTGGCGGCGCAATCGGTACAGCCATACTCGGTCCCGGTGTTGGAACCGCCGTCGGTGTTAAAGCCGGCGAAATCGTTGGTAAAATTGGCAACCTGTTTGGTTCTGATGACGATGAAAAAGAACCACCGAAAAAGGATTAAAGAACATTGTCTGAAACACTCGACCTAACCATAGATTTAATCTCACGCCCTTCCGTCACACCAGAAGACGAAGGCTGTCAGCCACTACTGGCTGCTCGACTCAACAAACTCGGCTTTCGTTGTGAAGCCATGCGTTTTCAGGATGTAGACAATCTCTGGGCACGTTTAGGCACCGAAAGCCCTGTCCTGTGTTTTGCCGGCCATACCGATGTTGTACCGACCGGCCCTGTTGAAGACTGGCAAAGTGATCCCTTCAAACCAGAGATACGTGACGGCCTGTTATACGGACGAGGCACGGCAGACATGAAAGGCAGCATCGCCGCCTTCACAACGGCCTGTGAGCGCTTCCTGGCCGATGGAAAACAGATCAACGGTTCCATTGCCTTTCTTATCACCAGCGATGAAGAAGGCCCATCCATTAACGGCACCGTGAAAGTCATTGAAGCACTGGAAGCACGTAATGAAAAGATTACCTGGGCACTGGTCGGTGAACCGAGCAGTACTGATAAAGTCGGCGATGTCGTCAAGAACGGACGTCGTGGCTCACTCGGTTGCGAACTGACCGTTAAAGGCATACAGGGTCATGTCGCCTATCCGCATTTATCAAAAATCCAGTACATAGCTTTGCACCGGCATTAGCTGAACTTGCAGCAGCAGAATGGGATCAGGGCAATGACCACTTCCCACCCACCACCTTTCAGGTATCGAACATCAACAGCGGCACTGGCGCGACCAATGTCATCCCCGGTGAATGTCATGTGGTGTTTAACTTCCGCTTCTCAACCGAACAGACACCGGACTCATTAAAGACCCGTGTGCATGAAATACTCGATCGTCA
>CALODD010000067.1:0-74349 GCA_942491945.1 uncultured Gammaproteobacteria bacterium | reverse complement strand
TGAGCGATCCTGCCGCGATCTGGAGGATGCTAAGATGCCAAATATGCAGCGATGGCTATCCGGCACACAAAATTTGGCAGGTATCACAGCGGCTGCTACCACTTTATGCCGCCAATGACGGGTATGTGCCAAACCATAGACGGGCAGAACAGGCGCAGTGCACAACAAAACCTACAAGGCCACCTGAAACTGGAAGAGGTCTGGATATTTGACCACGAAGGTGCAGGAGAGTTTCTTTTCCATTCGTTACAGCGCCTTCTTAGCTGAAGTTGCCAGCACTGGCCCTCAAACGGAACCTAGCCAAAAACGCCACGATGTCAGACCCCGTACATTGGCCTAAATCGCCGGTCAGATAAGACTGTAATCGAATGGTTCCTGCAGTTGTCACCAGCAGAACTGGAAATTCTCCATTTGACAAGATCCGATTGCTTACAGGCAATACGTACCAAGCTGGAGGATCTGGGCTGCGACGTCCCACAGGTTTTTGCCGAAGGGGAGAATGAACCCGGTACCAGTGAGGCGTTCCCAGTGCTCGATGCGGGCTTTGGGTGACTGAAATCGCACTTGCAACACAACAGGCCGCAGGCCATAGAGTCTTCTTCAGACGGCATTGCCAGATCCAGATGCCAACCAATGCCGTCTGATCTTTGAATTTGAGCACCTGGAAACTGGTTCAGATGCAGGTGAACTCGCCTTGCGCATTATGAACGAATCGGTTCCGGAACTGGAATGGGAATCGAACAGTGAACTTGCCGAAGCTGACTTGAAAGACATGTACGGGACATTCCTTGCCTTGGCAAAGAAACATGTATTGCCACTGGATGCCCTGGCCATTATCGATGCGGCAGCAAGGATGGATGTACCCTGCGTCAAACTGGAACGCGAGCCCTACGGTGTGCTGGAAGGTGATTTTCGAATTCGCAGGAATGGTTTGCTCAAGCTTGGGCACTCCTGTTACCAACACATTACCGACGGCACCCTGTGTATCGATCGAACCCCGGAACTGGCACCATTGCTGTTCGATCGGGAAAAACTGTTCCAATTTATGCTTGGGCTCGGGTTGCCCTTACCCAGACAGGACCGGGAGTTTCGTAATATTGTTTCTGCCAGACGCGCAGTCCGGTCTGCCGAAAGGATTGGCTACCCGGTCGTACCCAAACTGGTCAGAAAGCCCCGCGACAAGAAGCCACCTGTGGGCCACACTCTATACAGCAATTTGCCCAGAAGCAGAGGTGACACGTGCATTTGCACAGACTTTGCACGAGAACGCCGCCGAGTCATGTGTCGAAAAACACATCACCGGTTCAACGATTCACTTATTCACTGGCACGACAACGAATTAGTCGGCGCAATAGATGCTCTTGGTTTCACCGCTACAGGTTTCTAAAAGCAGTACACCTCATACTGGATATGGCACTGCAGATATCAAGGACCTGAATTTGCAGGTTTCCTGAATATCACGCTGGTGACTCAAGACCCGGGTCGTCCGCTGACGGACACTGGCGGTGCCGTCGTTAGCCTGGATCCTGCCCCTCAGCTGGATCGGCTACTAATCAACGAACCAGAACTGATGGCCATGGCAGCCGAGCGATTCGTACGCTGGTTGTATCCACCGGGAACGCCAAGCCGAACCCCGCTGATAGCAGTCACCGGCACGAACGGCAAGACCACGACCTCAACAACGACCACACGTGATGCCGCGGGATTGGCTGGATTCTCACCAGGGATGGCGAGTACCAGCAGCGTTTACATCAACGAGAACTTTGCTACAAGCAGTGCGTGACTTTTCCGGCGCTGAGGGACACCATCTCCTGCCTGAATCCCGCGACATCAAACGCGTGTGTGCTTGAGACTGCGTGTGGTGGGGTAGCTAACAGCGGGTTTAAGTCTGGACCAGTGTGATGTGGCTGTATGTCTTAATGCTTACCCACGACCATATCGGCGAGGATGGCATTGATACAGTGGAAGAAATGGGCATGCTGAAACGCAGCGTGATGAAACGTGCAAGCGCGTCAAGCTGCTCGTTCTTAACGCAGAATCAAAAACCACCACCCGAAATACGCTGCAGTTTGCCGCTGGGGTTCAGTGTGGAACGGGCTTCTATGGGAGTCCGAAGAACGGTGTAAAGGTCCGGGGAAACATTGGCGGATCAGCCCTCGCATGCGTGCTGGAAATTGAGAATGACGAAGAATGGATCATCTTTGTACAGTTATGACACCCTTGGCACGCTCCTTATTGCTCAGCTGGGATATACGGTTATAAGCTCCACGTATTTTAAAGGAAAAAACAGGCTGTTGATCTTCGCGCTTGAGCAAAATTGTATTTTCCGTCTGCAGAGAAAGAGCGACCGCCTCGTCAAGCGATGTTTCGATGGCCGCCTCATATACGCGGGAAGTTAATATCTGCCTGATTATTTTTTTCACTACCTTCTCATCTCCAATTGTACATGATCGTAATCCGTGGTTGTATACAGGACACCTTATATAACTTGATGTTGCACTATATCCTGCAAACATAACGCCGGAGTGTCTGCCCAACCCTGCTATACAACCATATCAGACACCCAAAAAACAAACACTACCTGTAACTTATAGCGAAAAACCTGCGGAGGGACCATGGACCAGCAATTGATTGATGCTCTTGCACAATTTAAGCAACAGGGAAAAATTACCGTCATGACCGGTGCCGGTATTTCAGCAGAAAGCGGTATCCCCACCTTTCGTGGTCCCGAAGGATACTGGACCTTTGGCTCTAAAGAATACCATCCACAGGAAATGGCCACCTTTCACATGCTGTCCCAGTACCCTGAAGAGGTCTGGCGATGGTATCTCTACCGAATGGGAGTCTGCCGTAGTGCAGAACCCAATCCCGGTCATTTTGCCCTGGTTGATATGGAAGCGGAATTCGGTGATCGTTTCACCCTGATCACCCAAAATATCGATGGTCTCCATCTGCGTGCAGGAAACAGCCTTGAAAAAACCATGCAGATTCACGGCAACGTATCATACATGCGATGCCTGGAAGAATGTACGCCTGAAGTATATCCAATCCCGGAAGAAGTCCCTGGTAAAGCCAAAGAAGATCCCTTTACAGAATATGACAGGCACTATTTACGCTGCCCTCGATGCGGATCCATGAGCAGACCCCATATCCTCCTCTTTGACGAGAGCTATAATGAGCATCACTATCATTTCCACAGTGCCCTTGAAGCCGCACAAAAGACAGATCTATTGATCATTGTGGGTACTGCCGGGGCTACCAACCTTCCCAATCAGGTGGCAATGGCCGTATACCAGCAGGGCGGCACCATTATCGACATAAATATTGAAGAAAACACCTTTTCCGACATGGCGCTGCGCAGTGGGAGAGGTTTTTTTGTCCAAAAACCGAGCGGCCAGGCCCTCCCGGAAATTTTTGAGATTTTGGCAGGAGAGTAGACAGGTGGAAGCTGCACAAGCCGGCAGCAGCTCTACTCTTTAGGGGTGCGTTATGCCTGACTTTCGCCTGCAACCGGCTGTTTCCATTTCATCAAAGAGAGGATAACCAAAGCTGCCAACAAGATTAAGCCGATGGTACCCAAGCAATAGGCAGGGTATCCGCCGGTTGCAATAAGCCATGAACCGCCAAAAGGACCGGCAAAAGAGCCAAAATGCATGGCCAGCATCATCATATTGGCATTGTATCCGCGAAACTGTGGTTCTGAGTTCAGATACATCAACGCATTGAGAGGAGGGATGCAAAGCCCCATCCCCATGCCGAACAGTACAGCAATGGCAAAAAATAGCGGGCCGCTCACACCAACGGCAAGGATGCCATAGCCAACGCCGGTAATAAGTAAGGCAGACAATATAAGATGCTCTTTGCTGTACAAGTCAAAGACTCTGCTGCCAAACAGGCGCATGGTAACCATAATGCCCATTTGGATGGTAAAAAAATAACCAGGATTAGCTATCCCCTGCTCTAAACCGTACCCTTTAAGGAAGTAAAACAAAGATGAAAAAAGAAAAAAATAACTCGCATTAATAAAAAGTATTCCTGCAACCTGCACGCGAAGCAGATTGTGACGATACCCACTTTTCACCAGTGGCTCAGCTGCCTGCTCTTTGTCTGCACTGCTATGGCGGCACATTTTGGCCTTGTTGACTGTTGCAAAAACGGCTGTCGGCACCAGAAACAAAGCTGTGAGCATATACATAGTTGCCGGGCTACGGAACCATGATTGAGTTACCTCTGTGATGGCAGGCATGATGGAATACGGGAGCAGCATCGCCACCGAATACAGGCTAAATGCCAGCCCTGTTTTCAGGGGAGGGATAACCGCCACAAAAAGAGTCATGCACGATGCCATCGTAAAAAACAAACCAATACCACTGGCAATCCGAATGCAGATAAGGGGAAGCATGGAGACCGAAAACTGGTAGGCGATGCCGCAGCATGCTGTAATGAGCAAACCGATTACCATGATGACACAGGCATTTTTTGACGTTATAAACCTGCTCACCCCTCCATACATGCACATTGATGTCAAAGGATAGAGACCAATGAGCATGCCTGTTTCCTGAGTTGAAAATCCAAGACTCAGCAAATATGGAAAAAAGTTAAAAAAAACGGCAGTATTGCAAAGAGTAAGAAAAGTAATGGCACAAAGTGCTAGAAACTCTCTGCCAAAAAGTGGTTTGCTCGTCATAGGCCCTCTTGCTGACGGAAAAGTGAAAACTATGAGCATACTACATACTCCACCAATTCATCTAAAAAAAGCACATCATGTTTGAATGGTTCGTCTTAATAGTCGCTGGTTTTTTTGCAGGTATTCTTAATGCTATTGCCGGAGGCGGCAGTTTTCTCACCTTCCCTGCCCTTGTTTATGCAGGTATCCCGCCGGTGAGTGCCAACGCTACCAGTGCTGTGGCTGTCTTTCCTGGATATCTGGGCGCGGCTGCAGGTTTCAGAAAAGAAATCCTCGCCTTTGACCGAAAAGTACTACGCCATTACCTCTTTCTTTCCATTGTCGGCGGCCTTGTTGGTTCACTTTTGCTTTTAGTGACCTCCAATGCAGTTTTCTCTTCAATTGTTCCCTGGCTACTGCTTTTTGCTACACTGGTTTTTGCTTTTGGCAAGCGCTGTACAGAGTTGCTTGCAACTGCACATAAACCGTTGCACCAGGCAGAAACACCAATCCTGCTCGCTGTTTCCATATATGGCGGATATTTTAACGGTGGGCTTGGAATAATTCTTCTCGCCGCATTTATCACTTTCGGCATGCAGGACCTGCATTTAATGAACGGGCTGAAAAATGGCATGTCACTGGTTTTATCTACTGTATCGGTGATCACCTTTGCCGTTGCAGGCATTGTCCAGTGGCCGCAGGCAGTTGTTATGATGGCGGCAACTACCATTGGTGGATATTTGGGAGCACTTCTCGCCAAGGCTATGCCTGCAAGGCTGTTGCGATTGAGCATTGTGAGTATAGGTTTTATTATGACCCTCATTTTCTTTGTGCGCTCTTGAGCCACCTCTTTCACTCGCTTGCGGTCGTCGGACATTTGACTTACCCAAAAAACGACACAAGTAACCCTCCGTAATTAAAAAAATTTAGTTACAAACACTTACAACTCCATAAAAACAAGTTGCTTTTTAAGACGACCGGTCATATTGTAACGACATGAAAGAAAAGCAGGAAGAAAAAAAACGTCTCATTATCAGGAAAGGACTCAAGGCACTGTATAGAAAAGGATACAATGCCACGGGAGTTAAGGAAATTACAGATGCTGCCGGTATTCCGAAAGGGAGCTTTTACAATTATTTCCACTCCAAAGAGGACTTTGCGGTTGCAGCAATGCAGTACTTCACTGGTAAAGAACTGTCAGTGATGGAGGAGATCCTTACCGATTCCGAAACACCGCCTCTTCAACGCATTGAAAACCTCTACCGGATGAAGATTGACCACTTTATTAACCGAGGAAGATTTTCATTTGGCTGTTTTCTGTGCAACATCACCTTGGAAATGGCTGATGTGAGCGAACTTATTGCCACCGAGGCTTCAACCGCTTTTACCAAAGAATATCAACCGATTATTGAGTGCCTCAAGGAAGCGCAGGCCAAAGGCGACTTGCCGGCTGATCGGGATATTGAGCAATTGACTGATTTGCTGCGTAACAGTTGGCTGGGGGCACTGGTGATTATGAAGGCTAACAAAAACCAGCAACCACTGGAAAGTTTTCACCAGACCCTGCGGCACATTATTCTTTGTTAACCATAGATACTGAAGTTAAGCAGGATACACACGTTCCATCCACCACAACAAATGGCCACATTAAAAGAGGAGCAGAGCATGGAAAACATCACATTCAAGGCAATGATCGTTACGGAGTCCGACGACAAGAAATTCACCCGCAAAATAGGGGAAAAGCAAATCAGCGACCTCCCCGAAGGAGAGGTTATCATCAACGTCCAATACTCCTCCTTAAATTATAAGGATGCTCTCTCTGCAATCGGCAACAAAGGGGTGAGCCGCTATTATCCGCACACTCCTGGAATCGATGCAGCCGGGGTGGTTGTGGAAAGCACAAACAGTAAGTTTACCCCAGGTGAAGAGGTGCTGATTACCGGCTACGACCTGGGCATGAATACCACTGGTGGATATCAGGAATACATCAGGGTGCCGGCCGACTGGATAGTTAAGCTGCCGGAAAACCTTACCCTGCGCGAGAGCATGATCTACGGCACTGCCGGTTTTACAGCAGCTCTTTCTTGTTACAAGATGATTAATAATGGGGTCGTGCCGGGAAATGGACCAGTCCTGGTAACCGGTGCCACCGGCGGAGTGGGCAGCATAGCGCTTTCCATCCTGGTCAAATCAGGCTACGAGGTGGTGGCTGTCAACGGTATTGTTGATGAAACAGAATATCTTAAAAAACTTGGCGCTAAAGAAGTTATCTCCATCGAAGAGGCAGATGACAAGAGCGGACGCCCCATGCTAAAGCCCCGTTGGGCAGGAGCCATTGATACGGTAGCCGGCAACATCCTTTCTACCGCTATCAAAACAACCAAATATGGTGGTTCCGTCACCTGTTGCGGCAATGTTGGGTCTGCGGAGCTATCTTCTTCCATTTACCCATTCATCCTTAATGGGGTAAGCCTGCTGGGTATTGATTCGGTAAACTGTCCGGTTGACACCAGGATGGCGGTTTGGAACAAAATCGCTTCTGACTGGAAGCTCGACTACCTGGAAGACATAACCACTGAATTACCCAACATGGAAGCCCTGGATGAGCGAATCGATCTGATCCTGCAAGGTAAAAACAGAGGTCGGGCCATCGTGAAAATTAGCAAATAAACAAGCTCAACCGTACATTGTATTGCTAAGAGGGCAGGAATCTCCCTGCCCTTTTTCTATAATTGCGACTCTATAGGCAGCAAGGCCATTACACTGACCAGTAATCGTTTGAAAAAAGAGGTGTCCGGTTCCACTCTGCGCACCACCTCTCTGCCCCCCTCCTTTCGGACCCACTCCACATCCTCGCCACCATAATTATCCGGGACCAGCCGCAACTGATAGACGTTTGTACTTTTCCGCTCATCAAAACGCTTTCCTATTTTCCGGCCAAGCTCCGGTGAATCGAAAACAATCCCAAGTTCCGTGTTCTGATCTGCTGAACGTGGGTCAAAATTAAAGGAACCTATAAACAAGATCTGCCGGTCAAAAATATAGGATTTTGCATGCAGACTTGCCCTAGATGCCCCATCGAAAACTTGCTGTTTTTTCTTCCCTGCCGGCAAAGCATCAATTGCGACTTCATACAACTCCACCCCAGCCCGTAGTAATTCCTTTCGATATTTTGCATACCCGCAATGGACAACAGCGACATCGGTCGAGGCAAGTGAATTGGTTAAGATACGCACCTGAACACCCTGGCTCTGCAATTTTTTAAAAAAATCGACCCCTTCTTTCCCAGGAACAAAATAGGCACTGAGCATTAAAAATTCAGAGCTTAACTCGTTTACCAATGGATTGAGCTGGGTGGCGAGGTGCAAATCTTTTGCGTCCAAAGCAGCTGTGATTTTCTCCGGATCATCATAAACAGCCACCGCTTTACCCCACGAAAAAGGCAGCACATCGTTTTTCAATTCTCTCGCTAATTGTGAATTGTTGAGGGCTTGAACGTATTGCTGTGCTTCAGGCCTCTTTGTATATGCATCCAGCAATGGCCTGGCTCGTTCAAGGGCTTCTGGATCAGGCTTTTGAGAAGATATTAATTCCACAGGGTAGGAAAGTGGATTATTCCAATAGGAATCAAAAGAGTTTGAAATTTCGTTAACTACCGGCCCTATTGCCAAAACGTCCATATCGCCAAAAGCAAGTTCAGGGTCTGCAGCAAAATACTCGTTACCGATATTACGACCGCCTACGATGGTGGCCTGATTATCGATGGTCAACGATTTATTGTGCATCCGACGAGTTACGCTGCCAAATCGAGTGATGAACTGGGATACCCTGGAACTACCGCGAATAAATGGGTTAAAAATTCGAACTGAAATATTCGGATGCTGGGCAATAGTGAATAAATTTATATCACGCCCTTCCAGGCCCATATCATCCAGAAGAAGGCGTACTCTGACTCCTCGATCAGCTGCCTGGAGAAGCAAATCAGCAAGGAGCCCGCCAACCAAATCGGGATGATACAGGTAATATTGCAGATCGATACTTTTCTCAGCCGCCAGGACAAGCACTGCTCTTGCTACAAAGGCGTCAAGTCCGTTATCAAGCAGATAAAAGCCGGACTGACCTGGGTGCTGCTTTTTGTCATCTGCAAATAAGGTGGCAAGGTGGGTTTGCTCTGTTGCAGAAATAACAGTTGTTGGTACTAATGCACTGTTGTCAGGTAACTTCGCACACCCGGAAGCTATGCACAAAAGAATAGTCCCTGCCGTCAGCCAACGTACGGTCCATTCAGCAAAATATCCATGTCTCATGACTCATATCCCTTTGTCACGGGTTATACAGGTAAAGGCTGTTGTATTCTTTCCTTATACCTTACTTTCCGTACCTTTTTATAAAAATTCTTCTCAAAAAACACAATCTTTGCAAAGCTGTTTATATTCTGTACGTAAAGGATCCCCCTAAATGGAGATAATAGGTAATTACTACACAGCGGACTCATCATGAAAGTAGCGATTTTGTTCTGTATCATATCACTTGTCGGTTGCTGGTCACCAAAAGCACAAGCAGTTGACCATCATCTCTGGGACGGACTTCTCAAAAAACATGTTCGCGCAATAAACAACGGCAACAGTACCCAGGTCGACTATGCAGGTATTGCCAAGGAAAATGATACACTCCAGCAATACCTGCAACACATGTCATTGATCACGGTGAAAGAATTTGATAGCTGGTCAAAAAACGAACAACTCGCCTTTCTCATTAACAGCTACAATGCGTGGACAGTTGCCTTGATTCTAACCAAATATCCAGATTTGTCGTCAATCAAGGATCTTGGCTCATTTTTTCAAACCCCATGGAAAAAAAGGTTTATTCCGCTGCTGGGAAAAGAACGTAGCCTGGATGATATTGAGCATAACCTTATCAGAGGGTCTGGACGATACAATGAACCGCGGATTCACTTTGCTGTTAATTGCGCCAGCATTGGTTGTCCGGCATTGAGAGCTGAAGCATATAGAGCAGACAAACTTGAAGAGCAACTGGAAGAAGCAGCCACAACCTTTCTCCAGGACCATCAGCGCAATCGTTATGAAAATGATACGTTACACATTTCGTCTCTTTTCAAGTGGTACAAAAAAGATTTCGCGCAAGGCTGGCGAGGGGCGGAGACACTGCATCAATTTTTGGCCTTGTATCACGATTCCTTGCAGATACCCGCAGATCAACTTTCACGAATGAAAAATGGAGCAATTGACATACGCTACCTTGAGTACGATTGGCAGCTCAACGACACGTAACCGAGGCAAGCAACACCTTTTTACGCCAAATGGTTGTAGGAAACGACAAATTTTGCTATGAGCTTGACCTGGTAGTTACTACCTACTCACCGTCTTAAATGGAGCATAGCTTCTGGCCTTCTCAGACAGCAGTCACACCCTCCATACAAATATAAAAGCAGAACACCACGGGAGCATCCATGCAAAATTATATCTATGTCATCGGTGAAGAGCAATCTGCCATTATTCCTGAAAATCCAGAAGTGATGGAATTTACCAGTACCAATATGGGTGAGATAAATACAGAGGAGCTTTTACTGGTGATTGGTAATGTCTTTGGTAAAGGTGAATTTTTTCCTGGCCCTCAAGAAGTGCTAACCTCAGTCATTCATGAGGTGGTGAGAAGGTGGGAAGAGTATCAGCAGCAAAAAGACAAGGATAAGTATTGTGTCGTATTGACAGCTCTACGCCTTCTGGATGGACAGGTAGAAGCCGCCCCCTTAAGTATCATCTCAATCGGGGATCAACATTTATCAGAGACTGATAATGATCAATTTTACACGCTGCTGCTTGACCAGTTGCCCGGCTTTCAGGAAAAATTCAAGCAGAAAGCTTACTCTCCTGATTCAAAGTTGATAACAATCATCCAAGATGCTGCAGAGCACCATGAGCTGAAACAAGCTCCTTCGGCCTAATTTTTATCAGGGTTTACGTACAAAGTCAGATAATTTGGGAGGGGTAACACAAAAGCCACTCATGCAGTCACCAATGGAATTGATCTCAGCGTCTTCCAGATCTATCAACGCTTTTATGACATCTTCAAGGGTAGCCCCTGCAAATTCGCCGTCCAGGGAAAACCAGCCTTGATTGTCTGTATACGCAAAGTTCTGCCGGACATGTGCCTGCTGCTCTTCTTGGGTTTTATCTATAAATTTACCGGAATACATGGTACTCCCTTTAGCGTTAAATAGTTTTTAGAAATGTTGATGTTATATCCGATAATATGTAATTTCTATTCCTTTTTAAACGATACCTTCTGAACAATAGTTTTTCTCGAGACCTCCATAACTTCTCAGAATAAAGAACTCTTCTTTTGTAACTTTATAACCTTGTGAAAACATTTACAGGCCAACGTGAAAGCCTTTTCATGCCGCGTTTTTTTCCGTTATTTTTGGCTGGTCGAGAAAAGACATACTCCACATCAGGTTATCGACATATCCCCTAAATATACCGACAAAAAAAATTGATGCAAGACAGCTGTTCAGGACTGTAATCGATAGCAGGGAGAATAAGAGGTTGTGGCTAACTTCATCCTTCCGGCATCAATAAAACCTGCAAGCAATTGATCCAGTGGATCCATAATCTCGCAATCCCCTCGCAACTCAAACAATCCTTTTTCCTCTATTGCTCGTATTCCTGCATCTTTCACATTGCCTGCCACAATCCCGGAAAAGGCGCGTCTTAAATTAACGGCCAACTGATATTTCTCCTGATCCATGGAAAGATTCAGCTGGCTCATGCTCTCATGGGTTGGTACAAACGGATGCTGGAAATTGTGATCAATATGCAGTAACCAGTTGTAATAGTAGGCATCATCATTGAGTTTGCGAAATTGACGCACCCGCTCAATCCCTTCCTTAACAGTGAGGGCAACCTTTTCCGGCTCATCAATGATAATTGTATACCTTTGCTGGGCTTCCGGGCCCAGAGTAGCACCGATAAACGCATCAATCTGTTCAAAATAAGAAGCCGCACTTTTCGGTCCCGAAAAAACAACCGGAAAAGGCATGTGCATATTCTGCGGCGCCATCAAAATTCCGAGGAGGTACAAAATCTCTTCTGCAGTACCGACGCCTCCGGGAAAAACAACAACCGCATGCCCGGTGCGGACGAATGCCTCCAACCGTTTTTCGATATCCGGCATAATCACCAATGCATTCACAATGGGGTTGGGTGATTCCGCAGCAATAATTCCTGGTTCGCTGATGCCAAGATACTGGCCACTATAATTACGTTGCTTTGCATGGCCGACTGCCGCACCCTTCATAGGCCCTTTCATTGCTCCTGGGCCACATCCCGTACAAATATCCATACCACGGAGGCCGAGTTGATACCCTACTTCCTTGGTATAATCATATTCATGTTCCGGGATGGAGTGCCCACCCCAGCAGACAACAAGACGGGGATTGGTGCGCGGCCGCATAATGTTGGCGTTTCTCAATATATGAAAAACGGCATTGGTTATATCACCTGAGTTGTTGAGATCAAATTTGGGATTGGTGTTGATCTCATCATCGACATAGATGATGTCACGAAGCACAGCAAACAGATGTTCCCGTATGCCTCTGATCATCTCGCCATCCACAAAAGCATTTTCCGGTGCGTTTATCAGATCGAGCTTTATACCCCGCTCCTCCTGGATAACACTGATGTCAAAACTACTGAATCGCTCAAGCAACTCTTTCCCATCATCCAGGTATTCACCGTAATTCAAAACAGCAAGAGAACAACTGCGAAAAAGAGGGTACAGATCTCCCCTACTGGTATCCAGCAGTTTGCTGATTTCCAACCGAGATAATACATCCAGATGCCCGTTTGGGGAAATACAGGCGTCCAATACAGACTGACTCATAAAATTTCCTACTCAATAATTTTGATTTATCTAAAAACCCTATTTTTCTTCATGGTATCCGATTTCTATCAGTATTCAAAATCTTCAAGTTTATCGTCATAATTCAGCAAAGATCTAAAAACTGTCAATCTCCCTCGAACTGTAACTGTTCAGCAGTGCTTTAAATGTTCACCAACTGAACGACTTAGCGGACAAGCCCCGACTTCGATACACCGGTATGCTGGACGGGCAGATCGTCAAGAGTTGGTGCTGCTGATTAGTCACTGTTCATCTTATCACAAAGTTTTGCAGGAAAAAGAGATTTTCAATCAAGCGCCTCACCCTGATCACAAGATTTCCACCCCCAATGTTTTGCCGCATAAGCATTCAGCGTCCTGAGTTTTGTCACCGTACACACCCACTATTTTCATATAAAAAAATTCCAGTCAGGCTTTGGTTAGGGTCGGCCCCTCCTGCAAAAGGATTCACATGCTGCTCTTGATGGGAATGGTTGCATCAAATTCTTGAGCATCCAAGCCAAAAGCAACTCCGATGAAAATTTTTAATTATTGGGGCACAACGGCTTTCAGCGAGTTGAAAAAAAGACCTTGATTATGCGAGTTTCAATGTTGTAATTGAATAACAGGACAACAGAAAAATTAATCAACCTATAAACAACATAAAACAACCATAAAAAACTATAACTTACAGCAAGCTCGATTGATCAGGCACCATTGCAAACGGTTTTTAAAACGAAAGAAAATGCTGAACCTGCCATTTACATCCATTCGTGAAAGTGCCGTTTGCACAATTTGCATCCAGCACAAGGGGATTCACTGCATGAAAACACTCGTCACCTGTTCCATTACCACACTTTATCAATTGCCCTTCCTTGTCGCTTTCGCACTGGGCCTAAACACTCTCCCCGGACACGCAGCAACAGTGCAATATGAGTACGATGCTCAACATCAGTTAATCCGCGTTATCTATGCGGATGGTGCGACCATCAATTATGCGTATGATCCGAATGGCAACCGTGTACAAATGATCACCAGTGGTGCTGTTCAGATGACCTATGAAGATGGCGAGGATATGACCACCGCAGGTTGGGAAATTTATGACAACGATCCTGCCGGTGCTACCATAACCAATGTATTTGATGAGCAGCGAGACGACAGAGCAATCGAGTTTATCGGCACTACCACCAAAAATGGCTATAGGCTGAAAAATGCAGATGGTACCACCTGGAATAATCTAGACTTTAAGGTGCTTGAGTGGAGCACACGATATTCTGAAAATTTCATTGTATACGTTGCAGTACAGACTACCAAAGGCTTTCGTTATCTTTACT
Source organism: uncultured Gammaproteobacteria bacterium (assembly GCA_942491945.1). Classification (GTDB taxonomy): domain Bacteria; phylum Pseudomonadota; class Gammaproteobacteria; order JAJDYQ01; family JAJDYQ01; genus JAJDYQ01. The sequence goes on along the minus strand of CALODD010000067.1, from coordinate 60,451 downwards.
ACACCCCTGCAAATGAGGACAAACTTGGAGATAACACCTATATCCATCATGGGCTTGGTCAATCCTTAAAAGACGGCAACTGGCACCTGGTTATCCGTGACCTGGAGTATGACCTGCAAGAAGCCCAACCAGATAATACCCTGCTTTCCGTTGATGCTTTTCTTATCCGTGGTAGCGGACGAATCGATGATATCAGGGCCCACGATGCTATTCCTGAATCCCACGACTCTGACCTGGATGGTATCTCAGACCAGGAAGAAATCAACGTCTACGCTACTCATCCCTACCACGAAGACTCAGATAATGACGGCCTGACAGACTTTGAAGAGCTCACCTACTGGGGCACCGATTGGAACAGCGATCCGGATGGTGACTCCCTCATCAATATTCTCGATGCTGATGCTGATAATGATGGTGTCCGAGATGGTTTTGAAGTGCTGGCTGCAACTGACCCGGCTGACGGGGAATCAATTCCCAGTCTATCATGCTTGAAGATGGAGAAGACAGCGATACCCTGGGTTGGCAAATTTATGATAACGATCCTGAAGGTGCTGTCATCACCAATGTATTTGATGAACAAAAAGCAGGCCGTGTCATAGAATTTATCGGCAGCCAAACCAAAAATGGCTACCGGCTGAGAAATCAAGACGGTAGCAACTGGAATATTACACACTTCAAGGTGCTTGAGTGGAATATGCAATACCAGGAAAACTGTATTGTCTACATTGCAGCACAAACCGCCGATGGCTTTCGCTACCTCTACTACACTACTGCAGATTACGACAAACTTGGAGATGGCACATATATCCATCATGGTCTTGGCGCCTCTCTCAAAGATGGTTCGTGGCAGACCGTTATCCGTGATCTGGAATATGACCTGAAAGAGGCGCAACCAGATAATTCACTTCTCTCCATTGATGCCTTTCTCATTCGTGGAAGCGGCAGGGTCGATGATATCAAAGTATACCATTCTATTCCTGCGCAACAAGATTCCGACCATGACGGGATTTCCGTTAATCGGTTCAATTGCTCCAGGCTGCCGGCGGATGACTTACCGACCCACGTTATCCTGAAGCGATGCCTGCCAGGTTGCTGAATCAACTATGGTAGATCCGCTTGATTCAACTTCGTCAGCGTACCCTGTACAGAACGGGCTACTTCATAGTGCTCAGTACCAACAACTAACGGGTCCAGCTGACGAGAAGTTGAATCAAGCGGATCTACCGCTGGATAAATACCCAGTTCAGCAACCTGGCGAGACAGTACTAACATCGCTTCAAGGTGAGCAAAGGTTGTAGCTGGTGATGGGTCAGTCAAGTCATCCGCCGGTACGTATACCGCCTGGATAGACGTAATAGAACCAACCTTGGTGGAGGTAATACGCTCCTGCAGAACACCCATCTCTTCAGCCAGTGTCGGCTGGTAACCTACCGCCGATGGCATACGACCCAGAAGTGCTGATACTTCAGTACCTGCCAGTGTGTAACGATAGATGTTATCAACGAACAACAGTACGTCACGACCTTCGTCACGGAAGTTTTCCGCAATCGTCAGGCCAGTCAGTGCAACACGCAGCCTGTTTCCGGGAGGCTCATTCATCTGACCATAAACCAGCGCCACTTTATCGAGTACGTTACCTTCCTTCATTTCATGGTAGAAGTCATTACCCTCACGAGTACGCTCACCAACACCGGCAAACACAGAGAAACCAGAGTGCTCAACCGCGATGTTACGAATCAGCTCCATCAGTGTTACGGTCTTACCTACACCCGCACCACCGAACAGACCAACCTTACCACCCTTGGCGATAGGCATAATCAAATCGATAACCTTAATGCCAGTCTCGAGCATTTCTACTGCTGATGCCTGGTCCGCGTACGAAGGCGGCTTACGGTGAATCGGTGATAATTTATCAGCCTGTACTTCACCGGCCTCATCAATAGGCTCACCTAGAACATTCATGATACGACCAAGTGTGCCCTGACCAACTGGAACCATAATTGGTTCACCAGTATTTTCAGCGGTAAGTCCGCGACGCAAACCGTCAGTTGAACCCAGTGCAATTGTTCGAACTACACCATCACCTAACTGCTGCTGAACTTCCAGTGTCAGAACGCCACCTTCAACTTTCAGAGCATCATAAATACCAGGGATCGCATCGCGTGGGAATTCCACGTCAACTACTGCGCCAATTACTTCAACAATTTTTCCAGAACTCATTGTTCAGGTCCTCTGTTTAATACTTAAATTCTATAAAAAAGGTAAACGATCTATACAGCAGCTGCGCCACTAACGATTTCAGAAATTTCCTGAGTAATCGAAGCCTGACGGGCTTTGTTATAAACCAGTTGTAACTCGTTAATTAGATCACCTGCATTATCGGTTGCCGACTTCATTGCAACCATACGAGCTGACATCTCGCAGGCTATATTTTCTGTGACGCCCTGATAAACCAATGACTCAATATAACGCATGAAAACTTGGTCAAGTACAGTAGCTGCATCAGGCTCATAGATATAGTCCCAATGTTTATCAAGATCATCATTTGCCTCAGGTGCACTCAATGGCAACAAAGTCTGAATAACAGGATCTTGTGTCATTGAGTTAACAAAATTATTTGATACCAGATACAAGCGATCAATGGTGCCTTCGTTATAGGCATCCAGCATAACTTTTACTGAACCAATTAGTTCATGTGCAGCTGGCTTATCACCAATATCCGATTTCTCACTGACGACATTGCTTCCCAGACGAGTAAAAAAACCAATAGCTTTTTTACCGATTGCGCAGATGTCGATCTCGACATTCTTTGAATCCCAGTCTTGCAGTTCAACGAGTGTTTTCTTAAATAAGTTGATATTCAAACCGCCGCATAAACCACGGTCTGAAGTAATTACGATATAACCAACTCGTTTAATATCGCGAGTTTTCAAAAACGGATGGTTATATTCACTATGCGCATAGGACATATGTGCAATTACATTACGAATTTTATCTGCATAAGGACGGGCAGCTAACATACGCTCCTGTGCCTTACGCATTTTAGACGCCGCAACCATTTCCATGGCGCTAGTGATCTTCTGCGTATTTTGAACGCTACCAATTTTCGTCCGAATTTCTTTTTCGTTTGCCATACAGGTTATTCCCGTTTATCAACCAGTAACTGGATTACCAAGTCTGGTTAGCAACAAAATCGTCCAGTGCAGCCTTAAATTTATCTGCTATTTCATCATTCCAATCGCCTGTTTCATTAATCTTGTTCATAAGATCGGTATGTGAGCTATTCATGTAGGCGATTAACGCGCTTTCGAACGCGCCAATATTTTCCAGTTCGACATCATCGAGATAGCCTTCGTTAGCGGCATAAAGCGAAACACCCATATCAGCAACACCAAGTGGCGCATACTGAGGCTGTTTCATTAATTCAGTTACACGTTGTCCACGTTCTAGCTGCTTACGTGTTGCATCATCAAGGTCAGAAGCAAACTGTGCAAAAGCTGCGAGTTCGCGATACTGAGCAAGCGTTAAACGAGTACCACCACCTAACTTCTTGATGATATTTGTCTGGGCGGCACCACCAACACGTGAGACTGAAAGGCCTGCGTTGATTGCTGGACGAACGTTTGCGTTGAACAAATCTGATTCCAGGAAGATCTGACCATCTGTAATCGAAATAACGTTAGTTGGTACGAAAGCAGATACGTCACCGGCCTGTGTTTCAATAATCGGTAATGCAGTTAATGAACCAGTCTTACCTTTAACTTTACCGTCAGTAATTTTTTCAACATGGTCGGCATTGATTCGAGCAGCACGCTCAAGCAGACGTGAATGCAGATAAAAAACATCACCAGGATAAGCTTCACGACCCGGTGGACGACGCAGTAGCAATGAAACCTGACGATATGCCCAGGCCTGCTTGGTTAAATCATCATAGATAATCAGTGCGTCTTCACCTTTATCACGGAAGTATTCGCCCATAGAACAACCAGAATACGGTGCAACAAACTGTAATGCCGCCGATTCAGCCGCTGTCGCTGCAACCACAATCGTATGAGCCATTGCGCCATGCTCTTCTAATTTACGAACAACACCAGCAACACCTGATGCTTTCTGGCCAATAGCCACATAAACACATTTAACGCCTGTGCCTTTCTGATTAATAATCGCGTCAATGGCAATCGCTGTTTTACCAGTCTGGCGATCGCCAATAATCAATTCACGTTGGCCACGACCAACAGGCACCATCGCATCAATTGCTTTCAATCCAATTTGAACCGGCTGATCAACTGATTGACGAGAAATTACGCCCGGTGCAACTTTTTCAACTGGCTCATGACGCTCAGCTTCAACTGGACCTTTTCCATCAATAGGATTACCCAGTGCATCAACAACACGACCGAGCAGGCCTTCGCCAACAGGCACTTCCATGATGCGGCCAGTACATTTGGCCGTGTCACCTTCTGATATCTTTTCGTAGTCACCGAGAACAACCGCACCAACAGAGTCACGCTCAAGGTTAAGAGCCATTCCCATGACGCCCTGGCCAAAATCAATCATCTCGCCCTGCATAACATCAGACAGACCGTGAATGCGAGCAATACCATCCGTTAAGCTAACGACCGTACCTTCGGTCTTTGCCTCGGTTGGCATTTCGAAATTTTCAATTTTCTTCTGAATTAAATCAGAAATTTCTGTTGCGCTGAGTTGCATGGCTATAAGCCCTCTTAAAATCTAATGTAAATAATCTCTAAATTCTTAGTTCCGCGGCGAGCGCCTGAATCTGTCCACGGACAGAAGCGTCAATCACCATATCACCGGCTCGAATCACGACACCGCCAAGCAGGTCTTTATCGATTTCGGTCGAAAAACTAACTTCGCGATCTAGCTTCTTCTGTAGTGCAGCAGCTAAATCTTGTTCAATCTTGGCATTCACAGCGTACGCTGCCGTCAGCGTTGCATGGATAGCGCCACCAGCTTCAGCCTGTAGCTCGTTAAATACCGCCGCAATCTCTGGCATCAATGCCAGCTTGCCGTTAGCAACCAGTAACTTAACAAACGCTTCACCAGTATCGTTGATGTGACCACCGCAGATCTCAAGCATCAGACTACTCATAACTTCACTGCCAACACGCGGGTCAGAAACAACAGTAGACATCGTATCGTCACCGACTACTGCAGCCATGAAGTCGAGCATTTCAGCCCAGAGCTCTTGCTTGTCCTGGCTTTTCGCATGACGCCAGGCCGCTACAGCGTAGGGTCTTGCAATCGTTTTTGCTTCAGACATGACTAATACCGTTCCTTAAAGACTCGCGCTCAATTTCTCGAGTGAAGCATTGTGGTCTTCCACTTTAACTTCACGTTCAAGAATTTTGCTAGACGCAGCCAACGCAAGATCAATAACTTTGCCACGCAGCTCTTCACGAGCACGATTAGCTTCTTGCTCAACCTCAGCCTGTGCGCCAGCCACAATTTTTGCAGCCTCTTCTTTGGCATCATCTTTGGCTTGCTCAACGATCTCCGCATGACGCTTTTCAGCTTGCGAGATAATCGTACGTGCCTGCTCTTTCGCCTCTTTCAAGGTTTCCGTCGCCTTTGCCTGTGCTAGTTCTTGTTCTTTAGCGCCGCGCTCCGCTGCTGCAAGGCCGTCAGCAATTTTCTGCTTACGTTCTTCCAGGGCGGCCATGATTGGCGGCCAGACAAACTTCATGCAGAACCAGACAAAGACCGCAAAGGTAATTGACTGACCGATTAACGTTGCATTGATGTTCATATGAACTTACCCGTTTATTTCTAAAAATAAATTTTGCGATTAACCGGCAAAAAGAATGTAGAAAGCGATACCAACACCGATCATTGGAACCGCATCAACTAAGCCCATGACGATGAAAAACTGTGTACGCAGCATTGGCAATAGCTCAGGCTGACGTGCAATACCTTCAAGAAAACGCGCACCCAAAATACCGATACCAACCGCAGCACCTAGAGCACCCAGACCAAGCAGAATTGCACCCGCTAAAGTAAGAATTGCAGCTTCCATTATTATCTCCTTTAAAAACCTTGATAACTAAAAATTAATGTTCGTGATGAGCCATGTCCATATAGACAATGGTCAATGTCATAAAAATAAATGCTTGTAGCAGAACAATCAGGATATGGAACACCGCCCATGCCCACTGTAATGCTCCTCCAAAGATCGCAAGAATGAAATTACCGCCAAACATCAGTGCGATCAGGATGAAGATCATTTCACCTGCATACAGGTTACCGAATAAACGCAGAGCAAGTGAAATAGGCTTGGCAATCAAACCCACCAGCTCGAGGAATAAGTTAATCGGCAAGAAAAATATTTTTCCTGCTATGCCTTTTGACTGAAACGGCTGCATGGATAACTCTGCTGCAAATCCGCCAACGCCTTTCATTTTGAAACTATAGAAGAGTACGAGTAAAAAGACGGCAATTGACATACCGAATGTCGCATTTGGATCCGTCGTAGGTACTACCTTCTTAAATACTGCATGTGGGTCTGCATCAAATAGTGCAACAGCTAATACTTCAGTAGCTTTTGGAATCCAGTCAACCGGCACCAAGTCCATCAGGTTCATCAGTAAGATCCAGACAAACACGGTTAGAGCCATAGGCGCAACCATATCGTTTTTGGCTGTAAATGAACCGCGTACACTGGTGTCAATAAATTCGACAATCCATTCAACAAAATTCAACAGCCCGCTCGGGACTCCAGTTGTCGCTTTCTTCGCTGCTTTGCGGAAGAAAAACAAAAAGACCACACCAAGTAGAATCGACCAAAACATGGTATCTACGTGGATCGCCATGAAACCCATTTGTTTGGCTTCCAGTGCTGAATGCGCAAAACCCCAAGTACCATCTGGATGCTGACCATAGGTCAGATTCGTCAGATGGTGCTTAATGTACCCAGCTTGTGTCAGGCTATCACCAGCCATAGTAATCCGTCTTCAAGTTGTCAGTTAATCAGTTGCTTACCCGAAATGAGATAAACACCTGAACTATTATCATTAATATAAAGCCGGCAATCATCGGAACTGCCATTAGCTTTAGTGTCTTAAAACCTATCAGCAATCCCAGGATTGCCACTGCGTATCTCAACGCAAAGCCTGAAAACATCACCACAACCCCATGTCCGGGATTTTCAACTGCTGTTTCCAGAGCTTTATCTGTGCTTCGGCGCACTAACAGTGTAATCAAAACACCTATCGAAGCACCGTAAATCAGGGCAAGCATCCCAGAGGTGGCAACCATGTTAAACGCGACTATCGACGCGACGACTGCTGCCAAAAGCTGTGTACCTATCAAGATACGCATATTTCTAGTTCTCTGAGTACCAGATCACCTGGACCTGGTAAGCTGCCTGGAAGCTCCCTCTTCACTATCGCAAATCACTCTGCGAGCAAGCGGGCGCAGTATAAAAGGGGGCGTACCATAGGGTCAATGCATTAGCTGACGAAATACTGGCTTTTTAATTCAATAATTAAAATTTATTATGCCATCATCGAATATGCTCAAGGATTCCCTCAAGCTCATCCAGTGAATTAAAGCTAATCTGTAATTTGCCTTTGCCAGCCGGATTCGCTGCAATACTGACCTTAGCCGATAATTTATCCGCCAGGGAGTTCTCCAGACGCGCCACATCCGGGTCTTTTTTCGCCGAAGTTGCCGATTTTTTTCGCTGCTGGCTGCTGCAGACTTTTCACATAGGCCTCAGCACCTCGCACAGACATGCCTTTAGCCACGATCTCTTTGGCCGCCACCGCCTGCTGCTCTGCTGGCAAAGCCAGTAATGTACGGGCATGACCCATTTCCAGCTCGCCGGTTTCCAGCAACGGTTTTACCGTCGGGCTCAACTCAAGCAATCGCAACAGGTTGCTCACAGCTGCACGGGAACGACCTACCGCAACACCGGCTTCCTGATGCGTCATTTCAAATTCTTCAATCAGGCGCTGTAGTGCATTCGCCTCTTCCAGTGGATTCAGGTTTTCTCGCTGGATATTCTCAATAAGCGCCATCGCGACAGCTGCCTCGTCTGGCACATCGCGCACGACAGCTGGGATTTCCTGCTTGCCGGCAAGCTGCGAAGCACGCCAACGGCGCTCACCGGCAATGATTTCGTAACGGCCCTCGCCGATAGGGCGAACGACGATTGGCTGTACAACACCCTGGGCTTTGATGGATTCGGCCAGATCCGCCAGAGTCTCTTCGCGCATATCAACTCGCGGTTGATAACGACCTCGTTGCAGCAAATCGACGGGGATATCTCTTAAATCCGAATCCAGTGGCTCCGCGGCATCTTCTGTGGCCGCCAGGCCCCCTGATAACAAGGCATCCAGTCCTCGTCCCAGTCCTCTTTTTTTAGCCATTTATCGCTTCCTTACTGTATTCGTGATTCAGGATTATTCGGTACAGAACCATCTTTCCTGAATATTTCTCCAGCCAGTGCAAGATAGGCCATCGCGCCCCTGGACTGTTTGTCATACATCAATGCCGGCAGTCCATGGCTCGGCGCCTCTGCCAGACGAACATTGCGTGGGATAACCGTGCTGTAAACCCGATCACCAAAATGTTTAATTAACTGCTGAGATACCTGGTTCGCCAGATTATTACGTGGATCATACATGGTACGTAATAGCCCCTCGATACGTAATTTTGGATTTAGCAGCTTGCGAATCTTTTCCACGGTATTAACCAGAGCACTCAAGCCTTCAAGCGCATAGTACTCACACTGCATCGGAATAATCACTGTCTCGGCTGCAACCAGGGCATTAACCGTGAGAATGCTCAACGAAGGCGGACAATCTATAAGTATATAGTCGAATTTATCCTGAACTGATTCGAGTGCGCTACGCAGTCGAACTTCGCGACCGATCTCTTCCATCAGTGCGACCTCCGCGCCGGTCAGGTCACTATTAGTGCCGATCAACCAGTAACCGGTTGTCTTTACCCTTTGCGCAATCTTTTCAGGCCCCGCCTCATGCAATAGCAGTTCATAAGAAGATAGATCGAGATTTTTCTTGTTAACACCACTACCCATAGTAGCATTGCCCTGCGGATCCAGGTCTATCAACAGGACACGGCGCTTGGCCGCAGCAAACGATGCTGCGAGATTCACGCTAGTCGTGGTTTTCCCAACGCCGCCCTTCTGATTGGTGATGGCGATTACTCTGGCCATATTAATTAAAAATCATCAAATGTCTTTGCCCATCTATCCCTGGCACGTGCAAAGTCGCTATATCCAAATGAAGACCGCTTGATTCCGCAACAGCCTTCTCCTCCGCATCAATTTTTCCCTTCATAGCAAGAATTTGCCCACCATCACATACCAGTCTGGATGTTGATGACACAAAGTCGCCTGCCTGATCATAGGCCCGACTGATGATGGTCTGATAACAATCGGTCGGTTGATGATGCTCTATTCGCTGCTGAACCACCGTGACATTCTTCAAGCCAAGTTCCAGAACAGCCTGTTCACAAAACCGGGTCTTTTTGCCGTTAGCATCCAGTAGCGTCCACTCCTGATCGGGCATTGTAACAGCTAGTAATAATCCGGGAAGCCCCGCGCCTGTTCCAACATCCAGCAGGCGAGGCCCTTTGACATATTTCCTTACGGAAAGACTATCAAAGATATGCCGACCGTATAGGACAGCATCTTTCGCAGGGGCAATCAGGTTATACGCCTTATTCCAGCGTTTTAAGAGTTGGAAATATTGCCAGATCGAAGACGAAAATCGGCAACGCCTAGCTCATCAAGCCCGCGAAGCAAGGCCTCATCCATATCACCCGTCACAAACTAGGCCGACTTCTTTAAATCGTGCCGCTTCAGGTGCACAAGCAAAAATGATACTGCAGCCGGTGTTACACCAGAAATTCGAGACGCCTGGCCAATCGTCGCTGGTTTATGCCGATTGAGTTTTTCCGTCACTTCGTTCGACAGGCCTGACACATCCTGATAATCCAGTGATTCTGGCAAAGCGGTTTCTTCATTACGGCGGGCTTTCTCGATTTCGACATTTTGTCGTTTGATATATCCAGCGTAAGACACCTGGATTTCAACCTGCTCCGCGACCTGATCATCTTCAACCGCAGGGCCCATACCCGGCATATTGGTCAGAATCTCATAGGTCATTTCAGGACGAGCCAGAACTTCAATCGCCTTTTGTTCACGCGACATAGCATTTCCCGCCATCTCACTGATTTGTTTCGCAGCTTCGTCTTGCGGACGGATGAGCAGATTCGACAAACGATCCCGCTCTTTTTCAATATGTTCCTGCTTTTCCTGTAGTCGCTGCCAGCGGGCATCCTCCACCAGACCAAGCTCTCTACCCATGGGTGTCAGACGTAAATCCGCATTGTCTTCACGTAAGATCAATCGATACTCTGCGCGCGAAGTAAACATTCTGTACGGTTCGCTGGTACCCATGGTAATTAGATCATCAATCAATACGCCGATATAAGCTTCATCGCGTTTCAGTGTAAATGCTGGTTTATCCTGAACTTGCAACGCGGCATTGGCACCGGCCATCAATCCCTGAGCAGCCGCTTCTTCGTAACCGGTTGTGCCATTAATCTGTCCGGCAAAAAACAGCCCTTTTAGAAAACCATTTTCCAGCGTTGGCTTCAGATCACGCGGATCAAAAAAGTCATATTCGATAGCATAGCCAGGACGGGTAATAACGGCATTTTCAAAACCCTCGATGCTTTGAATCAAGCGTTGTTGAATATCAAAAGGCAGGCTAGTGGAAATACCATTTGGGTAAATCTCGTGGGTATGCAGACCTTCTGGCTCGATAAAGATACGATGCTCATCACGATCTGCAAAACGTTCCACCTTGTCTTCAATCGACGGACAATAACGTGGGCCAGTTCCTTCAATGACACCGGTAAACATCGGCGAACGGGAAAAACCTTCGCGAATGATTTCATGTGTCTTTTCGTTGGTTCGGGTAATCCAGCAGGACGTCTGTTCAGGGTGATCATCGCGATGACCCATGAAAGAAAAAACTGGACGGGGTGTATCACCCGGCTGTTCAGCCAGATTGCTGTAATCAATAGTCTTGCCATCAATACGCGGTGGCGTGCCAGTTTTCAGGCGACCGACATTCAATGGTAATGCACGTAGACGATGCGCCAGACCACTGGAAGGCGGATCCCCTGCCCGGCCACCCGGATGGTTGTCGAGACCAACATGAATACGACCATCAAGAAATGTACCGACCGTCAAAACGACTGATCGGGCTTTGATATCTAGACCGAGCTGAGTAACGACGCCTGTAACCTGGTCGTTCTCCACAATCAGGTCTTCGACCATTTGCTGAAAAATCGTCAGATTCGGCTGATTCTCCAGAATGCTACGAATCGCCTGCTTGTACAGTGATCGATCTGCCTGCGCACGGGTCGCGCGAACCGCCGGGCCTTTACTGCCATTTAACGTTCGAAAATGTATACCACCCAGATCAGCGGCATGGGCCATTGCGCCACCGAGGGCGTCGATTTCTTTCACCAGATGGCCTTTGCCAATTCCGCCAATTGCCGGGTTACAACTCATCTGACCCAGTGTTTCGATATTCTGGGTAATCAACAGCGTCTGCGCACCCATACGCGCAGCAGCCAGCGCGGCTTCTGTGCCGGCGTGTCCACCACCTATGACGATGACATCAAATTGCTGCATGAAATAAACCCTGAATTAGATACTGTTGCTAAAATCAAACAGTATTAAAAAGTTTTGCACTAACTGGCTAGGAAATGAATTTAAGCATTTCCTTTAACTAAGGATACATATTACCATTAATGTTCTGTGTTCAAAGATTTATGAGAAACAGAAATAAGCCCTTTCCCGGATAGTATATAATTGCATGTTGTTTCCGGACAACAGTTGTGGATAAAAAATGACGCTTACAAAAATACTAACAACTTTATTTCTTTCTCTGACCGTTTTTCTCGGTGGCTGTGCAACCAATGGTGATGACCGTGACCCGATCGAAGGTTTTAACCGTGCAATGTTCAATTTCAATGAAGGGCTGGATAATGCTCTGTTCAAACCTGTTGCCAAGGGCTACCGCGCTGTCGTGCCTGGCCCCGTCGACAAAGGCGTGAGTAACTTCTTCGGCAATATCAATGACGTTGTTACTGCCGTTAATGGTTTATTACAGTTTGAAGTGAAACAGGGTGGTTCTGATATTGCTCGCGTACTGATCAATAGCACCATCGGCATCTTTGGCCTGTTTGATGTCGCTACCGGCATGGGCTTCAAAAAACATAATGAAGATTTCGGTCAGACATTAGGTCGCTGGGGCGTCGGCAATGGCCCTTATCTGGTACTACCCTTACTCGGCCCAAGCACCGTACGCGATACTATTGGTTTCGCGGTTGATAATCAGGCCTTCGATCCAATGTACAAAATCGACCATATCCCAACACGTAACTCGTTGCTGGTGACAGAAGCCATTGATACACGTGCTGATTTACTCGGTGCATCTAATGTGCTGGAAAAAGCTGCGCTGGATCGTTATGAATTCCTGAAAGAATCTTATCTTCAAAAGCGTGATGTTGAGATTAATGGGAGTGAGTTTGGATTTCCTGAATAAAAAAACTAAACCGTAGATACTAGAAAGCCACCTTATCGGTGGCTTTTTTATTTGCCTATACAAAACTCAGAAAATATCTTTCCCAGTAAATCATCGGCAGTAAATTCACCGGTAATGTCACTCAGTGTATGCTGAGCCATGCGCAACTCTTCCGCTAACAGTTCTCCGCCACCGCCCTGCTTGAGTTGTACCTGTAGCTGAGCCACTGCGGCATCAAGGAAATTCTTCGTATCGGCTAAAGCCAGCATGTGACGCTGGCGAGCACTGAATTCATTTTCGCTTTGTTCACCAGCGTTAATGATTTTCAGTATTTCAGTTCGTAAGACATCGATACCATCTGCTGATTTCGTGCAAATTGCCACCGATGGAATTTTACTTTCTATCACGCCAGCAGTTCTTCCTGATAGATCTATCTTGTTCATGACAATTAAGCAGGGGCGATCTGTATAAGACTCATAGTCTGATGTATTTAGTGTCTGTGTATCATCATGTACCCACAGCACGAGGTCGGCACTGGATAGACTATCCTTTGCTCGACGTATGCCCTCTTCTTCAATGACTTCTGCTTCATCGCGTATGCCAGCCGTATCCAGGATATGTACCGGGATACCTTCGATGGAAATCTGTTCACGTATAATATCGCGGGTGGTTCCTGGTATATCGGTCACGATTGCAGTATCACGACCACTTAGGACATTCATCAAACTCGACTTGCCTGCATTGGGTCGGCCTGCGATCACCATGTTAATACCTTCACCCAGAATACGACCGCGCTGAGCCGCTTTAGCCACCTGTGAAATTTCATGGTGTAGTTTATTTAAGCGTGATTCAATATCGCCACGTTCGAGTAATTCAATTTCCTCATCGGCAAAGTCCATAGAAGATTCAACATAAACCCGTAGCTCGGTTAGCTCTGCTAATAAGGTATGAATATGGCGTGAGAATTCACCATCGAGGGTTCTTAGAGCAGCACGTGCAGCCTGTTGTGATCCGGCATCGATAAGGTCGGCCACGGCTTCAGCCTGAGCCAGGTCCAGTTTATTATTTAAAAAAGCACGCTCTGAAAATTCACCCGGTCGCGCAACACGTGCGCCGGCATTTAATGCGGCCGTTAAAATCATATCGCTGACAACAACGCCACCATGTCCCTGTAACTCAAGTACATCTTCGCCGGTAAATGAATTCGGCCCCGGGAAATAAATGGCTATGCCTTCATCGACGACTTGCTCGGTCGTGCAATCACGAAAATGCGCATAGTGTGCATAACGCGGCTTAGGATACTTGCCGATTATTTTTTCAGCAAGTTGTGAAATGTTGCTACCGGAAATACGAATGATGCAAACACCACCTCGACCGGGTGGTGTCGCTATAGCAGCAATCGTATCAACGGTAGCCATGATCTAAGGAAAGATCAGTAGCGGGATTATTTCTTTCCTTCCCCGCGTTCAATACGACGGGTAATTACCCACTGCTGGGCAATAGAAAGAACGTTGTTAACTACCCAGTACAGTACCAGACCGGCCGGGAAGAACAGGAAGAAGATAGTGAAGACGATCGGTAAGACCTTCATGATGGTTTTCTGCATTTCATCCATTGGTGCTGGATTCAGCTTCTGCTGCAGCACCATGGTGACGCCCATAATGATAGGTAATACAAAGTAAGGGTCTTTCGCAGAAAGATCTTCGATCCATAGAATAAATGGCGCGTGACGTAGCTCAACACTTTCAAGTAGTACCCAGTACAAAGCGATGAATACCGGAATCTGTAACAGGATAGGAAAACAACCACTCATCGGGTTAATTTTTTCCTTCTTATAAAGCTTCATCATTTCCTGCTGGAAACGCTGCTTGTCTTCGCCGTAACGCTCTTTCAGCGATGCCATCTTTGGTTGTACGCGACGCATGTTCGCCATTGAGCGATAACCATATTCTGATAGCTTGAAAAATATCAGCTTAATCGTCAGCGTTAGTAAGATGATTGCCCAACCCCAGTTACTAACAATGTTTTCGTGGATAAAGGTCATCAACCAGAAGATCGGTTTCGCGATGATCGTCAACCAGCTGTAATCAACACTCAGTTCCAGACCTTCGGCCAGCTGTTCAAGAACCTGTTGCTCTTTCGGACCTGCATAAAAGCGACTGATAAATTCACCGCTTTGGCCCGGCTGTATCAGAATCTCCGGTGAGATCATGCCAATCGCATGACGTCCGCCACTAATCGTGCGTGTATAAAAATTATTGGTTTCATTCTTATCCGGTATCCACGCTGATAAGAAGTAATGCTGAATCATGCCAACCCAACCACCAGTCACGTCCTTTGATAGTGGATCGTCTGCAATATCATCTAGCTGGATCTTTTCAAATTTGTCTTCGGCACTGAAATAAGCGGCGCCATTAAATGTGTACATCATCATATCGGTCATGCCGCCACCATCTGATGATGCCGTACGCAGAATCTGACGATATTGATTTCCCTGCCAGGCCTGGCCAGAACGGTTCTCTACCTGATAGTGAACATCAACGACGTGGGTATCGCGCTTAAAGATCAATGTCTTGATAACACGGATGCCACTTTCATCTTGCCAGACCAGAGGAACACGCAATTCATCATCACCTTCACTGAGACGATATTCATTTTTCTCTGCCTGAAATTGCGCAAGGTGGTTCGGTGCTGTTTGTTTACTCAACAGACCTGATTGCGCAACATAAAAATGTGCCGGTGTTTTATTGAGTAATGGAAAGGGTTTATCAGGTGTCGCCTGTTCTACCGGATAGGCACGCAAAGCCGCGCCACTAATCTCACCACCCTTGGTATCAATCCAGACATCTAATTTATCTGTAACAACATGAATATGTTCTTCCGTTGTTTTAGGGACAGGTAATTGAGTGCCGTCATTAGAAGCAACTGTCGGTGACATTGATTGTAAAGTAGAGCTCTGAGATAACTCTGGCAATTCTTCACCGGTCTGTTTATCAATCGCAGATGATGAAGACTGTGTTGATGAAGAAGTTGATGCTACTTGCTGCGTTGGCGCCTGAACTGGCTTGGGCCCGTAATCTTCCTGCCAGGCTTGCCACAACAGCATACTGATAAAGCCGAGTGCCAGAATTAGAACCAGTCTTGGATTACCCATGGAATAAATACCTGTTTAAGTATCTCGGTTAATTTTCTTTAGAATACGTTGCCAGTGTGAATCTAGTATGGAAACAATCTGTTCGTTTGTTTTCCGTTCGACCTGTCGACGATTCATCACGACCACATCCACATTTGAGGGAAACGGTTGCTGCTGATTAAAGCTCTCTCGAATTAAACGCTTAATACGATTTCTAGCTGTCGCCTTTGGCGTATGCTTTTTTGCTATCGCCAGACCCAGACGTGAAAGTGGTGCTGTATTACGCCTGGCTAGTACCACAAAATGTGCGTCAGCGGATCGTACGTTTTGCTGGAAGACTCGTGAAAAATCCTGCTTCTCCAGACTAATCGCCTTCCTGGAAAAGCGCCCCACTCTTTAACTCCTGAGAATCAAATCAGTAATCGTTCAACTCAGGTCGACTATCATGCCTATTATATGGCTCTCAGAATTGCCAGATAATAAGACGCTGAATAATCGCTATACCGGAGTCAGACGAGCACGACCTTTAGCGCGGCGTGACTTCAAAACGCGACGACCAGCCTTGGTAGCCATACGAGCACGAAAACCGTGTGTGCGAGCACGCTTGATGCGGCTTGGTTGAAATGTTCTTTTCATAATCCTGAACCTAAATCTAATATTAAATCAGCAAGGCTAAACAGCCTATGCATAAGGGTCGCGCAGGATACGTAAGCGCTGGGGTGGTGTCAACCACTGAAAACAGCTAAAAGCCTGTTATGGCAACGATTTTACCGCAATCGACATACTCAGAAAAAGACTCCGATGCGACTGGCTATGGCGTCTGTGGATAAACCATTATAGACTGCCGCTTTGCTGATAGCCTCGGCCATCGGCAGACCCGAATACACCCTCCAACAGGAACAAAATCAATACCGATGTGGGACCACTGTCTTAGCCGTTTACAGTCTGAATTACCGGAGCAGCAATTCAATACCTGGATTCGGCCGTTACATGCAATTGAAGACAGTGAAAAACTGCGTCTACTGGCACCCAATCGTTTTGTTCAGGACTGGGTCGAAGAAAATTTCATGGCACGTATCCGTGAAATTGTCTTACTAAAAAATACTGATCTCACAGTGTCGCTGGAAATCGGGTCTCTGAAAAAAAAGCCCGTAGAACAACCTGTTACGGAAAATACGCCGCCACGGCCACCCATCCCCAGTTCCGACACATTCCGCAGTAACCTGGATCCCAGTTTTGTCTTCGACAGCTTTGTTCAAGGCAAATCAAACGAACTGGCCAAGGCGGCATCACTACAGGTGGCCGACAACCCCGGAGGCACTTATAACCCGCTGTTTATCTATGGCGGTACCGGATTAGGTAAAACTCACCTGATGCAAGCCGTCGGCAATACCATGCTGGCACGTAAACCCGATACCAAAATTGTTTATCTACACTCAGAGCGATTTGTCTCTGACATGGTGAAAGCCCTGCAACACAATACTATCGATAATTTCAAACGTTTCTATCGGAATGTCGATGCACTATTGATTGACGATATTCAGTTTTTTGCTGGCAAGGAACGATCCCAGGAAGAATTTTTCCATACCTTCAATAGCCTGCTGGAATCACAACAACAAGTTATTCTGACCTGTGATCGTTACCCTAAGGAAGTCGAAGGCCTGGAAGACCGGCTTAAATCACGTTTTGGCTGGGGTCTAACGGTTGCTGTGGATCCACCTGAGCTCGAAACCCGCGCAGCAATATTAAAACGTAAAGCTGAAGAAACGCAGATGGAGTTACCGGATGAAGTTGCTTTCTTTGTCGCTAAGCGTATTCAGTCAAATGTACGCGAACTCGAGGGTGTGCTGCGTCGTTTGATTGCCCATGCGCAATTTACGCATCGTCCAATTACAATGGATCTGACCCAGGAAGCACTGCGCGATTTACTGGCGATGCAGGAGAGGATGGTCAGCATCGATAATATTCAGAAAACGGTTGCCGAGTATTACAAGATTCGGGTTGCCGATTTACATTCCAAAAGCCGTAGTCGTTCAATTACCCGCCCACGACAGCTGGCAATGGCATTAGCTAAAGAACTAACGAATCATTCCTTACCTGAAATTGGCGATGCATTTGGTGGACGAGACCATACAACCGTTTTACATGCATGCCGTAAAATAGAAGAATTACGCGAAGGCGATAATCGCATACGAGAAGATTATCAAAACCTGTTAAGAACATTCACTACATAATGTGGATAACTTGTATAGAATTGTCGACAAGAATAAAGAAAGTGACTTATCCACAAATAATCCACTTTCTAATGGAGAGAAAACCACAGCGTTAACGGCTGTGAAAATCAATATAACATACTGATATTAATAGTTATTTTAAGGTTATACACATATCCATAAGACTAACTATAATAATAAATTTATATATAAAAGGGATTATTAATAATGAAATTCCAGATACCACGTGATGTGATTCTCAAAGCCCTCCAGCAACTCTCTGGTGTTGTTGAAAGACGTCAGACATTACCTGTGCTTGGAAACATTCTGGTTAAAGCCGAAGATGGTTTTATTACTCTGGCGGCTACCGATCTGGAAGTTGAACTCATTATTAAACTGGGATGCGAAGTAGAAGCTTCCGGTGAAGCAACGATTCCAGCACGTAAGTGGTTAGATATTTGCCGTAATCTAAGTGATGATGCGACGGTTACCATTACGCTGAATGGTGATAGAGCCACACTGCAATCAGGTCGTAGTCGTTTTACATTGTCTACCCTGCCCTCAACAGAATTTCCGTTGATTGATGAGATCACCACACAAACTCGCTTTAGTGTTTCTCAATCAACGTTAAAGACCATCTTTGATGCAACTCATTTCTCAATGGCACAACAGGATGTACGTTACTACCTGAATGGTTTGATGATGGAAATGTCGTCTTCACTCTTACGTAGTGTTGCAACTGATGGTCATCGATTGGCTATGAAAGATATTACGGTTGATATCGATGTGAATGAAGAAAGTCGTCAGGTCATTGTTCCTCGTAAAGGTATCCAGGAATTAATGCGCTTGTTGGCTGATAGTGATGACGAAGTTGCTATTACTGTTGGTAGTAGCCACATCAGGTTAGAAATTAGCGATATGACATTCACGTCTAAATTGATTGATGGCCGCTTCCCTGATTACAACCGTGTTATGCCTGAAGGCGGTAACAACATAATTCTCGCTGATAAGGAGTTATTGCGCCAGACCTTGGTACGTGTGGCGATTCTCTCTAATGAGAAATATCGTGGTATTCGCATGATCCTGCAGCAAAATAATTTACAGCTAATGGCGCATAACCCAGAGCAGGAAGAAGCAGAAGACGAGGTTGCGGTTGATTACACGGGTGATGAATTTGAAATTGGTTTTAATGCCAACTATCTACTTGACGCTATTAACGCGGTGACTAGTGAACAGGTTAAAGTGATTTTGACTGATTCAAATAGCAGTTGTTTGATCCAGGCTTCTGAGGATGATTCTTCAAACTACGTCGTTATGCCAATGAGACTTTAGTCTCCACCCTGGTGCTTTAATGCCCCTGCACCGCCTACAAACCTACCAATTTCGTAATCTGCAAAATGTCCGTATTGATCTAGATACGGGCCTGCAGATTATTTCCGGTGATAATGCCTCTGGGAAGACTTCCCTACTCGATGCGATTCATCTCCTCTGTTCCGCAAAATCTTTCTTGGGGGCCTCCCCGCGCAAACTCCAACAATTCTCCACCACCGATTTCTCTGTTATGGGTGATATTAGTCAGGAATCTAATCCCACGATGCCGGTGCAGTTCAAATGGCAGGATTCTCACATACAGCTTAATGTTTCACGTGAAACAGTACAGCGGGCTTCAGAATATGCTGCATTTCAGCCGGTTCAGGCAATTACCCCTCTCAGTTATCGATTATTAGATGATTCACCAGATATTCGTCGGCGTTTCATGGATTGGGGCGTGTTTCACGTGAAACATGATTACGCAGAAATATGGCGGCGTTTTCAGCGCAGTCTTTCACAACGTAATGCCATGCTCTCTTCGGGCACTGATGCGCGTACCATGTCGGCATGGAGTAAGGAATACATTCAGTTATCTGAATCACTTGATGAGTATCGGGCCGAATACCTTGAATTGCTGACTCCAAAGATTATAGATTTCTTTTCAGGCTTGCTGCCTGATCAAGCTCTGGATATTAAATATCAACGTGGTTGGCCGTTTGATAATAATCTTAAAGATGTGCTTGATGAGAATTTTAGCCGGGATACAGAAAGACACTTTACCTACTATGGGCCTCAGCGTGCTGATATTGGTATCCGATTAAATGGTGTGCTGGCAAAAGACTCAGCCTCTCGAGGCCAGAAAAAATTAATTACCTTTGCTCTGTACCTGGCGCAGGCTAGCTTGCAGCAGGAACTTGGTCGCCATTCAGGAATATTGTTGGTAGATGACTTACCGAGTGAGTTAGATCAGGAGCATGTCAGCCTGGTAATGGATATTCTGCGTTCAATTCCTATGCAGGTTTTTATCTCTTGCATCGACATAAATCAATTACCTGAAAAGCATCGATATGCAGATAAAATGTTTCACGTGAAACAAGGTCAGGTAAAAGAAGTGGTACAATAGCCCGCTGTTGTAACCCGCAGAAATTACTGTAAAAACAAGATACTTACTCTATGGAAAATAATTACGATTCCTCGAATATCAAAGTCCTGAAAGGACTTGAAGCCGTTCGTAAACGTCCCGGTATGTATATCGGAGATACTGATGACGGAACAGGTTTACATCACATGGTTTTCGAGGTGGTCGATAACTCTATCGACGAAGCGCTGGCTGGCCATTGTTCGGAAATCAGTGTTGTTATCCATAGTGATAACTCGGTAACGGTAAGTGATGACGGCCGAGGTATTCCAGTTGATATTCACGAAGAAGAAGGTATTCAGCCGCTGAAGTGATTATGACAGTATTGCATGCTGGTGGTAAATTTGATGATAATTCTTATAAAGTTTCTGGTGGCTTGCATGGTGTTGGTGTTTCTGTAGTAAATGCTCTATCCGAAGTCAAGCTTAAATTGACCATTCGGTCGTGATGGTAAAGTTCATGAGCAGGAATATGCAAATGGGTGAACCTCAGGCGCCATTAAAGTCGGTTGGAGATACGCAGAAAATACAGGCACAGAAATTCGTTTTAAGCCAAGTGCGGAAATTTTTGCAAATATTGAATTTCATTACGATATTCTGGCAAAACGTCTACGTGAACTGTCTTTCCTGAATTCCGGGATACGTATCAAGCTCACCGATGAGCGTAGTGATAAAGAAGATATCTTTGAATACAAAGGTGGTATCAAGGCGTTTGTTGAACATCTTAAATAGAAACAAAACACCGTTACATGCAACTGTTTTGCATATTGACACTGAAAAAGACGATGTCGGCTGTTGAAGTTGCGCATGCAGTGGAATGATTCCTATCAGGAAAATATTTTCTGTTTTACCAATAATATTCCTCAGCGTGATGGCGGTACCCATCTAGCTGGTTTTCGAGGGCTGCGCTAACACGAACCCTTAAATAACTATATGGAAAAAGTCAGGTGTCGTAAGAAAGAAAAAGCTGTGTCACTGGGTGATGATGCGCGAGAAGGTTTGACAGCTGTGCTTTCTGTCAAAGTGCCTGATCCAAAATTCTCATCACAGACCAAAGACAAACTGGTTTCATCTGAAGTCAAAGGCGCCGTAGAATCTGCGTTTGCAGAAAAACTGAGTGAATTTCTGTTAGAGAGCCCGGCTGAAGCCAAAGCGATTTCCTCAAAGATTCAGGATGCCGCGCGTGCCCGCCAAGCCGCGAGAAAAGCACGTGAAATGACACGTCGCAAAGGTGCTCTGGATATCGCAGGTTTACCTGGTAAGCTGGCAGATTGTCAGGAAAAAGATCCAGCACAATGTGAACTGTTTATCGTGGAGGGTGATTCAGCGGGTGGTTCTGCGAAGCAGGGTCGTAATCGTAAATATCAGGCCATCCTGCCTTTGAAAGGAAAAATTCTGAATGTTGAGAAAGCACGTTTTGACAAGATGCTGGCTTCTGCTGAAGTCGGTACATTAATCACGGCGTTAGGCACCAGCATTGGAAAAGATGAATTCAATCTGGAAAAACTACGTTATCACCGACTCATCATCATGACGGATGCCGACGTCGATGGTTCGCACATCCGTACCCTGCTGTTGACGTTCTTTTACCGTCAGATGCCATCCCTGATCGAACAGGGGCATGTCTACGTGGCACAGCCGCCATTGTATAAAGTGAAGAAAGGTAAGCAGGAACATTATGTGAAAGATGATGCCGAGCTGAATAATTACCTGCTGCAGATCGCGCTGGAAGGCAGCACCCTGCATACCGATACCGAAGATGGTGATGTTACCGGTGTTGCACTGCAAAATCTGGCGGCGCAGTATATGGCAGTGATGTCTATTATTGAGCGCCTGCAACATCGTTATCCTGCAGAAGTGATTTCTCACATGATTAACCAGCCGTTCCAAGCCGATGACGATATACAGCAATGGCTGGAGTCGTTTATCGAAAATCTGAATGAGAAAAGTAATGATCGATACGGTTACCTGTTTAACGACAATGAAGGCGATGGCTTTGAAATTCGCCTGCAGGTAACTCGTCACGGAGTTACCTCGCAAAAGACACTCACTCATGAATTCTTTCAAACTGCTGAGTATTCCGAGATCCGTCAGCTGGGTGAAAACCTGGGCGGTCTGCTTGGTGAGAACGCAACCATACAACGCGGCGAGCAATCACATCCTGTCAGTTCATTTGAGGAAGTCATGACCTGGATGATGGATCAGGCCAGGAAAGGTCAATCGATTCAGCGCTATAAGGGTCTGGGTGAAATGAATCCGGATCAGCTCTGGGAAACAACACTGGACCCTGAAACACGTATATTATTACAGGTTAGAGTTGAAGACGCGATTGCAGCTGATGAAGTCTTTACGACGTTAATGGGAGATCAGGTAGAGCCACGTCGTGAATTTATAGAGAGTAATGCGTTGTCTGCGGTGAATATTGATATTTAATTAAATATGCCCGATTTTACAGCAATTGCTTCAATTTTAGGAAGTGTAAAAACAGCAACGGAGATTGCTAAATTATTAAAAGAAAGTAATTCATCTTTGGAACAGGCCGAAGTGAAATTGCAGTTAGCTGATTTAATATCAGCGCTTGCCGATGCAAAAATAGAAACAGCTGAAGTTCAAAATCTCATTCTTCAGAAAGATGAAACAATTAAAGAACTTCAAGAATCTTTTCAAATTAAGAAGAATGTAAAGTACGAGAAACCTTATTATTGGCTTTATCAAGAGAATAAGAAAGAGGGTCCATTTTGTCAGCATTGCTATGATAAAGACGATAGATTAATTAGGCTCCAAAGCAGCAACGATAATGGCTATTGGGAACGTAAAGTCTGTAGCAATGGTTATAAAGACAGTACTTATGTTCATCCTAGACCGATAACAATAAAGTCAGAATGGTCGGACTATTGAATTTAGCTTTTTTCTGTAAAATTTAAACAACTCTAATGTAGTATTGAGAAAGAATAGCTAATGGAAGAACGGTGCTAAGTTCATAATTGGATAATAAATCATAATGCTAGCTAGTTTCAGAGGAAAAAGTTAAATTCTTGCCCCAAAAATTTATTTACTGCTAAGCTATTTACTATGTCTCAACAATCGCACTCCATCATAAAACAGGCACTCGAACTAACAGCAAGTGAACGTGCTGATATTGCTGAGACATTATTATCCAGTCTGGATCATCCTGACTCCGAACTTGATGTTATCTGGGCTAAGGAAGCGGATGCTCGGGTTGAAGCATATGAGCGTGGTGAATTAACTGCTGTTCCTGTTAATGAGGTACTGGGTAAATATAGTAAGTGAAAATAGTCTTTCTTGATCCCGCTCGTAATGAGCTGGATGATGCGTTTGATTATTACGAACACGAACAAACAGGCTTAGGTCATCGTTTTGTTGATGAGATTGTCCAATCGCTAAAACGTATTTCTGAATACCCTGAATCTTATCAGTCGATAAGTTTATACGCGCGACGTTGTCTGGTGAATCGATTTCCTTATGGAATAATTTACCAGATTAAAGAGACAGAAATTTTAATCGTGGCTATTGCTCACTTACATCGTAAACCAGATTACTGGGTATCAAGAGAAGAATAATTCCTATTTTTTCTTCTTCATCTTCCGCTGATGTAACTCACCCGTATACGGTGTGATACTGATCTTCGCCATCTCCCCTTCTATCCAGGCTTCGACTTTTTGATTCAGTTCGTTCGGTGTCAGACCTTTACTTTCTATAGGTTCACCGATGACGACATCAACGGTACCGGGGCGTTTAATAAAGTCATTACGTTTCCAGAATTCGCCAGCGTTATGTGCAACCGGAATAACAGAGTAGCCGGTTTCCGTAGCCAGAATAGCACCGCCGAGCCCATAACGACCTTTCTTACCAGGTGGTACGCGTGTGCCTTCGGGGAATAAAACAATCCAGTGACCTTCACCGAGTTTCTTTCTGCCCTGCTCTACTATTTGTGTGACGGCTTTACGTCCTGATGAACGATCAATAGCGATGGGCTCCATAGCAGCGATGGCCCAGCCGAAAAAGGGAATCCAGAAGATTTCCCGTTTCATAATCCACACTTGTGGTGGAAACAGTTTTTGTAATGCCATGGTTTCCCATGCCGACTGGTGTTTCGCCATGACGATATGCGCACCGTCTGGAATATCAGTGACACCACTGACGCGATATTTCAGCCCACAGGTAATCTGTAACCACCAGAGATTAAATCTGGTCCAGTTATGCGCGTAACGATAACGTAGCTTATAAGGGATTGGGCGCAGTAAAGGAATAATTGGGGTAATGACGATGGTAGAGATCGTCATTCCAATCCAGAAGAGTAAGGAACGTAAAAACAACATAGTGATATTAAAATTAAGGCGCTTCAGAAATTATGTAATCAGCAGCGTGGGCAAGATCATCAAAGATTGGAATATCGCCAAGACCAGATTCTTCGAGCAGCCCAGCGGTTTTCTCTCCTTTACCTGTCTTTACCAGAAACGGTTGTGCTTTTACCGCGGCGGCTGCCTGCAGATCACGTAATGAATCTCCAATGACAGGAAGATCATGCAGCGGTACATGGAATCGCTTGCTGATATCAATGTACATTCCAGGTTTTGGTTTGCGGCAATCGCAATCATCTTTCGGCGCATGTGGGCAAAAAAAGATGGCTTCGATATGACCGCCCACTTCTTCTGTCAGACGTAGCATTTTATTATGCATTTCTATCAGGGTATCGATGCTGAACAGCTTACGTGCGATACCAGATTGATTGGTTGCGACGACCACACGATAGCCGGCATGATTCAAACGGGCTATAGCTTCCAGACTACCGTCGATCGGCTGCCATTCTTGCGGTGACTTAATATAGTCATCCGAATCATGATTAATGACACCATCGCGATCGAGAATGATGAGCTTCTTCATGCGCTCTTCTCTTCGCTATGATCGACGCCACGAAATTCAGAAACACGGATACGACCGTTGACCATGCGTGATTCGCGTTGCATGAGTTTATCCATTTTTTTCCAGAAGGCATCATTCAGATCAAAATCGGCGGCGATGCCGGTGCCCATGATCAGGATGAGTAAATCAGCGACTTCCTCGGATAATTCTTCGAGTGGTTTGCCTTTGGTAACACAGGATGAAATTTCACCCAGCTCTTCGGCCATTAAGGCAATGCGATAAGTCAGGTCTTCACCACCGGTTTCTTTAAAACGGTGTTTGTCATGAAAGGCTTGCACCGAGGCCATCATGCCAGACCAGTTATCGTGATCGACGCTCATGACAGATGCGAGATATCCGCAACCTGTAAAAAGAGATGTTGTAAGCGAGTCAGTAACGCAAGACGATTTGCTTTGATGGCTGCATCGTCAGCCATCACCATGACGTTATCGAAAAAAGTATCGACGGGTTCACGCAAACCGGCGAGTTCTTTTAGAGTCGCTTCATAGTTACCTTCCAGTAACATCGGCGTGACTTTTTCACTCATGGCATGAACCTGATCATTCAATACGCGTTCTTCGTCTTGCTGGAATAGATCGGCATTGAGTTCAGGTAACTGCGCATCACTCGATTTTTTCAGAATATTACTAATGCGTTTATTTGCTGCGGCCAGTGATTCTGCTTCGGCGAGTTGCTGGAAGCTCATTACAGCTTTAAGTCGTTTGTCGAAATCGGCAATGTTGCCTGGACGACGTTGTGCAACGGCGGTAAAAGCTTCTGCTGATACACCGTCATCGCTGTACAAACCTTTAAGACGATTCATCATAAAGTCGTAAACGTCATCAGCGACGTTATCGGCTTCGACCTTGTCACCAAGTTGTTCTGTTGCCTGCTTTAATAATGCATGTAAATCGATATCCAGCGCATGTTCTTTCAGAATACGTAATGCACCAAGCGCTGCACGACGTAGTGCGAATGGATCTTTATCACCTGTCGGTTTCATACCGATGCCAAAGATACCGAGTAAGGTATCAATCTTTTCTGCTAGTGAGATCGCAATGCCGGTCTTGGTCGCGGGTAGCTGGTCACCAGAAAAACGCGGCATATAAAACTCATCCATCGCCAGAGCGAGTTCTTCAGGCTCACCATCACGACGTGCCTGGTGACGACCCATAATGCCCTGCATCTCGGCAAACTCACCAACGGTCTCAGTCATCAGATCACAACGAGATAACAGGCCAGCACGTTTGGCCAGTTCAACATCACCATCGATATGTGAAGCAATTACGCCAGCCAGATTCGAAACGCGCTCGGACTTATCAAACATCGAACCAAGCTTTTGCTGAAAGACCACTGATTTCATGCCTTCCAGATGATCTTCGAGTTTTTTCTTACCGTCCTGTTGCCAGAAGAACATTGCATCCGCAAGACGTGGACGAACCACGCGTTCATTACCATCGCTGATAACCTTTGGATTGCTGCTTTCGATATTGGCGATGGTGATGAAGTTATTCATCAGGCTGCCGTCTTTATTGAGAACCGGAAAATATTTCTGGTTCTTTTTCATGGTGTAGATGAGTGCCTCGTTCGGAACTTCTAGATACTTTTCTTCAAACCCTGCAGATACAGGAACCGGCCATTCTACTAGCGCGGTAACTTCATCAAGCAAGGCTTCATCCATATCGGCTTGGCCTCCGAGGCTGGCGGCCTCTGCATTTACCTGTTCACGGATACTTTCGCGACGGGAAGCAAAGTCTGCAATGACTTTGCCTTCTTTAAGTTTGTCGGCGTATTCAGCCGGCGTATTAATGTCGATAGTGTCTGGATGATGGAAACGGTGGCCACGGGTTTGTTTGCCCGCAGAGACACCCATCAGGTCACAGGGAACAATGTCTTCACCCTGCATAAAGACCAGCCAGTGAACCGGGCGTACAAACTGTGCATCGGAATCACCCCAGCGCATGCGTTTCGGAATCGGTAGTCGATTGAGTGCTTTGTCAGCAATCGCGGGCAAGAGCTCCGCTGCTTCTTTACCAGTTTCCTGGAGGTTGAATGACAACCACTCGCCTTTGTCGGTTTTTTCTCGACCGAGTTGGTCGACCGTTGTGCCACAGGAGCGCGCAAAACCTTCCGCAGCTTTGGTTGGATTACCGTCACCGTCGAAGGCGGCCTTTACGGCAGGACCACGGCGTTGGATTTCCCGATCTTGCTGACGCGTCGCACAATCTTTGGCGATCACAGCCAGACGGCGTGGCGCGGCAAAGCTTTGTAATTCCGAATAATCGAGATTGGCATCTTTCAGGCCAGATGCAAATTCGTCGGTTAGTGCCTGAGAAAGGCGTTTCAGGGCAACGGGGGGTAACTCTTCGGTACCCAGCTCAAACAGTAGATCTTGTGTCGTGGTCATGGTCATTACAGCGCAAAAAACTGGCGCGTATTATTCCATGAAATGATTGAAATTACTTATTCACCACAGAGACACAAAGGCACAGAGACACAAAGGCACAGAGAAAATAAATTATAAAATCTCTGTGTCTCCGTGCCTCTGTGACAGGAATATCTATCGCAAGGTAACGAGTTCCTCGGAACTGGTGGGGTGAATCGCGACGGTATTATCGAAATCAGCCTTGGTGGCACCCATCTTGATGGCAACGGCAAAACCCTGCAGCATTTCATCTGCACCGTCGCCGATGATATGGCAACCGACGACCTTTTCATCGGCGCCAATACATACCAGTTTCAGAGCGGTATCGACTTTGTGCTCAGATAAGCTGTAGGCCATGGGTGAGAAACGGGATTGATAAATCTTTACCGTTCCACCGTGTTTTTCACGGGCTTCCTGCTCGGTCATACCGACAGTGGCCATGGGTGGATGCGAGAAAACCACAGAAGGGATAAGATCGTAATCTAGTTTACGTTCCGGCTGGTTACCAAATAGACGGTCACCAAGGCGACGTGCGGCTGCAATCGCAACCGGTGTCAGCGCCATACGGCCCGTAACATCACCGACCGCGTAAATACCTTCTACATTGGTATTCTGGTAATCATCGGTTGGAATAAACCCACGATCTGTATATTCGACGCCTGCGGCATCCAGATCCAGGCCATCAATATTTGGCGAACGCCCTACGGCCCAGATAACCGTATCGAAGCCTTCAAGTTTTTCACCATTACCCCAGTGCAGCGTAATCGTGCCGTCGTCCTGTTTCTCCAGCCGGTCAATGGTGCTGTTGCCCGGTTCGATTCGAACCCCGGCTTTGACCATTTCTTCCATCAGGACTTCGCGCAGGGTGCAATCAAACTGAGGGATGAAATCTTCGTCATGTGTCCGCATGGTCAGGCAGACTTTCGAACCCAGGGCATTGAGTACACCCGCCAGTTCAACACCGATATAGCCGCCACCGATGATGCAGACGTGATCCGGGCGTTTGTCGAGTTCAAAGAAACCGTCTGAGGTAATACCCAGCTCAGCGCCAGGTACTGGTAGAACGAAGGGTTTGCCACCTGTCGCAATCAGGATGTGATCTGCTGTGTACTGGCTGCCATTAACCTCGATTGTGTTGCTATCTATGAATTTAGCATGGCCTTTTAGATGCGTAATGTTGAGATCATCCATAAAAGTGTCATACCAGCTCAAAATTCCACCAATGTATTTATTACGTCCTTCAACCAGCGTATTCCAGTCGTGGCCTTTATTTTCCACGTCGAAACCAAAGTCTTTGGCGGTTTCCAGGTTATGGGCATGAGAAGCTGCAAACCACATGACTTTTTTCGGTACACAGCCGACATTAACGCAGGTGCCTCCGAGCTCTTTACTCTCTACGACAGCGCATTTTTTGCCGTAGTAGCGCGCCGCCCATTCCGGTGTTGATAAGCCGCCGCTACCGCCACCAATAGCGATGAGGTCGAAATGTTCTGGCTTGGATTTAGACATTGGAGTTCCTGCAGATTAGAAGTAAGCGAATAGACTGGATTGTTACCAATTCGTTCGTAGGGCGCAATTCGAATAAACGATCAGAATAATTGATAAATAAATATCTTTAATTACATAGAGTTATAATGATAATATACTAAAATACTTTGTAATTGAGCCAAAACACGCTGTTTTGTATGCCATATAACCTTTCACTTTGTTGTGTGAATACCAGCCTTCGCCTGATTGCTGGCGGTTTACTATTGGTAGCTTCCACCGCTGTAGTTGCAGAAGTACGTTACGTTTCTGACCAGCTGACGCTGAAAATGTACAAAGACAGTGCGTTGAGTCAGACGCTGCCAGCCCTCAAGTCTGGTGATAAAGTCGAGTTACTAAAACGTGATGATAGCTATGCCCAGGTAAAAACCGAGAGCGGAACAAAAGGCTGGGTCAAAAGCAGTTATCTTCTGAAAGAAAAACCGGCAGTAGTTAAACTGGCCGAAGTTCAGGAAGAGCTGGATAGTCTTCGATCCAAACATACAGATCTAATACTCGAACAACCCGCTGTCCCAGAAACAAAAGATACTGTGCTTATTAAGCGTGTCGAACAGGCAGAAGCAGAACGCGAATCATTACAAAATCGCTTAAGTGAATTACAGACTCAAAACACACGTCAGGTCGATGAACTACGCGAACTGCGCCAGCAAACCGACAATCGACCGACGAAGAAAAATTATATCTTCTGGCTAATTATTCCTTTGCTGACACTAATTACCGGTTTCTTTATCGGCTTCAAGTATCTTGAAGGTAAGGTTAAAGAGCGCTTTGGCGGATATAACCCGGTCTAATTACTGTCTAGACTCAGATATTTACAAAAGTTTTAATATCCTGGTTTTATCTTCATAGGAATTTGCTATAAAGCCCTATGCTTGAAGCTGGCAATAGCAAACGTCTCCTCCTCCTGGGTTTTGGTACCTTAATCGGTATTTTATTACTCATTGCTGTCTTTGGTTTAACGCAGATGCAGCACATCATCGATAAAGCCGATGACATTACGAATGACCGTACGCGCAAGGTCGAACTCGCACTAGCCATGAATGATGTCGCCATTGAGCGGCTGGCCATTCTACGTGCGGTTGTTATTACAGAAGATTATTTTGAACGTGATGAGCTACTGTTGCGTTTTCGCTACCTTCCTCTTGAATTTATTAAAAGCCGTGATGCATTGCTGGTATTGCTAGATACCGATGAGGAAAAGCAGCTAATGGAAAAGGTCATTAAAGGTGCAACAGATAATTACTGGACCGAAGATGGTATTGTAAATTTGATCGAAAATGATGAACTGGATGAAGCTCAACGACTCATGGGCAGAGAGTTATCGGGCACGATAAATAACTTGCTCGTAGCAGTCCGTAATATGATTAATTATCAGCAAGAAGGCTTTAAAGACGATATTGCAAAAAATAATCTTTATCACAAGCAAAGTAACCAGTGGATGGCAACGTTATTTACTATCGGGTTACTCCTGAGCCTGGCGATCGCGACGGGTGTACTCAGCAGATTTAAGTCTCTCGATAATCGTCAGCGAAAAACGATGCATGAATTAATCGAAGCTCGTGATGATGCACTTAGTGCCAAGCAGTCAGCAGAGCAAGCCAATCAAAGTAAGACAGAGTTTTTATCCAGCATGTCGCATGAGTTACGTACACCTTTGAATGCCGTGATTGGCTTTTCACAACTTCTAAAGGACGAAGATCTAACGGAAGATCAGCGTGATAATGTTGAAATGATTTCCAATTCAGGTGAACACTTGCTGACATTGATAAATGAGGTGCTTGAACTGTCTCGAATAGAAACCGGTAAATCCAAGCTAAATTTTGAATACACAAATCTCATAGATATGTTTGGCACCTGTAAAAAAATGGTTGATAGTCAGCTGGAGAAATATGATGTTGAATTATATCTTCCTGATGAGACTGAAGACCTAAAAGCAATGGCGCTCTATACAGATGTGACGCGTTTTAAGCAGATACTGTTAAATATTATTACAAACGCGATTAAATATAATGAGCCTGGTGGTAGAGTCGATGTCATGGTTAGTCGAATAGAAAACAGGAAGATTAAAGTCTGTGTGAAAGATACCGGTACAGGTATTCCATATGATAAACAGGAACGAGTATTTAATTCTTTTGATCGTCTCGGTCGTGAAGCAGGTTTGATCGAAGGTAGTGGTGTTGGCCTGGCTATTTCTAAACGACTTGTTGAGGAGATGGGAGGTACAATTGGATTTGAATCGATACCTAATAATGGAAGCACCTTCTGGGTCGAAATACAGGAAGCAGATATAAATGAAAATCAGTAGCTGGAATGTCAATTCATTAAGAGTACGCTTACCGCATGTACTCGACTGGCTGGAGAGTGCCCAGCCCGATGTACTGGGATTGCAGGAAACTAAAATGACCGATGA
This sequence comes from uncultured Gammaproteobacteria bacterium, assembly GCA_942491945.1. Taxonomy (GTDB): domain Bacteria; phylum Pseudomonadota; class Gammaproteobacteria; order JAJDYQ01; family JAJDYQ01; genus JAJDYQ01. The sequence goes on along the minus strand of CALODD010000067.1, from coordinate 28,764 downwards.
TGTATTTCCAGCCGATGAAATACGCGAGGCTGGATATAACGTCGTTTATGCTGGTCAGAAAACTTATAACGGTGTTGCGTTAATCACGAAGTCAGAAGTAACCGATGTGATAACTGATGTTCCAGATTTAGATGATCCTCAACGCCGCATCCTCGGTGCTACGGTCGATGGTGTTCGTGTCTTAAACCTCTATGTCGTCAACGGTAAAGAAGTGGGCGATGAAAAATATGACTGGAAGCTGCACTGGTTAGAAAAAGTCAGTGACTACATTGAAGAACAATTAAAAGAATACGATAAATTTGTCGTGATGGGAGATTTCAATATCGCGCCAAAAGATGAAGATACCCATGATCCTGAAGCATGGCAGGATCGTATCTTATGTAGTGTTCCAGAACGTGAAGCATTGCAGCGTTTATTAGACATGGGACTGACCGATACTTTTCGTCTGTTTGAACAGGAAGAAAAAGCGTTTAGCTGGTGGGATTATCGAGCAGCTGGTTTCCGTCGTAATCTTGGTTTAAGGATCGATTTAGTTTTGAGTAGCCCTGAAATGACAGAAGTCTGTACGGCAGGAACCATTGATAAAGAACCAAGGAAACTCGAGCGACCCTCTGACCATACACCGGTAATCGCTGAATTTGATTTATAGCATTTGAAAAATGACACAGACACCTACATCTGTTGATATTGATATGTTAACCATGGCCTTGCAGGCACATGGTGATGATGGTTGCTGGTGGTTAGATACACGTAGTGGTGAAGTACTCTTTGGTTCCCGATCAGAGCGCCCATCCGTAGAAGATAGTCGTTATCTAAATATTGATCCTATTGATGCCGATATCATCGTCACATTGATGGAAAGTTTTATTGCCACACTTGATGAGTTGGCCTGCCAGGAAAAATTACGGGTCGCCATCCAGCGACAGCAGGCTGGCTGGCATTTTAAACAGGCGTTGGCAGAACACCCAGCAGAAGAAGACGACTGGTATGCATTCAAAGAACAATTTTATGCCTTGCAGGCACGACAGTGGCTACGTGATCGAGATCTTGAATATCGAGGGCATAGTGAAGTACCCCAGCCAACGATTTCAGACTATCTATCAGAAACCGATCAGAATGTTTTACTTACCCTGAGTATTAACTCAACACCCAGCCGTCGTTATGTATTGTGGCAGACATCTGGCGAGCTTGAGTCAATGACCTTAACGGCCTATGAAAATGATAGCGATGTTCTCGCTGAGATGAATATCAATTCTCATCAGTATGAAGGCATTGAAAGGCTACTGAAACAGGAAGCAGTTTTAATGCAACGTCAGGAACACACCAGCGGTTTAGACGTTTATCTGGAATACAGTACAGCGAATGGCCAATACTATTTTGAAGGGCGTATGGAATCCGGCGACTGGATTGATCAGCTGCAGAACACGCTTGGTCTAATACTTGCATTACCTAGGGTAATTAATGATGAATAGCACACGATAATGGACTGGCTAGATAACGCAATTTCACGACAGCGCGATAATTTGATTACGATGCTGCGTAAGCCGTTGTCGCAAGTTGCTGATATCTGTGCAGAAAACTGGGATAACCGTGTTCATCTCGATCATGAATTACGGCAGTATCTAAAAAAGACGAACACACATCGCTGCCGCATGCTGTATGCCATTGACCAAAATGGTGCACAGCGCAGTAGTAATATCACCGATGTGGACATGGATGACACCATTGTCGGCCAGGACTTATCGGATCGCCCTTACCTGGATCTGGTGAATGAAGATACAGATCTAGCTCTAAGTACGGTGTACGTCGACCAAAATACCCATAAACCCTGCATTACCGCACTACATCGAATCTCACTCAATGATCAGATAATTGGCTATGTCGCAGCCGATTTTGGCTTGAAAGACCTGCCTCTGAAAGACGTTGACCAGACACAGATGCAAGAATGGCGGCAGATAAAAGGTGATCCATCGATACGTGGCACTTTGTTCCAGCAGACACGAACCTATAGTGCCATGGATGAAAAACTGGACGAAGTGTTACCTGTGATTGAGTCACTGATGTGCGAACAGGGAATCTTCCATTTCAAGCTGCATTTCTCCAGTTCGCGAGCAACCTTATGGCCCTATGATGACCCCTATCGTTACCGGCTGCATGTACTGGATGAAATAATTGACCCTCGAGTCTGTCTGGCTTATCCACAGATGGATTACCCTGCTGATGCTGTGACACCAGTAGATAAAATACCTCGGGTGCTCAATGTATTTAAAGAGTTACGCGAAGCAGATGAAACAATCTATCTGCGCGCAGCTTCGCTGAATATTATGAACGGAATCGTCGGCTTAAACTTCTCCTGCGATGGTTCCCACTATATGCCTGTGGATGATTTCCTCGCAAAAGACCTGGATTTCTGGTTTGGGGGCGCTAGCCTGAGTTGCGCATCATAAAAATGTGAAGTTTGTCTGCCTTCTATCCAATCTCAAGATGCTAGACTATCGGTATCAGGTTAAGGAAAGAAAGTAATGGTAGATGAAGTATTACTCGGAAATTTGAATTTTGTGAACCGTACTACCGGTTCATTTGATCAACGTGAATTCAAGAATACGCCCTATATACTCGACTCAGAAGCACGCCTGCATATAGGCCCGGCCGATGACGTAGCACGTGATCAGCATGGTGCGATCCTGGTCATTTATGAATATCTGCGTCAGACCAAGAAAATCTCATTCAGGCTCAGTACCTTACTGAGCAATCGCTCCAATTTTCTGCAAACCTGCGTCGCTTTTGATAAGGCCCGCCGTGGCATATCTGACGAAAGTGCCCCAACCATCATCATCTACGGCACTTATGACGGTAAACCGATTGAGTCCATTATTAGTGATGACCTGCCTTCAGGCCCCTGTGGAATGAGTGTGAATGAGATTAAATGGGAGCTATATCGTCGCTGCATGCGTCTCGACCCACAATTTGCCAGCCGCGACCTCACCGAAGAACAGCGGCAACAGGAATCGCGTTTTATGCAGGTCGCTGGCGCCTAAGAAGAAAAAACTCCCTACTGACATTCCCCTGTCATATAGGCATAGCAGTATATTTTGTGCTATGTTTAGTCCAATACCACTAAATCTAGTAGGAGAAACAACGTAATACACCTTTTTTCTTAAATAAACCTGGGGGGAAAAGCTCTATGGCGAAAAAGTCTCAAAGACGATACGCACAACAAGTTAAACAACCAGAAAACAGGAGACAAAGAGGACACAAGAAAAAAGCCAGAAGGCGATACGAGCAGGAAACCGCCGAAATCGTCGAACTCAACGCGCACTTGAGCCATCTCGAGTCGTCAATATCCCACCCCCCATCGAAACAGCCGCTCCAGGCCCGTAACACGTCCCAAAAACGTTTTATCAATGCCATGCGTAATAACAGCCTGACGTTTGGGACCGGCCCAGCTGGAACTGGCAAAAGTTACTGCGCCGTATCACTTGCTGCTGAATATCTCGAGTCTGGCAAGATTGAGCGCATCATTCTGACCCGCCCAGCTGTCGAAGCTGGTGAGCAGCTAGGTTATTTGCCGGGTGCGGTCGATGATAAGTTTTCAGTCTATATCGATGCATTTCGAGACATCCTGAATGAACGCCTGGGATCCGGAGCGGTGGACTATTGTGTTCGCCATGGACGTATTGTCGCTGCGCCGCTAGCCTATATGCGGGGTAAAACCTTCAGTGACGACACCTTCGTTATTATGGAAGAAGCACAAAACAGCAGTGTCACACAGATGAAAATGTTCCTGACGCGTATTGGTGAAGGTGCAAAAGTCGTGATCAATGGCGATGTGAAACAGAGTGATATAAGAACCAAAAACGGTCTGGCTGATGCAATTGAACGTGTAGAAGGGTTACACGATGTTTACATCCATGAGTTTGATAGAAACGACATAGTACGTAGCGGGTTGGTAAGGCAGCTAATTGATCGGTATGAGTGTATGTGATTTAGATTAGGTTTGATGGAAGTGACCTTGCTGCGAAACAAGGTCATGCTTGGTCTGTAGAGGTAACAGTGTTACGTGCTCTATATGTCTTCTGCGTGCATTTATAAGAAGTTAGTTCTTTGTCTTCTTGAATTTAATAAAATAGTTCTGTTTCAATAACGGCAAGGTCTTTGAAACGGTAAAACCAAAACTTTTCATTTCGTCGATAACTTGTTGTTGATTCGCTCGGACATGACCCATGATCCAGGCACTGCTGAAGGATGGATTTTTACTAAAGTCGATCAGTACCACTTCACCGTCGTCTGTTAAAGCCTGGTGTATCGATGTCATCATCGATTCCGGATATTCAAAGTGATGATAGGTATTACAGATAAAAATGAGATCAACACTGTTCTTTTTCAAACCAGCTGATTTATCGTTGTTTACAATACCGGTTAGATTATTGATACCAGCTGTCGATGAACGTTGATTGATGTTGTCGATAAAGTCTTCTGTGATATCGACCGCATAGACTTTTCCTTCTGGGCCGGTTTGTTTGGCAAATAGTAAAGAATAAAAACCGGTACCTGCACCGACATCAGCGATGCGCATACCGGGCTTTATATTAAGAGCATCTAGTATTTCATAACGGTGTGCAAAGACTTCTCTAGATTCGGATTCAAAGATAGGTAACCAGTCACTGTGTAGCGCACCTTGGTAATGGCGATTAATGCCTGGACTAATAGAAGTTTCCTGGGTTAGCGATGGCCCGGATGACACAAGCATCATAAGGGTGAATATAATGACCAGATTTCTTTTTATCATGCCTTACCTCTGATTCTGTATATTTAACTATTGTCTATAGTTGCTTTGCTTTTCGAAATAGAAGTGTTGGAATATTTCATAACTACCCTTGTTAGTGCTGCAATCAAGCTCTTTGAGAAAAGCGTAGTGATTAATAGCGGTAGTAATAAATTTGTACTTGAAGTATCCATTGCAAAATAAGCAAAAGCCACAACAGGTATTCCTGCAAAACTTAAGGTAGTAGCAGCAAAAACTGAATAACTGATACTGCCTCCATTCTTCCCTATTATGTAAGCAACAATTACAGGGATTAACAATTCGGAAATCAATAGTGGAAGTAAAACTTGAGCTGATAGGCTGGTATTGATGAATAGTATGTAACTAAGTATCTGTAGTATCCAAAATGGAACCATAATTTGGATGAATAGGGTATTCGATATTGAAGTATCTTCTTGAAAGGTTTCGAAGGCATTAAGCAAGAGAGGAACAAGTACCAGGACTAATGCGGTTGAAAATGCTAATCCGAAAGCAATAGATGTCGCCATAGGTATCAGGAACTGTGCCTGTAGTGATGTTTCAAATAATAACGGTATCAGGCCGGCAATCGTTGTCATTGAAGTGAGTAGCACCGCACGTAATCGTAGAACGGATGCCTCAACGATGGCATCCTGTCGTTTCATGCCGTCCTTTCGTAATTGCCGATAAAAGGTCACGAGAATAATAGAATCGTTAACTACGATACCGGCTAAGCCAAACAGCCCGAACAGGGAGAGTATTGTTAAGTTAATTCCTGTGACCCAGTGACCAAAGATAGCACCGATAATAGCGAAAGGAATAATCGCCATAACTACGAGAGGCCAGCCATAGGATGAAAATATCCAGGCGAGGATGAGATAAATTAATGCCAGTGCATACAGGGAACCAATTTTCATTTCACTGAAGGTTTCCTGTTGATCGGCGGCAGTACCGGTTGCGCTATATTCAATGTGATATTTGGCAGCAATATCCGGTAAGGCCTTACTTAAAATTTCTTCGGTAATGTTATTGGCATTACCCTGAGCTTCGTCGACATCGGCAGAGACTTCTAAAGCAAGACGACCTTTTTCATGACGGAGGATTTCAAAGCCGCGTTGATGCTTGAAATCAACCAGTGAACTTAATGCCGCCTGTTCACCAGTGGGTAACCGGATTGGCAGTGCTTCTAATGTAGTAAAGCCATTACGCTGTTCATCATTTAATATCGTACGAACTTCGATTTCATCATAGCCATCCTGGAATACCTGAATGATGTAGCCATCGTAAGCCGCACGCAGTTGCCGACCGATTTCCTGCGTAGTGATACCTATCGCCCTGCCCTGTGGACTTAACTCAAAGACTAACTGAGTCTGGCCGTATGGCATATCATCATCGACAGCAAAGACAGCCGGTGTTTGTCGTAACACTTCCGCGAGTTCTTCAGCCGCCTGTTTTAAATCTGACGGGCTACCGCCACTTAACTGGAATGTAAGGTCTCGACCGCCAGGTCCTGCCTGTCGACTAGTGATGAGCAAATTTTCTAATGCAGCTGGTTCTGGCAGTTTATCCTTCAGCATCTTTATAAACTGCGGGTTACGTATATCACGCTCATCAGATGCGACCAGTTCAATCAGTATGCTCGCGTAACGATCGCCCTTCTGTGAACTACCACCGTGGCTGGTGAGGTTTTCACCGAGACGACTGGAATACAACAGAATTAATCCTGGGTGTTGTTGATCGATTTCATCCAGGGCTTTCTCGACGTGTGTTAGATATTCGCCGACCTGGTGGCGAGGCGTGCCAGCAGTAAATTGAATGTTAGCGGAGACCAGGCCTGATTCTGTTTGAGGCATAAAGGTAAAAGGAATTCTTCCGCCGACGAGTAGACCAATGGTGATGATGCTGACTGCGAAGACCAGCATAAGTGTTTGCCATGGATTAGAAATTGCATTTTCTACCCAACGCCGAAAACGTTTATCACGAAAATCATTAAACCAGTTATCAATACGCTGACGTGTTGGCGACGGTGACTGGTTACGTTTTTTGTGTAAGCCTTCAAATGAATGTCGTAAGTGGCCCGGTAAGATAAGGAAGCTTTCTATTAAAGAAGCAATAATGACGCAGATAACAACGAGTGGAATGGCAAATAGTAGCTTGCCTATAAAACCACTCAGCATCATCAGAGGAATAAATGCAGCGACAGTTGTCAGTGATGAAGAGATAACCGGTGCGAACATGCGCCATGCACCACCTTCCGCCGCCTGTAATGGGGCCTCTCCCATTTCATAGTGCGTCATCGCATCTTCGCCAACTACGATGGCATCATCAACAATAATACCGAGCGCCATGATGAGTCCGAATAGACTGACCATATTGATCGAGCCACCAAAGACATAAAGTGCAGCTAGCGCTGCCATGAATGAAATGGGAATACCGACAGCAACCCAGAACGCAACAGGGCCACGTAAAAAGAAAAACAGGATAGCAATGACAAGCATTAGTCCACCCAGGCCGTTTTCCAATAATAGATTGATGCGTTGTTCAATGTATTGCCAACGTTGATCAAAGACCTTTATACCAACGCCCTCAGGTAGAGTGGGTAAAGTATCTGCTACCCATTTTTCAAGAACACGAGCGGACTTGAGACTGTCGTGGCCTTCAATGCGCAACAGCCGCATTTCAATTGCAGGATGGCCTTGATAGGTAATACTGGTTTGATTATCGCGTGTACGTCGTTCGATAGTCGCTATGTCGCCAAGCGGTATTGCCCCCGATTGCGTACTGACTGACAGTTGCGAATAGTCTTGCGGAGTCTTGAGTTGTTCCGGACTACGAAGCTGCTGACTGAGTTGCTGTCGGTTGAGATTTCCTGCGGGTGTTTCCGTACTCAGTTGTCCAATCGTTCGGCCAATCTGATCCAGTGACTGATTCATTTCATAGAGGTTTTCGATATCGAACTGAATCGCGATTTCCTGTTCGGGTAAACCGGTAAATTCGATATTGGTTATGCCCCGATCGAGCAGTTCCCTTTCATAACGTTGTACTAATGCCGGTAGCGCACGTGCATCGTGCTCGCTCCAGACCAGTACACGAGCAACGCGGTCATAAATGGTTAAGCGAGTAATCTCGGGCTCTTCGATATCAGCGGGTAAATCACGAATCAAAGCGACCTTTTCTTTTACCTGGTCCAGTGCACGAGACATATCGGTGCCGGACTCAAACTCCAGAGATACCGATGAAATGCCCTCGGCTGAAGTCGAGGTTATATCACGCAGGTTTTCCTGTGTACGTAAGGCCTCTTCTATTCGATTAGTTAAGCCAGTCTCGGCATCTTCTGCACTGGCACCACGCCAGACAACGCGGACGTTAATTTTTTCAAGAGTGTAGCTGGGGAAGAATTGGGTATTGAGATATATCAAAGCCCATACACCACACATGAGCATGATGATCATGAGCAGATTGGCAGCTACACGGTGCTGTGCAAAGGTGCCAAGTATATTATTCCGATGATGGAAGGTTTCCATGCGCTTCTAGCTTGAGGGCTCAACAAGCAGGTTTTCTATCGCATTAGGAAGTTGGGTTTTAAGTAACATATCGCCATTACTTATCTCGTTACTTTGTAACAGACTACTTGGGGTGCCATCAGTAGGCGGGTAGTCACCAAGCCGTGTTACCTGTACGGCCTTTAAACGACCATCAATGATTTTATAAACACGATTAGTACCAAAAATCGCTGTATTCGGCGCAACAAAGGTTTGATTAATCTCGGGTAACTGCAGTTGCAGACGTAGATTGCGACCGAGTGACAGGCCTGTATCACTGGAGTCGATTTTAAAAATAGCAAGCAGTCCGCCACTGTCTTTATCAACATTGCCGCTAATACGGTCTAACGTTGCCGTAAGTATTTTTCCCTGCCGGTTTGTTGTCGCTGTCAGCGGAACATTCTTATTAAGGCTAGACTGAATGGCTGAAGTGTAACGTTGAGCGATAGTACCAGTCAGTTCCAGAGAACCACGGTCAAAAATCTCAAGTAATGTATCCCCTGGGCGAACGCGGTCTCCAGGTGATACCTGCGTAGTCGTTATCTGTCCATCGAATGGTGCTTTGATTTGTGTACGTTGCAAATCAAGTTCAGCTAACTCTAAAGCTGTTTTTGCACGTTGTAGTTTTGCCTTCAGACCATTCAGGCGAATGTTATGCCCTTTTATTATTTGCTCACGATTATGATCAGCACGTTTACCTTTATCATTACGAATGACGAATAACTCATTTTTGTGTTTGAGTCGTTCGGAGTCGATCTGTGATTGAGCATCAATCACATCAGCCTGGCGTTGCTGTTTAACTAGCTGTGCCTCACGATCATCAAGCTCAATTAGCAGGGCGTCTTTTGCGACTCGATTACCCTGTAAAGCAATGACCTGTTTTACGTCGGCAGTAATGGATGCACGTAAGCGAGAATGGTGAGGCGTGGTTACTGTGACATACAGAGGGACAGTCGGTGCAAACGTTCCTGTAGTTACCGTCAATGCGTCGACCTTACGGGTCGCCTCGGTAACACTTGCCGTCTTGGCAGATGGTTTGCCTGAGATTAATGCCGCGGCGGCAACTATTGATACCAGTAGAATTACCGGTATCAACCAACGGCGGCCTGGGCGTTTAACTTGATCTGTCATGGTGCCCAATGATATCTATTCTTAACGTTATTTTTCTTGGAAATAGTAGTCGTATTTTTTATGCAGCTTATTCGTAAAGCCCCAGGCTTCGTTATAAGACAGGCCGCTGTTTTCAGGAAAGATAATTTTTACATAAAGTGATTTGCTGAACTTCTTTTGCAATGTTGTCAGCTCCTTATGCATACGTGCTTCGGTAACTACTTTGAAAGCCTTCTTTCCAGGTAACTTGATTGCGATCTCTTCTTTACCTGCACTCTTGGTCTTACGTACTTCTACAATAGTTTTACCACGAGCCGTACGAGCAGGTCGAACCAGTTTGTCATACTTTTCTTTTAGTTCATCGTATTCACCGCCGAGAACCGCCAGCTTGCTGGAGCTTTCTTCAGAGCTAAGTTTCATAGCATGAAGCTGTGTCCCCTGTTCCTGATGCTCTCGTTGTAAGGCTGCAAATTTGGTCTGATTGTCTTCCAGTTGTTCCGCTAACAGATCACGTTGTTGCATGGTCTGGGTGAGACGCGTTTCGGTTTGAGTCAGCTGCTGGCTGGTCTGTGTTAATTCGCTGCGCGTGGTATCCAGTGCCGCCTGAGTTGTCGCGAATTCGGACTTTAACTGTCTTAATTCTGCATCACGCTCAGCCACTGTTTTTCGACCCAGATCACGTTGTTCGGTGACTTTCATATGCTCCAGACGAAGCATAGACAGTAGTTGTTCGGCTTCGATGAGCTTGATTGCCAGTCCTTCTTTCTCGGTGGCTGTTTTACGTACCAGTTCTGCGGCCTCACGTTCAGCTTCCATGGTTGCCTTCAGACGGTCGATCAATTCGCTGTTACGAATCATGACCACCACCATGGCGAGCAGGAAGATCATGACGATGACGGTCATGATATCGGTGAACGATGGCCAGAAGCTATCATCACCCTGACCATTCTGGTGATTCATGCGTAAGTCTGTAAAACCGTCTGAAAACATAATTTCGTTCCGTTAAGCGTTACAACGACGGCTTAGGCTTCGTCTTCCTGGTCATCTTCATACAGACGGAAACCAGAGCGAAGCAGTTCCTTGATGATACTGATGTCGTTGGAAATACTCTGGCCACGGATACTGTAGCTACTCACAGCATCGAGAAGTTTCTGGCCCGAAGCGGAGTATCGCGCCTGGGCTTCTTCCAGTTTATCAACCAGTTTCTGCAGCTTGCGCGCTAGCGTTGCAACGTCCTGCATGACGGTATCGCCCTGCAGACTGAATTTTGGAATTAACAGAGCAGCAGTAATCTGTTCGACATTGTTGACCACGTTGGTCTGTACGTCGTTTACTTTCAAAAAGAAGTAACCAAAATACAGATAACAGACAATCGCTGTAATAGTCGTGGAAAGAGCAGTCGACATGCCGGACAGTACTTGCGACATACCACCAGTACCGCCAGTTGTGGTTAACAGATCAGAGGCTCCAAGCAAGGCAACCGAGAGGGAGACAATCGTTCCGAATACACCGGCAAGAATAAGAATATTATTAATGAATTTGGCCATGCTGGTTCGAGTGCTTTCACTGGCAAGCAACATAGAAGCCAATGCACTATGATTAATTAGAAAACGCTGTTCAGACATAGCCTGCATAAGCATATAGCGACGAGAGATAATGGAATTAACGGGAACCCGTTTAACCGGATCCATCGCATTCTTTTTCACGTTCTTTACAAAGCGAGCAATGGCCGCTTCTTCGGCAGCGTAGCGTATAAACGTGAAGATTAGTTTGATCACGCCTATGGCGAATAGAAACAAGATGCTGCCGTTGATCAGTATGCCCAGATCTTCAACCGAATGCCGGATATATATATCTTTCACCAGCTCCATTTGCCAAAGCACGATACCAACGATAACAACGGCAATGATCGCCATACGGATCAGGATGTTATTGCTATAACCGGTACGTAAATCCAGTGAACCCAGTAAAGGGTGAAACTCCTGGATAGAAGGTTCTTCTTCGCGCAGTTCGCTTGCGCTGATCTTGTCGTCATCACTCATGGTGAAATCCCTGTCTCAACAATCTCTGATTTAATTTTCTGCGCCACAAGTTAATGCGCGCTGACGTCCTGCTTCACGTTCTTCGGCAGGTATTTCTTCAATGGGCCAACCGGCGAGATTCTGTTGTACCAGTTCGACCAGTGCATCGATATGATCTTCACGATCATTCAATGCCGGTATATAAGTATATTGCTTGCCCCCAGCCTCGAGGAATATATCACGATTTTCCATCGCAACCTCTTCCAGCGTCTCCAGGCAATCAGCAGAGAAACCGGGACAGACCATGTCGACGCTTTCCAGACCTTCTTGTGCCAGTGTTTCTAGCGTCTTGTCACAATAAGGTTTGAGCCATTCTTCGCGGCCAAAACGTGACTGGAATACTAGCTGCCACTGATCTTCGTTTAACTCGAGTTTTTCGGCGATCTTGCGGGCGCTAACATGGCACTGGCAGTGATATGGGTCGCCATTGAGCAGGAAACGTTTCGGCAAACCGTGGAATGACATCATCAGTTTCTGTGCCTGGCCATTTTTATCCCAATGTTCACGAATGGAATTGACGACGGCATCTAACCAGCTGTCGTGTTGATGATAGTCCATGACCATGCGTAATTGCGGTAGCCAGCGCCAGGTTTTCAGGACGTCGCTAACGGCATCAAATGTAGAAGCGCCAGTAGATGCTGAATACTGCGGGTAAAGCGGTAGCACTAGAAGTCGGCTGACATTAGCCTGACGTAGCTTTTCCATTGCATCTGGAATAGAGGGGTTGCCGTAGCGCATGGCCAGTTCGACTTTGACCGGGCCGTTGATCGATTGAGAAAGCTTGTCTTGAAGAGCTGCGGCCTGTTTTTTACCAATGGCGAGTAATGGAGAACCTTCGGCAGACCAGACTTTGGCATAGGCTTTTGCCGAACGCGGCGGGCGAATATTCAGAATCACTCCGTACAGAATGATTTTCCACAGCAGGCGTGGAAATTCGACCACACGGGGGTCAGACAGAAACTCTGCGAGATAACGACGCAATGCACCGGTAGTCGGCGCATCAGGCGTACCGAGATTGGTAACCAGCACGCCGGTAATTCCCTGCGTGCCATGTTGGTAGTCTGGAGTGTTGACGAAATCCGCCATGAATCGTGTGCCTTTTTCAGTCCCTGAATCAGGAACATGAAGTATAACCAATGGATATCTGAAAATATCGTTAAAAACCCGTCCCAAAAGGGATAAAAACCGCAGATTTACCGTACTTCGGTTAAACTTCGCGCCTTCAATGTAATTCGCTAAAGCATTTTCATGGACAAGACCCCTACCGTTGGATTTATCAGTCTCGGATGCCCCAAGGCATTGGTGGACTCTGAACAAATCCTGACCCAGTTACGCGCTGAAGGTTATGGCCTGTCGGCGGATTACGTGGGTGCCGACCTGGTAGTCGTGAATACCTGTGGGTTTATTGATGATGCCAAGGCAGAGTCGCTGGAAACGATTGGCGAAGCCTTGAACGAAAACGGCAAAGTGATTGTCACGGGCTGTATGGGCGCCAATGCCGAAGACATTACCAATGTTCACCCCGATGTACTGGCGGTCAGTGGGCCGCACGCCTATGAAGAGGTGATGCAGGCGGTGCATGAGCATCTTCCGCCGGAGCATGATCCATATATGGATCTGGTGCCACCGCAGGGTATCAAGCTGACGCCACGACATTATGCGTACTTAAAAATTTCCGAAGGTTGTAATCATCGATGCAGCTTTTGCATCATTCCATCGATGCGCGGTGATCTGGTGAGCCGACCGATTGGCGAAGTGATGGATGAAGCGGTGAAGCTGGTCGAATCTGGAGTTCGTGAATTATTAGTGATCTCGCAGGACACTAGCGCCTATGGCGTCGATCTGAAATATCGTTCAGATATCTGGAATGGTCGCCCATTGAAGACACGTTTTACTCAGCTCGCCGAAGCCCTGGGTGAACTCGATGCCTGGACTCGCCTGCATTACGTCTACCCTTATCCACATGTCGACGAAGTGATTCCCTTAATGGCGGAAGGCAAAGTGTTGCCGTATCTGGATATTCCTTTTCAGCATGCCAGTCCAAAAATCCTGAAGAATATGAAGCGTCCAGCGGCGAGTGAAAAAGTGCTGCATCGGGTGAAGCAGTGGCGCGAAATCTGTCCGGACCTGACCTTACGCAGTACCTTTATTGTGGGTTTCCCGGGCGAGACCGATGACGACTTTGAGCAGTTGATGGATTTTCTTGAAGAAGCGCAGCTGGATCGCGTGGGCTGCTTTCAGTACTCCCCGGTAGAAGGCGCGAAGGCGAATGAATTACCGGGTCAGGTTGATGACGATATTAAGCAGGAACGTTACGATCATTTCATGCGCTTATCCGCACGTATTAGTGAAGAACGACTACAGAAAAAGATTGGCCGCACCATGATGGTACTAGTTGATGGCGAAGACGAAGAGACCGGTCAGATCATTGCGCGTTCTTCAGCAGATGCGCCGGAGATTGATGGCATGGTCTTTATTGATACCGAACTGGATTTACAGGCCGGTGATTTTGTTGAAGTAAAGATAAACGATGCCGATGAATATGATCTCTATGCATCTTTAACCGAGTAGCAATGGAAACATCGTTATTGCAGCAAGCGGTCGAGATTATTCAATCGGGAGGAGTCATTGCCTACCCTACCGAAGCAGTTTATGGGCTAGGCTGTGACCCAGCGAATGAAAGCGCTGTTATGCGCTTGTTGGGTATCAAACAACGCGAAGCCAGTCAGGGCGTAATATTAATTGCCAGTCGTTTCGATCAGGTTACAGACTTTATAAAACCACTTGACGATATGACCTATGAAAAAGTTATGTCACGTTGGCCTGGCCCCGTGACCTGGCTATTACCCGCTGCAGAAGATTGTCCGTACTGCTTACGCGGTGAGCATGAAACGATAGCGGTACGTATTACAGCACATGAGATAACACGGCAGCTTTGTGATGCCGGTAATCTAGCTTTAGTTTCAACCAGTGCGAATAAACATGGTGAGCCTGCGGCTCGAACGGCTGAGGAAGTCGAACAGTGCTTAGGTAGTGAGGTTGATATGGTTGTCGATGGACCTACGGATGGGAATGCGCAGCCGAGTGAGATCTGGCATGCGGTGACAAATGAACGACTCCGATAGTTATTTTGTCACATACAAGATATAGAATAGAACGATAACGAGTTAACGAAACAAGATGTCTGAAATAAATATACAAGCGGTTAAAGATTACCTTCTGGGTTTACAGGATAGTATTGCCTCAGCAATTCAAGAAGCCGACGGTCAGGCAAAATTTATGGAGGATTCCTGGGAACGTGAAGAAGGCGGTGGTGGCCGTTCTCGTGTCCTAAGTAATGGCGCAGTATTTGAGCAGGCTGGTATTAATTTCTCGCATGTCCATGGTGCAAGCCTTCCGCCTGCAGCAACCGCGCAGCGTCCGGAATTAGTTGGTCGTTCATTTCAGGCCATGGGTGTATCTCTGGTGTTCCATCCACATAATCCTTACATACCAACAACACATATGAATGTCCGTTTATTCGTGGCAGAAAAAGAAGGCGAAGATCCGGTCTGGTGGTTTGGCGGTGGTTTTGATTTAACACCTTACTATCCATTTGAAGAAGATGTTATTGAGTGGCATCAAACTTCAAAGGCAGCCTGTGATCCCTTTGGTGATGATGTTTATGACCGTTATAAGAAATGGTGCGACGAATATTTTTATTTAAAACATCGTGATGAGACACGTGGTGTTGGTGGTTTATTCTTTGACGATTTAAATGAATGGGGCTTCGAGAAGAGCTTCGCATTTCAGCAAAGTGTTGGTGATCATTTTATAAAAGCTTATCTGCCAATAGTCGAGAGACGTAAAGATACAGACTATGGTGAACAACAAAAAGATTTTCAGCTGTATCGTCGCGGTCGTTATGTTGAGTTCAACCTGGTCTATGATCGTGGAACCATCTTTGGTTTACAAACGGGCGGACGTACAGAGTCTATACTGATGTCATTACCACCGAATGTACGTTTCCGTTATAACTGGCAACCGGAAGCCGGTAGTGAAGAGGCAAAGCTATATGACCGTTATCTACAACCACAGGACTGGCTAAATAATATATGAGCCTACAACTCAAACAGGCCGTTAGTAAGCAACGTAAGATTTTAAAATCAGTTCTTGGTGATGAATTAAAAAAATTATCAGATGCCCTGGTACCCAATATAGAAAATCGGGAGGTAATGGAGGAGACTATTACTGAGGCCTTGCATCGTTTAGAGCACTGTAAATATATTTATGTGCTGGATCGTGAAGGTAAACAGATCACGGCAAACATCTCGCACGATGGTAAAGATGAATCACAACTAACGCGTGATCGTTCACTACGCCCCTATATGGCAGGTATGTTTGGAAGTACGAACTTTCGTTTATCTCAGGCCTATATCAGTCGTCGAAAGCGTCGTCCTTCATTAACTGCGATTCAAAAAATTCGCGATAACGAGGGCACGCGTGTTGGGTTCCTGGGCGTTGACTATGACTTACGAGAATTACCGCATACCGAAGGTATGGTGGCTGAGGATCGTCAGTGGCAGCAAATTAAAGGCGATCCTTCTATCCGGGCAAATTTATTCATGCAATCCCGCGTTCAAAGCATGATGGATGATCATCTCGATGATGTGTTTGCTTTGATGGAAGAATTGATGTGCGAGCATGGTGTGTATCATGGCAAATTACACTTCGCGAGTAGCCGCGCTACAGTATGGCATGCCGACGACCCGTTTGATTATCATATTCTATCGATCGAGGAGTTGATTGATCCGGATATTTGTCTGGCTTTTCCTCGTCGGCCTTATCTTGAGCGAGCGGTTGTAGATCGATCCGAGATACGCCAGGTGTTGACTCAATTTAGTTCGCTGCGGTTTGCGGATGAAACTATTTACCTACGGGCAGGGTCATTAAATCTAGTGAATGGCATGGTGGGTTTAAACTTTTCATGTGATGGCTCACATTATCTGCCCTTTGATGAATTCCTGGGTAAAGGACTAGACTTCTGGTTTGGTACGGGGACTACGTGTGAGGTTACTTAAGAATAGGTAACTCTATCCAGAAAGTGCTTCCCTTACCTTCTGCCGACTGCATCCCGATTTCGCCACCCATCATCAATATAAGTTCACGCGAAATTACCAGACCGATACCATTACCTTCAACATGGCCCCCTTCTTTGCCGAGTCGATCAAATGGCGTAAACAGACGTTGTTGAGCCTCTTCACTAATACCTGAGCCATCATCTTCAATACTAATACGTAGGTGTGAGTCATTATTCACCAGGCTACAACTAAGCGTAACCTGTCCTTCGTCATGATTATATTTCACGGCGTTGCTTAATAGATTCAGCAGACATTGTTTCAGACGCATGGCGTCGGCATGAACATGTACATCACAGTAATTGATCTCTGAGGTCAGGCTGATATTACGGTCATCGGCCATTTGCTGAATGAACAGCAGGCTTTCCTGAATAATTTCTTTGACGTCGACTTCAGTGATATTAAGGGCAAGTTTACCGGCCTCGATTTTTTCCAGATCAAGTAGACCATTGATTAAGGTCAGCAGGTGCTGTCCGGCCTGATGAATATGACGCGAGTTTTCTACCTGTTCTTCATCATCTTCCAGCATCATCAGTTGAGAAAAACCAATAACGGCGTTCAGGGGTGTACGTAGCTCATGGCTCATGCTGGATAAAAATTTTGATTTAGCCAGATTGGCTTTTTCCGCTTCATCCTTAGCGGCAATCAATTGGGCGCGAGCTTCGTTTTGTTCGGTAACATCCAGTGCCATCGATGCGCCGCCGGTAACCCAGCCATCATCGCTTAATATAGGAGTGATGTGCCAGATTAAGTTCCGCACGTGGCCGTCACTTGCTTTGATCGCATATTCAATCGTCGTCGCGCTCTGACTCTGTTTGATTGTTTCCCATAATTCTTTTTGATCATGACTATCGTCAGCGGCCTGAATGACCTCAGTAATGGTTTGTCCCAGGCTTTGTTTTTTATCAAGGCCAAATATAGATTCTGCTGCAGGGTTCCATTCGGTAATGCGGGTGAAAGCGTCCCATTCTATGACGGCAAGCCGTGTGTGCTCTACATGGAAGGTTTGTTTCTGCTGAATATTATCGAGGTCATTCTCACGTTCAATTGCTTCCAGGCGTAACATGATGCTGTCTGTGGTTGACTGATCGATAATTTTTGAACCCTGCATGATATAAATCCAGTAGACGAACACACCCATAGCTAACAGGTAACCTAATTCGGTATCCAGATATAAAAGCTTTGTAACAAGTAAGAGCAAGATGAGAGAGATAAACGTGATATAAACTTTTCGATCAAACGCCAGAGAAGACATGGCACCCGATACAACAGCGACCATGCCAAATATAAAACCGGACTGGTAAATTTCATGCTGATCGGGAAAGGCCATCCAGCAACTCAACCCCCAAGCCAACCCACCCAGCATAGCGCCAACGAAAAAACGTCGACTCCAGTAGGAAACAATTTTCTTTTCTGATTTGCGGTATTGCCATGAATCGATCAGACGCAGGCACATGATGGAGACGATAACGACAAACCAGGTTGTTGCCAGAGGAACTTCGATATCTTTGTACCAGTAGACAAACAGGATGAGCACTGCGACCAGCATGCTGCCGGGGATTGAGAACGACAGGCTTTTGTAAAGGAGGTGAAGTTTTTCCTTTTCTACCAGCTGTCGTAAGTGTTTGTCTGATGTTTTCACGTAATGAAGATTACTTTAAACCCGGGGCCTGGAGTAATGCGTGATGTGAATAATTGTTAACCGTGCGCTTCGACACCAGTAGACCGAAGTTCAACCCAGAAGGTACTACCGACGTCAGGCGTAGAGATAATCCCGAGGTTCCCATGCATCATCTCAATCAACTGTTTGGTAATAACCAGGCCGATACCGCTGCCCTCGATTTGTCCCGATTCTCGTCCTAGTCGATCAAATGGGGTGAACAGATTGCGTTGCTTTTCTGCACTGATACCAAAACCGGTATCGGTAAAATTAATACGCAGATACTCGCTTTTTTTCTCACAGCGGATAGTGACCGAGCCCCCAGGTTTGTTGTATTTCACGGCATTGGTCATGAAATTGAGAAAACATTGCTTGAGTCGCATGCGGTCTGCTTCAACGATGGTTTTACAGCCCGGAAGGTCGATATCGAGTGTAATGTTGTTTTTCTCAGCCTGGGGCAGGATGAGCGGTCGATAAATGGCGCCGTGATATTTTTCTGTGTAGTAGACCTCGCCGGATTGCATCGCACAGACACCTTCCGCTTCTTCAAGATTGGCCGTCACGACGCTGGTTTCACCTGTTCCGTGATCGTGTTTTAAAAGATTCCCATCTGGCCGGTCTTCAACCACAAAAATCTCTCCGGCTGCCGTGACCATAATACCCTCGGCGCCGTTAGCATAAAAAAGCGGGGATGAAACACCGTCGGCGAGGAGGAACACGGGAAACATGCCCGATTCCTGTGTGTAAATGAGGTTGCTGCCGAATACAGCCAGGCCATCGGGTTTTGACAGGCCGCCAACCAGGACTTCACGGTCGGCGCCTTTCAGGGACACAATTTCGCCGTCACCATGGCGGCGCTCAAGGGTGGCATAAACCGTATCGCCCATGACTGCGATACCGGACACGCTTTCAAGTTCGCTGTAGGCAGTGGCGACCTGCCAGTCAGCATGCACAGACACCGAGAGAAGCTGATAGACAAGCACTGCACACAGCACAAGTGTCGCTAACATTGTCGGAAGCCAGTTTTCTTTGAGGGTTTTCATTTGCTTTGAGATCCAGTGCGACATCGGTTTGATTCACTCTTGAGGAAAATCAATCGCCAAATTACGACAAATTCTCAAAAAAATGTTTTCGCACTGTGCGGAGGCTATACCCCTGCCAGAGGTTCCGGTTTTGGGATCAGGTAAGTCTCTTTTAATCCGGATGTTTTTTAGCGAGACTATGGACCAGATACACCGCTCTTGTACACCGCTCAGGAACAACTCTCAGGTAAAACGTTTGACATCACAGACTATACAAAACCGTTCCCTCATACCAGCCGCCAGATTCACTCTGTTGCTTTTCCCTGGGATACTTCTTGTGGGTGCAGCTTTGGCCTTCTGGTTATATCAGCTTCATGGTTGGACAGAAACAGGCACCTTGCTGTTCACACGATATACGGCACGATTATCCTTTGTGCTGTTTCTACCGGTTTTTATGGCAAAGTCTCTGCAGATCTGGTGGCCGACGCGTGTGACCAGTCAACTTGTACGCTCGCGCAGACAATGGGGGTTGGCCTTTGCCCTGGCACATACCATTCACCTGTTGGCGATTGTTGTTTATATGCGTGAGATCAATCAGCCGTTATTTGTAGCTGAAAACATTCCGGCCGGAACCATTTACCTGTTGATGTTTCTGATGGTGCTGACCTCAAACAATTATGCTGTGAGACACCTGAAAGGTGCATGGAAAGTGCTGCACAAGCTGGGTATTTACGCGTTGTTTACGGGTTACTTTGTCACCTACCTGGGTCGGATAAACAGCCCAGGCCAGGGTGTGTCAATCGATTCCCCGACCTATGAGTCACCAGAGCACTATGTTGTTTTGCTCATTCTTGTCAGCCTTGCGCTAGGTTTGCGTATTACAGCCTTCTGGAAACTGCGTTTCGCCCGCGCTGCTGTGAGCTGATGATTTTACTGTGCCATTACGCAATTGGTTTTACTGAACGCTTCACTCCAACCTTTACTACACTCTTTACTACATGAGGACTTCAGTGCATGGTTGATGCCGCTTGATTCTGTGAGCAAAAAAACAAAGGAGCATTTGATGAAGGATTTTGCTGGAAAGGTTGCTGTAGTAACTGGTGCTGCAAGTGGTATAGGCAAGGCAGTTGCGACCCGGTTTGCGCAGGAAAAGATGAAAGTTGTACTTTCGGATATCGAGACTACGACACTGAATGAGGTTGTCGCGTCACTGCAGGCGCAGGGTCATGAAGTGATTGGTGTGCAGACCGATGTCTCAAAATGGGATCAGGTTCAGGCATTGGCAGCGGCGACGATGGATGCGTTCGGTAGCGTCAATATTGTGCACAATAACGCGGGTGTGGTGGTATCAGGTCCGCTGGAGGAGCTTACGATTGCTGACTGGGAATGGGTGCTGGGTGTGGACCTGTGGAGTGTGATTTATGGCATCAAAGCCTTTCTGCCGTTGATTAAACAGGCAGGAGAAGGCCATATCGTCAACACTGCGTCAACCGCAGGCCTGCAGGCTTCACCAACAATTGGGCCCTATAACGTGAGCAAATTTGGTGTTGTGGCGATCACGGAAACGCTTCGCATGGAACTGGCTGCGGCGAAATCCGCAGTGTCTGCTTCAGTGCTTTGCCCCGGTGCAATTAATACCCGGATTGTTGAAAGCAAACGCAACCGGGAAGCCGCTTCAGCCAGTGACCATCAGTCTTCCGAGGCAGAGAAGCGGTTTGAGGAAAACGCGGGTCAGTTGCTGGCCAGGGGAATGGACCCTGCAGAAGTTGCTGATCTGGTGATGCGCGGAATCATTGGCAACGAATTCTGGATACTCACCCATCCCGAGTGGAAAGAGGTGCTACGCAAACGGATTGAGGCAATGACCCGGGACAATTCCCTCTTTTCAGGGTTTGGCGGCTAACAGGCTGTTAAGGCTTGATCGTTGCCAGCAATTCGTCGAGGTAGTCTGCGCTTCGCAGTTCAATCGCCGACAGTTTATCCAGTGTGTCCACATGTTTGGGGTAGGCTGCTTTCAGGCCTTGCCAGGCACCGGCTCCCTGCCTTTCCGCGTTCGCCTGAATGGTCATCTGCTCGATTGCTGTGAGTCCCTCGAACGCGCTGTAATACGTTTTTTTCGCTGCCGGCATGATACCAGCCACCAATGTGCGGTGCTCATCTGAAACGGGGACCAGCGCTGCAGCGATATCGGCAATTTCGTCTTCACGCTCAGCGCAGGCGAGTATGCCTCTTGCATGTTCGGGCACAGCCTGAGCCCATCCGCGATATCGTTCGGCAGCAGTACGTTCCAGTTCGGATAGCAGATAAGGATAGGCTTCCATTGGCACCGCGCCGAGATGCGGTGCCAGGAGCTTGCCAAAGTTGGGTATTTCGAGCTCTTTTTTTAGCTCTTTATCTAAATCAGGCAACACCTGCCTCCGGCCAGAGGCGTAAAAAGTTTTCACTATAAAATTTGTCTTTCTCCAGCTCTTCCCGACCATCCAGAGACTTCTCGAACTTGCCAATTGGATTACGTCCACCCTCCACGTGTGGATAGTCTGACGAAAACAGATACAGGTCAGGATTCGACTGATCGATCAGATTGGCCACGTCTTCGTGGGGGAACGGCGTAAAGCCCATTTGTTCGGTCAGTTGCTGCGACGGCGTACGTTCAAATCTGACTGACTCATCAACCTTGCCGTAGATTTTACTTACCCAGTCGAGACGTCGAACCATTTCAGGTACCCAACCTGCGCCAAGTTCAACCGCCGCGCCGCGCAGGGTTGGATGACGATTAAGCACACCATCGAGTAACAGCATCGAGATAAAAGTCTCCGGTGGCTGGTGCATCACGGACGCGTCTTTTGTCCTGACGTTTTCACCGCCACCCATCCAGTCGCGTACCGCCGCACGCCCATTATTGCTCCAGGCCTTTAATGCCTGCAGTGGTGCACCGCCAACATGCAGCACAAAGGGTGTGCCTGATTCGGCGAGCATTGCCCAGAAGTTTTCGAGGTCTATGTGACCGGGAGAGCGTTCACCCGCTGAGCGATGTGGTACCCAGATGGCTTGTAAGCCGGATTTGAGTGCAAATTCGAGTTCTTCGATTGCTGATGCCGGATCATCCAGCGGCACGATGCCGACGCCCATAAGACGATTGTCATCAGCGCAGAAATCAATCATGTGACGATTGTGCGCTCGGGTTGCGCCATAGCGTAAGTTGAGCGGCTTTTTCTGGCTGGGATGGAATGGAAATGCGACGCTGTGTGTTGCAAAGACAAGCTGTTTTTTGAACCCAAGCAGGTCCATCGCAGTTGTTCTGTCAGACTTGGCAAATGCGCCAAGCGCCTGAATTTCCTTCGAGCTTTCAATCAGTTTATCGCCAAGCGCGATCTGTGCCGCGATATGCTCGTCGGAGTGCCGGCCGCCCTGCTCCATGATGATAGCCACTTCCTCATCGGTCACCAGTGACGCGCTATAGCTGACCTCCGGGATTTCGTCTCTAATTTTTGGGTCTGCGTACGCCTTCAGGAAATTCGGCAACTCCATGATATGGCTGTCGGCATCGTAAAACGGACGATGATCGGGTGCATAGGTCATGCTGGTATTCTCCTACTTTGGATAAATAGCTTTTGGTAAGTAGTTCTTGGTAAATAGCGTACTTTAAATAGCGTGCTTCTAATAGAGCAGCCCAGCAGGGTAGCCTTATTGGCAGATAAGTTCCAGCCACGACATTGCTGCATCTTCCACG
The DNA here is from genome assembly GCA_942491945.1 of uncultured Gammaproteobacteria bacterium. GTDB lineage: Bacteria > Pseudomonadota > Gammaproteobacteria > JAJDYQ01 > JAJDYQ01 > JAJDYQ01. The sequence goes on along the minus strand of CALODD010000067.1, from coordinate 5,719 downwards.
GGCCTTCGGTTAGATTTTAACCATACCGCCGTCAACCATCAGAGACTGACCGGTGATGTTCATGGAATCTTCAGCGCAAAGGAAAACAACCGCATTGGCGATATCTTCTACTGTTTGCTCGCGGCGCATGGGGGTTCTGTCAAAAATGTGAGGATAGTCACCCCGGGCGATACCCTCGAACCATTCGCGCGCTTCCCGCCCTTTAAACTCCGGCAGTGAATTAACCGCCCGTTCTGCGTTCCCTTTCCAGGCATCGGTATAAACAATGCCCGGGCACACCGAATTGACATTGATATTGTGCGGGCCGAGTAACTCCGCCATGGTCTGGGTGTAACTGATCAGGGCGGCCTTCATGGCGCCGTAGCCAGGTGGCACAAAAAACTTCAGCATTCGATCCGACATGGGCGTTCGACCGGCAATCGAAGAGATATGCACAATTTTGCCGGACGTACGCTCTTTCATGTGGGGCACAACTGCCTCGGTCATCAGCACCGTTGGTAGCAGGTTTTGTTTGTAGAGCATGTTCCAGGTTGCGGCAACAGGACCGAGAGGTCCCTCGGGCACCGCCTCGTTTGATTTTGATCCGGCCCCCACGTTGTTAACCAGAATATCGATCTGGCCAAATTTCTCGAGGGTTTCAGCAACGGTCTTTAGGATCATGTCTGGTTGCGTGATATCGCCTGGCATACAAACAGCCTTACCTCCGGCAGCCTCAATTGCGGCGACGGTTGCCGCGGTGGTATCTGCACTGTAAGAGTTAACCACAACTGTTGCGCCTTCTGCCGCCAGCCCCAGTGCAATCCCTTTTCCGATGCCGCGGCCCGCAGCGCTGACAATGGCGACTCTTCCTTCCAGTTTCATACCTGATACTCCGTTTTTATGGTTTTTGTTGATGGCCCTGGATAGCTAGCCATAGATAGTTGGCTTTAATCAGACAATGAACCAATCAGGGCGTCAAATGCAACTTGGGGAATCTCTGATGTGGATGGCTGATGCGCATGGCTGATGTGCGTGTAAGACGGAACAGGAGTTGTCCCGGAATTTGAAGCCGTGTAGTGTTGGCGGGATATCCGCGTTCGATCAGTCGGAGGGAGAAAAAATGGCAAGTGTGACAGCGCATCAACATGCCGATGCCATGGCCGATTATCTGGCAGACGGGGAACGCCGGGCATTGGCGCTCGGTAATCGGGGAGCCATCCATTTCAAGGATGATGGCACGCTGGCGGATGACATTCTTGAAGCCTATTGGCGTTGCGGGTTTTACGTGTTCAAACACGTGGTTGGCCGTGACGAGCTTAACGATATAGAAACTGAGCTTGCGGCTGTACTGGCGCGCGCCCCGCACACATACAAGGCCAAAACCGACGCCATGGGAAACCCGGCCATTGGTTCAGATCTGGCGATTCCGCCCTTTTCCCTGGTAAAGCCCCTTGCCGATCCTGTTGGCGGTACAGCCAAGAATGCAGGCCGACACCAGATTGCGATGATTGCACCGGAGGCGCCGGAAGATGCACCGGAATATGTTGTGCAGGTTGTGTTCGGGACATTGCATGTGATGGACTCCTGTCTGCGACTCTATGGGCATCCGCAATTGCTACAGGTCGCCGAGGCGATCAACGGCCCTGATTTTACGCCTTTTAATGAAGCGATTTTTATCAAGCAACCCGGCCTGGGCGCGTCTGTTGCCTGGCACCAGGATGCGACAACACACTGGTCATCCGCTGAGTTGGATGGCGGTACGCACGGATTTAATTTTATGTGCCAGGTGTATGGCTGCACTGCTGCAAATGCGGTTTGGGTTGTGCCCGGTACGCATCTGAAAGGCAAACTAAACCTGAAAGAGCTTGTTGTTGATGGAACAGGAGATCGAATTGCAGACGCCGTGCCCATGATCTGTGAGCCCGGTGACGTGGTGATGTGTAACCGCCAGGTAGTGCATGGTTCTTTTGCCAATACATCGCCTGACCTGCGAGTTTCCGTGGGATTTGGTTTTCATCGTCGCCGATCTGTATTAAATGCCGATGCACAACTGCTGAATGGGCAGGTGGTTCACTATGATGAAGCGCGAATCAGGGAACGATCCCGAATTATTGCACTTGCTATTGATGCGCGTGCCCAGCGTTACCCGCAAGAAGATCGTTATGTTTATCAGCCACTTGCTGGTTATGAGGCGGAAAATCAATGGAGCGAGGAAACCCGAGAGTCAATCCTGAAAAATTATAATCTGCGAGACCTGCATATCTGATACAACCACACATATTCAACTTTTAACGACACGACCATTTACACGACCATTTACACGATCAGTTACACGACCATTCACACAACCTTTTACTCGACAATCAGTTCGACTGAAGCGTGTGCAAACCAATAAACACAAGAGATAAGTATGAATCGACTGGAAGCCATTGAGCAATTGACCTCGGCCGGAAAGGACTACGAGATTGTGCCTGCAGAAGTCTGGGGACGACCGTGCCGAATGTTTAAAAACGCGCCGCTAACCTTGCGTGACCTGTTCGAGGGTGCAAGAAGTGATGCCACGTTTCTTGTCTATGAGAAAGAACGCTACAGCTTTGAGGAAACCCATGCGCAGGTGATGAAAATTGCCCAGGTGCTGACCGAAACCTACGGCATTGTGAAGGGCGACAGGGTGGCGATTTCCATGCGGAACTTCCCCGAGTGGGTGATGAGCTTTAATGCGGTCACATCAATTGGTGCAGTTGCGGTTGCCATGAATGCACTCTGGACCACTGAAGAACTGGAGTACGGGCTGACTGATAGCGGCAGCAAGGTACTGCTCGCTGACCAGGAGCGGCTCGATCGTCTGGAACCGATTCGCGCCAGGCTCGAACTGTCAGTAATTGCTGTTCGACCCTTGCGCCCGTTGCCCGAGGGCGTTCGGCATCTACAGGACCTGCTGCAGGCAGCTGATGCATCCGAACTCCCGGCGGTTGAAATCGATCCCAATGATCCCGCGACAATATTGTATACGTCGGGTTCAACAGGCCATCCAAAAGGCGCTGTGTCCTGTCATCGCAATATCGTCAATGCACTGCTGTCCTGGGAGCTTGAAGGCCAGATCGGTCAGCTTTTAACAGGGGTGGCTCCACCCGAGATGGAACATCAGGTTGCAACATTGCTTGCTGTACCGCTGTTTCATGCTACCGGGTCGCATGCGGTGATGCTTTCCAGCTACCGCTCGCAGCGAAAAATGGTCTGCATGTACAAATGGGACGTTCAAGAGGCGATGAGATTAATTGAAGAAGAAAAGATTGCGTCATTTGTTGCACCCGCGGCAATGACTGGTGATCTGGTCAAAGCAGCCAGAACCACCACCCGGAATCTGGGCAGTCTTCTGGTTGTCGGTGGCGGCGGAGCGCCGCGTGCACCGGAGCAGGTGAAGAATATCGCCGGAACCTTTGAGCGAGCGCTGCCGAACACGGGCTGGGGCATGACAGAAACCAATGCCATTGGTACAGGCATCGGCGGACTCGACTATGTCGACCATCCAGGCAGTTCAGGGCGCTGCTCGGCGGTGCTGGATATCCGTGTTGTGAACGAGGCAGGACATGCGCTACCTGCCGGTGAACGCGGTGAGCTGCAGATCAGGGGGGTATCAATTATTCAGGGCTACTGGAAGCGACCTGAAGCGAACGCGGAAACTTTTGTTGACGGCTGGCTGCGAACCGGCGATGTCGCTTACATAGATGAAGAAGGCTATCTGTATATCGTTGACCGGATCAAGGATCTGGTGATCCGCGGTGGTGAGAATATCGGTTGTGCAGAAGTTGAGGCGGGATTGCTTGAGCATCCAAAGGTCATCGAAGCCTCGGTTTATGCCGTGCCTGATGAAAGACTGGGTGAAGAGGTGGGCGCAACAATATTCACCGATGGTCCTCTTGATGAAGATGAGCTGCGCGGGTTTTTGTTAGAGCGAATCGCTCGCTTCAAGATTCCGAAATACATTCACTTCAGTGATTCCAACTTGCCCAGGATTGCCTCCGGCAAGATTGATAAACGGTCATTACGTTCTGCGTTTGTTGCGACACTCGCTTGATTGAGAATGGCTTGACGATTAAATGAGCAGGTCTCTGTTTGTCTTCAGGCGGGATTTGCGGCTAAGTGACAACACGGCACTTAACGCTGCAATTCGAGATTCAGAAGAAGTTGTAACGGCGTTTATCATCGACAGTTCACTGCTGGCAAAATGGACACACGCAACCCGGCGTCTTGCCTTTTTGTTTCAGTCGGTGGCTGCGCTTGGCCAGCAACTGAAAGAGCGGGGTGGCCAGTTGGTTATCCGCATTGGTGATCCAACAGAGGAAATTGGAAATCTGCTGACGGAATGTAACTGCAGCGCCTTGTATCTCAATCGTGAGTACAGTCCACTTGGACAGCGTCGTGACGAGGCATTGGCGGCACATTGTCAGGCTGGCGGTATCCGCTTCAACAACGTCAACGACATCATGCTGAACCCGCCGGGCGCGGTACTTAAAAAAGATGGACTGCCATATACGGTGTTCACGCCCTATTTCAACAAGGCGCGAGAGTATTTTATCGGTGAACCCGATACCGTTAATGTAGATGCAAGATATGTCATTGGCGCTCCTTCGCTTGCGCTCAACGAAGTTGATCTGTTGAAGCAATACATGAAGCTTGAGCTTGACACTTTCGAGCCAGGAGTTGCAGGGGCTGCTCGAGCCCTCGAAAAGCTGCCCGGTCTGCAAAAATATTTTGATCTAAGAGATGTTCCCGCGTCCGCGCATACCAGCATGTTATCTGCTCACTTGAGGTTCGGCACCTGTTCACCGCGGGAGGTCTACCAGGCGGTTAAGGAAAACCTGGGGATTGACCATGACCTGATACGCCAACTTTATTGGCGGGATTTCTACCTGCAGATAGGTGTGCATTTCCCACACGTATTCAGACATGCCTTTCGCCGCAGATATGACGCCATACCCTGGGTTTCCGATGAAGAAAAACTTAAAGCCTGGTGCGCTGGCAGAACCGGTTTCCCGCTGATTGATGCGGGAATGCGGGAACTGATGGCAACCGGTTATATGCACAATCGCGTTCGCATGGTCGTTGCCTCTTTTCTGACCAAAAATCTTCGTATGGACTGGCGAGTCGGGGAGGCACATTTCGCCAGATATCTTATTGATTATGAGCCGGCAGTGAACAACGGCAACTGGCAATGGGGCGCCTCGACGGGTTGTGATGCGCAGCCATACTTCAGGGTTTTTAATCCGTGGCGGCAGCAGCAGAAGTTCGACCGGGATTGCGCTTATATCAAACACTGGGTCCCTGAGCTTGCGCCTTATCCGGCAAAAGCGATTCATGCGCTTGAAAAGGGCGGCGACTACTACCTGCCCGTGATTGTCGACCTGCGCGAGAGTGCGGCGATGATAAAGGATCAGTTCCGGATGCTAAGTGCCGGTTGAACTGTTTTGTTTGATTGCTTTCAAACATAATACGCTCCTAGCCACCTGCCTCATTATCCTCTTGGGATGTCATGCGCTTTAGATCACCTTTGAACCCCGTCTTATTGTTGTGCTTTATGCTTTTGCCTTGTATACCCGCAATGGCGAAGGACAAGGTCGTGAAGCGAGAGGTCATCGATTTTACAGGTCATTGGGAACTCGATTACCAGTTGAGTGACCACACTAACGAGAAGATTCGCTGGCTGTATGTGCAGGCGAAATCAGACTATGAGCGACAG
>CALODD010000066.1:0-22557 GCA_942491945.1 uncultured Gammaproteobacteria bacterium | reverse complement strand
TAACCCCAAAGACATGAGCAGTTTTCATGTTGAAATCCCCAAAATACCCGGTTTCATGGAATTACTGGCATAAAATGACATTATTCAAACGCCATGCTGCACCATATAAGGCATTTAAGAAAAATGACCCTGATAACCCGGGTAGCCGACTCTCGCTGAAGGTATGAGCGCGCAAACAACAGGTTGTTTAGCGACCGGTTCGATGCAACTGGCACCCCAATCATCGAAGCTTCATGGTCTAACTGAGTCATCACCGGCGTTATGTGGGAACCCGCTCAATATAAAACAGTTCACCGGCACCATTGGCTTACTCCTTGCTCTCTCACCGAAATTAGTATTCGAAATACTGGATGGAAAACAACTCCCTGCAAGGGGCCATGGTGTAATCAGGTCATGAGGCCTACAAATTATGCTGGGCTACTGGAATGCACCCGATGAAACTGAAAAAGTACTGGACGTCCGATGTCAAGGTTAAAACCGGTGACATTGGTGCCGCGAGCGATGCAGGATTTGTCCGTCTTGTTGATCGTGGGAAAGACATGATTATTGTTTCAGGGTTTAATGTGTATCCAAATGAAGTGGAAGCGACATTGGCCAGATATCCAGATAGATATTCTGGAGGTCGGTGTTTACCATGTTCCGAATGAATATTGCGGCTAATGGGGCGGTAAAAGCGGTTATTGTAAAAAGAATCAGAGACTGACCAAAGAATCAGTCATAAAGCGCATTGTAGAGAACATCTGACGGGCATACAAGGCACTCAAACTGATCGGAATTTGTTGATGAGATTCCAAAAACCAATGTTGGGAAAATTCTTCTGACGCGCATTACGCTAAGTTACTGAGCAAATATCCACGACGACCTCTGGATCTGTATCCGGCAACAACCACGCGGCCAATGTTGGCAGCATCGTAATCGTTGCCAACATATTCACCAAAAATATAAACGTCAGTAAGATTTGGCATATCTGCCTCAAGTCTCCAGGTCTGAGAATATCCAAATGCGTTTCACCCATTGCCAGTGTTATCGCAGCAAACACGACACCACCCCTGTCGGCGCTCAATGTCACTCGGTAGCTCCGGCAAAACGGTAAGCCTCAGCCTATGAGACTCTGTAGGCGACTAAAATATAGATCCCGTAAATCGACAATTAAATTCCAAATACTCCAAAGCCACAACCGGTGCAAGGTATTGACCTTCAATCCAATTTCTAACCATGCCATCATCGCGTAGGACAAATAGACTAACAACACCCAATGAAATCACTACAAAGTGCTCCACGTAATGATCTAAATAAAATCAGGCAGAGAATGAAAATTGCGGAAAACATGTATAAAGCAAAATGGAACTAAAGCGTATCAATCGTTTCATTCGTTGCCGCCATCACTCCAACATTGTTGCTGGCAAGCTGGTAATTAACTTTTGCAGAAGCAAAGTTATCGCGATAACGTTTTACTTCATCTATGACACGAGAAATCGTTTCCGCTTTATGATCTTCCGTAAAGATCAGTACTGGCATAACACTGCAGTCTTTATTTAACAGCCCAGTACTGGTTGGGACGTAAGCCGTCGATTGCACAATCATATGCTGATTACGTGGTAACTCACGCCACTTTAACGAACCTTCATTCCATCCTGCATTTAGTATTTTCGAGATACCCGCAAGTGATAATACAGACTGGACACCATCTACGTTCTCCATAGTCCAGGCGAAGCGGTCGATATCACGCATCACTTCATAATCGATACAACCATCTTTCTTTGTCTCCGCTATAACAGACAGTACGTCTACACCAATGGAGAAACGATCCGTAATCGTAACGGTATCCTGGTTATACGTAGAGTCCGCATGAAATTCGGGTACGCCCTGATGCAGGTCACCAATCGCAATATCAGATCCCTTCCAATAGCCCCATACGGCTAGAAACGAACTAACTAACAAAACAACTGTAGCTGTTTTTTTATGCGAAATAATAGCCAGACGATCCCATATTGAGTCCAGACTAGCAGCACGCTTTGCTAATCTCGCACGATATTCATCCGTAAAATTAACGTATGAGAGTAGAACAGGAATCAGTATTAAATTCGTTAAGATGAGCACCGCAACACCGAGGCTTGCGGTGATCGCCATTTCACGAATAATTTCTATTTCAATAAACAATATGGTTAAAAAACCAATCGTATCACTCAATAATGCGATACCCCCGGGCACTAATAAACGACGAAAACTCGCTCGTGCCGCATCAATGCTTATCTTGCCTGTATAGACTTCAACTCTAATAGCACTGACCATTTGCACCGCATGACTAACACCAATCGCAAACACCAGGAAAGGCACCAGTATCGACATCGGGTCAATACCAAAACCCAGTAATGGCAACATACCCAATTGCCAGATCACCGCCATTAGTGAACACGCCAGAGTTAATAAAGTCAGGATATAAGACTGCATATAGGCATAGACAAAAAGAGCTGTCAGACCAAGCGCGATAATAAAAAAGAGTTTCACAGCATCAGCGCCCGCATGAATATCGCCAATGACTTTAGCGAAGCCTATAATGTGAACACCGAGCCCAGTATCGCTTGATGCCACATCTACTTTAATTCCCTGCTTACTAAACCGTTTCCTTATTCGCTCTTCTAGTAATTCAGAAACATGGATGTAATCAAGTTTCTCTCCTGTATTCGGATCGACTTCTAGTAAAGATGCACTGATAATTGCAGCGGTAAAATCATTTGCTACCAGGCGACCAACAATATCTGATTTGAGGATATTTTTTCTAACCTGAGCAAAACCTTCAGCTGTCGGCTGAAAATTGGCCGGAACTACATTTCCTCCTGAAATCCCCTCTTCCACGACTTCTGTAAATCTGACATCTGGCGTGAATAATGAACTAACTCGAGAACGATCTATTCCAGGAATGAAAAACGTTTCATCTGTTGCCTGCTTTAATGCGTTAAAGAATTCTGGTGTAAATATATCCCCTTCCTGAACTGTCAGGGCGATAATAATCCGATTAGCCCCACCAAACTCATCTCTATACTTTAAAAATGGTTTCATGTATTCATGTTTTAAAGGCAGCAGCTTGCTAAACCCGGCATCGACTTTTAACTGAGTCATTGAAAATGCCATAACCACGGTCATGACAACGAATAAAGAAATAACTAGTCGTCGAGACCCGAAGATCAGCTTCTCAAGAAGTATAGGTATATGCCTCAGCATTAAGGACAACCCTGTAATTTCGCTGCAGGGAACAGCAAACACAGTTTATGTTGAGATACCCCATTTTCACCAACAACATTAATATTAAATTCATCGATTAAAACAACATCAGCCAAATCTTCACGTGAATCCAATCTTGCTTCATATACCTTGCGATTTGAGACATCGACTAAGAGCAATACACCAGCATGCCCTACCACCAAAAGAAAGTTATCTGACATTGTGATAACGCTATTCAACGATGTCTGAATATTCGTAGGGGTTTGTTGCCAGTTATCACCGTTATCGGAGGAATAATAAATATGTCCACGCAAACCAACGACTGCGACATCTTGCCTCCCCCATGAGACCACATCAAAAAATGACCCTTCATAAGGCGAGTTCAGTGTCTGCCAATGTGAACCCGCATCCAGACTGCGATATATCTGACCACTTTCACCTGCGATAAATAACTCTTTATTATTTCTTGCAGAAATGGCGTTGAGATGAAAATCATGTTCTTCGTTAACCAGCTTATCCGACCAGGTTTCGCCCTCATCCTGACTTTGCAGATAATAACCGTATGCACCGACGGCAATTACACTGTCCTCAAGCGCAAGCACATCAAGGAATGGGCGTTGCTCCTCAACGCTTCGATGCTTTAATGTCCAGGTGTTAGAGAGGTTGGTACTTTATAATACCGCATCATGCCCTACCGCCCATGCCGTTACAGGATCACGGACATCAATCGCTAACAGAACCTGAACCGGTGATGTACTGTTGCTGGCGTCATTACCTGAGCTACTTCAAGAGGCGATTCTGGCTACTGACTTCAAACCCATTACCTGCATTATCTTTAATGGAAAGTAATAAAGAATGCTGAGCTAGTGATGACAACCATGTATGGTCAGTATTCCTGGGTATCTCTACAGCAGCAAATAACGCAGACGATATCAGTAGACTAAAAATAAACGAGGCTGCAATATGCAGCCTCAGGAGAGAATATTTCACAGAAGTTCTATCAATCAGCGACGCCCAGAACGACGCAATGCCGAAACGGTAAAATCAGATTCTGACTGGCTCGCTCCGTAATCAATGGTTTTATCTTCTTCATTATTAAGGCCAACCGCAAGATAACGCCCAGATTGCAGATCATAGTGAACTTCTAAAGTCGTCCAGATGGTTGGTACATCGTAATAATTGATCACATGGCCTTCTGAAACTCGCCATAGCTGATCTCTATTATCGTATTGATCAACATGCAGAACCTGCCAGGAATCCTCATCAAGATAGAACGTCCGGCGTTTAAAAATATGACTAGTGCCTTCTTTCAATTTCGCATCAACCACCCAAACGCGATGTAATTCATAACGCAGATGATCTGGGTTTAAATGTAGTGGTTTAAGAATATCGTCATACTTAAGAGAGTTGCTATGTAGCTTATATGAGTTATATGGCACATAGATTTCTTTCTTACCTACTAGTTCCCACTCATAACGCTCCGGGCTACCGTTATACATATCCAGTTGGTCACTGGTACGTAGACCATCCGATCCAGTACCCGGATTATCGAATGCTATGTTTGGCGCACGCCGTACACGACGCTGCCCAGGATTATAGACCCAGGCTTTACGAGGCTCAGCATTCTGATTCATCGTCTCATGTACTAGTAACACAGTACCTGCTAAACGTGCCGGCGCCTGAACGTTCTGCATGAACTTTAGAAGCGTATTGCCGTCGGTCGCAGCACCTTCTTTATGATAAATTGATATAGACGAATCTTGTAATTTAACCAGATTATAATCACCACCGCGTGTTAATGCGGCCTGACCGACATTCCGTACACTGGCATCACCACGATATCGGAGAATGTGATTCCATATAGCTTCGATACCACTTTTAGGAATCGGGAATGGCACACCAACCGCTGAACCTGTTACACCATTGCCACCATCTGTTAGCGAGGCAGTTGCTGCGTGCTTTTTATTCGCATCATAAATACGTTGAGGCGATGCAGCACTACGATGAGTCGGATAAACATTCATCTTAAAACCATCATAAGTTTTTAACATCGCCTGATGGCCAGGTGTCAACTTATCTGAATACTGCCCAATATTCGCTGCAGTAATCGTCATGACAGGTTGATCAGCTGCATAAGGGTCAGGATGATGCCCACCTGTTACAAAGCCAGCCTGACCAGCATCAGCTGCCGACTTAATACCACCAGCCCATGCCGGAATAGAACCATCCGCATTGCCGGCTCTTTCAGCACCCATTGGTGTTAGGTCAGCACCAAGCCGAGCAATCTCATCTGCCGACGGCCCCGCTAGAACTGAAGAAGACAACAGCGCAATAGCAAGCCCTGCACCCATGTTTATCATTTTATTCTTGTTCATGGTGCCTCCTTAGAATGAGTATTTAATGTTGAATGACATGAAATCACGGTCACTCAATAAATTATGACGCCCTGCGCCCCAGAAACCAGTAAATGCCATATCTGCAGACCATTGATTTTTATACGTTGCTGTCATTCCCAAAGTCAGAGCTTTTCGACCTTCGACAAAATTTCCGCCAGGCCCCGGCGTAATACCACTTACATCATGCTGAAGCGCAAAACGAGGTAAAAGGTTTATAGATTTAAAAGCATTGTTATAGGTCCAACGACCAGCTAAACGATAACCCCAGGAAGTAGCATCAGCGAAATGATCAGCATCTTCAGCCGCTTTCCCCGAATGGGTTCCAGTTGCTCCTGCGTGAAAAGTATTGCCTGAAGTATATGTACCTGGACCATTTAAACGTAGAGTGCTCTTACTAGGCATATTATGAACATGAGTAACCGCAGCTTCTGCAACAAATACAAATTCGTTCGCACCCATAACATTGCTGAATACACGAGTAGCTGTTGCTTGAAGCTGGGAGACATCTCGCTCAATATAGCCTCTTATATACTGCTCAACACCTATTGCGGCGCCATTAGTGACCTGATTTTGTAATACAGCCGCATTCAAACCAGATAGCGGCGTTAATGCTGCCAAAAGCAATTCAACATCATCAATTTGTAACGGGACATCTTTCTTATGTGAATATTCACCTTGAACTGCCCAACCACCTGCATTGGTATTAAAGCTCAATCCAATTAACTGAATATCCTCTGGGTATTCAATAATATAGTTTGCCGATGCGGTATAAATATCTTGTGCCAAGAGGTTTGCTACCGTTGGTCTTAATGCTGCTGGAACTGCTGCACCGCCAATAATTTGTCCGGCTCTGAGACCCGCCTCATTTACAGCGGCCTGAGTCCCTGTCCGTGCACTAATAAGCGGTAGGCGGCTATGATAATTCATATAGTAGAAACCGAACTCTGTATCATTTAAATCTTCTGCAAAATATCGCAGCGCAAGTCCCCACTGCCCGCTATCTTTTGCTGCATTATCGTCACCTCTAGGCACCGAAAGAAAATTTTCATCCGCATTTAGGGCCGCATTTGTAATAGCACCTCCAGTATCTGCTTGAATTGCTAGACCAACACCTGCTGCATTTAATGCGTGTGATGCAAAACCAAATGAATCTGCAATATCACCAAAACCAAGTTGAACCTTTACTCCTCCATCAGTCGCGAAGTCATTCACACTAAAAAAAGAACCCGAAGGATCTGGGATCGTCTTATCCCAATCAAATTGATAAAACCCCTCAATTGTCGTCGTATCATTGGCGCTCCATGACATCGAAAACATATTGACTGGCAACAGAGCTTCCCTCAGCTCAGCACCCGGTAAACGTATAGCTGAGGCATCAATAGGATTAATTGCATTGATACCACCTTGAATGAACGTACTTTCACCCCAGTTAAGTACATGCTTACCAAACCGTATTTCTGCAGGTTGACCGTTTATATCAAATGCAGACCATACGTAAGCATCAAGTACATCGAGATTTTCACCTACTAGATCAATGGCTTTATTAGATAATTGTGTTCTGCCAGTAGAGTCAGCACTGTTATTTTTATGATCAACAAACCCTTTAACACGAAGAAAAGCACCAATATCTTTGGATTTATGATTTATTTCTAGATCGGTCGTAAATTTATGGACTTGAGAAATCACCTCGGTAGCATAATTCAAGTTTCCATCGTCAGAGTTACATCCAAATGAAGTGCCTCCATTAGCTGTGCAATACAACTCTCGATCCGCTTGGTGTAAACGTGTTGTAGTTCCAAAAGAAAGGGTGGTATCAATATTCCCCTCAACAGCTCCATTATCAAAGCTATAAGCCATGACTGGCGAAAAGGGGCTCAGGCTCAAGGCTGCGATCACGGCCACGGAAAGCGGATGCCGACCTGCGTTAACGACACATCTCATGCTTCTCTCCTCCCGATATACGGGTTGTCTCTTTATTTCTACCCAACAGTAAGTTGGGTTTTTATTATGTTCGTAATAATGCCGTGACAAACCTTAATTGGATAGTCACAAAGCTGTCATATAGAGAGTTTTAGCTAGTTTTTACAAAAAAGACAAGCTTTTTAAATGATGATTTTTTATGTTTTCTCGCATAAGCCTTGTTCAACAGCGATCACGGCGGCCTCGACCCGAGAATGCACTGACAATTTCCGTAAAATTGCCTTCACGTGCAGTTTTACCGTGCCATCAGAAATACCAAGCTCGCGAGCAATCACCTTATTACTCTGCCCTTCTGCCAGATGACAGAGGATTTCTCTCTCTCGTGGCGTTAACTCTGAAAACGGTAAGGTTCCTTGTGAACCTGGCATATCACCCTGAACGACTTTCGCTAATACACTCGCCAACTCAGGAGCAACAATGGTTTTCCCAGCTATTATGTCGTCCAGTGCAACAACCAGATCATCGGGCTCCATGTCTTTGAGTAAATAACCCTGAGCTCCATAGCGTAGAGAGCGGACGACATCCCACTCTTCACGACTCGTCGAAAGCATGGCGATTGGGGTTGAGATATTGAGATCACGGATTTTCTTGAGAACAGTCAGTCCATCCATCTTCGGCATGCGGATATCAAGCAAAATGATATCGGGCTCCAGGCAGGCAGCCATGCGGATACCTTCTTCCCCATCTCCCATAGCATCAGCGACCTCAATACCTCGGTGCTGAAGGAGTTCCTGTAAGCCGCTACGAAACAGCGTGTGATCATCGACTAGTAATACTCTCATGGTGGCGAATCCTACCCGATGTCCTACCCAAATGCGATATTAGCTATCCCAGCTAAAATGCAACTCGACTCGAGTGCCTTCACCTGGTTCGGATTCGAGCGAAAGATCGGCGTCAATATAGGCCGCACGCTCCTGCATGACCTTTAATCCAATATGGTCGCCACTTGTCAAATTGTCCTCAGTAGCTTCTTCGAAACCATGTCCGTCATCTTCGATTAATAGCTGCCCATTGCCATCAAAGTTTAGTTTTAATAATAAACGTACCATGTGTGCATCAGCATGTTTACGAACATTAGCAAGGGCTTCCTGCACTATACGTACCACCTGACGTTGAATATGCATCGGTGGATTGACTTCATCACCATGAAACTGGCTAAACACCAGAATATCGTTGTCTTCGCGAAACTGTTTCATCATATCGGTAAGAACCGGAACGATTCCACGCTGATCTATCGGCGCACGAAAATGCGCTAACAACTCTCGTAATTCAACATTGGCTCGATCAACACCTTCACGTAATCGACCAATTTCTTTATCAGCCTGCTTTAGATCGCTATCTTGGACACTGCTCTCCAACGCCTTACACTGAAAACGCAAACTCACAATGCTCTGCGCCAGAGAGTCGTGTAATTCATGCGCCAGAGTTAAGCGTTCACGGAAAATAGACTGCTGTTTGGCTTCTTCATCCAATTGGGCTTTGTGCACAGCTAAACCCAGATGAAAACCAATACTGGTCAATAATTCATGTAGGTCGTAACTTAAACTCGACTGAGTTTGATCGATAAGCAACTGATAAGAGCCCATGACTTCACCATGATGCAGCAGCGGTACGATCACACACTCCAGATCTGCCGCATAATCACTAAATCGACTAAAGTCTTCGGATACACCCGGCGAAATCACATAAACACTTTTAACCTTTGCTCCATGACCAGGAATAACATCCGCCAGAGCGACTCTTTCAGCATATTCATCAGCCCTCTCCCCCTGCGCAGAGGCTAACTGCATATCGCCATCCGTAGTCGTTAAACGAACAAGTGCTGAACGAGCATGGGTAATTTCCACTGCAATATCGAGAAATCGATTTAGCACTTCATCCAGATTACGCGATGCTGAAATCGTCGCGGCGATGTCGTAAAGAATTTCTAGCAGGCGTGTCTTTCTCGCCATCTGACGAACTTGCTCGGTGACCTTTTCATCACCTTCCAGACCCACTTCTTTATACCAGCGACCCATCTCAGTCAGATCCTGTAACAGACCTGCAAATTCACCTTCAATTGGCACCGCCAATTCAGCTGAATAATCACCTTCCCGCATCCGCGAAGCCCAGCTACGAACAGAACCTATCGGCTTAATCACTTCCATATATACGCGACGTGCGAGCATAAAAACAATCGACACCCCAGTGAGAAGTAGTAATAGCTGAATAAGTAGAATGGCACTACGGTATTCTGGATAGAAATACAGACTGATGATCGTTAGTGCTGCAGCAAAGAAAATAATAGACAGAGAGATCAGCAAACGGAACGTACTACCCACTAATACGGGGTCACGCATCCACGGATTGCTGATTAAAGAACGTGATTTAGAACGGAATAACTGAAAAACCATCCGTCTACCTTACCTCATTCAGTCGGAACAACTGAAGGCAGCACTTAGAAGTATTTTTTTGTTTCGCGACGACGACGGCCAGAACGTTGGGTAATGACACCGACAATGGCTTTATCGTGTTCAAGCTCCAAGGTCGGATACAGGTCATTCAATGGCACGAGATACTTCTTGCCATCGACAATCCGCAACTGACGGAAAATGTATTCACCCTCGGTTTCCGCGACGACATAACACTCGTTGATCGGCGGCATACCCGGATCGACCATAATGATATGAGCATCATTAAATTCTGGCTCCATACTATTGCCCTTCACCATAAGAGCAAACGGCTCAGCCTCAGTACAGGCACCACCCGCATCAGCGAACTGCATCCTGGAATCAACGGCGGGCTGCAGGGGAATAATTTTGCTTGAATCAATCATGGGCGAATTTTATCTGAAAATGGTCGATAAAACGTCATTTTTTAAACTTTTTAACAATTCCACCTCGTCGATACGGGAATTTTCTGCTAGTTTCTCGTCGATCATAAAAACATCAATACAAGGGGAATATCATCATGCTCGAAATGGATCTACTGAACGACGTTTATTACGGAAATACCGTGATCTCCTGGGCCACCTCCCTGGGTATCATTCTATTATCCGTCATGTTCGGAAAAGTCATCTACTGGGTATTTTCGAAAGTTGTCCGAGCCTTTACCAGTAAGACTGAAACCAAACTCGATGACATCATCGTAGACATGATCGAAGAACCAGTAGTTTTCGCAATTATTGCTTCGGGCATCTGGTTCGCACTGACGATATTAGTACTCCCCGAAATGGCAAGCTCGGCAATTAGCCACTCCTATTCCCTGTTGCTCAGTCTCTTGATTGGCTGGATGGCAGCCCGATTATTTGACGCGATCTATCTGGAATACCTCGTTCCCTGGTCAAATAAAACAGACAATGACCTGGACGACCAACTCATGCCGATACTACGAAAAGGCGTGAAGATGATCATCTGGGTCCTCGCCGTTGTCATAGGCCTGAACAATGCGGGATATGACGTCGGCGCCCTTATCGCCGGCCTCGGTATCGGTGGCCTGGCCTTAGCAATGGCCGCAAAAGACACCGTGTCTAATGTGTTCGGTGGTTTCACTATCTTTACCGATAAGCCATTCCGACTAGGTGATCGCATTAATGTTGCTGGATTTGATGGTACGGTCGACGAAATCGGTGTTCGCAGCACCCGCCTGAAAACACTGGCAGGCCGAATGGTCACCATTCCGAATGCTCAGTTTTCAGATGCACCGGTAGAAAATATCTCTGCGGAGCCATCACGTAAAATCACCCTAAATCTAGGCATGACTTACGACACCAAGCCTGAAAAAATGCAGGAAGCAATGGATACATTAAAGGCCATTGGTGATGCCAACACAAATACCGAAGAAAAAACCGTCATCGCATTCAACGGCTTCGGTGACTTCGCAATGAACATTATGTTTGTGTATTACATTCGTAAAGGGGCTGATATTGCTGGTACTCAAACCGAAATCAACATGGCCGTTCTGAGTCAGTTTAATGACAAAGGTCTTGAATTCGCATTCCCGACCCAAACGCTCTACAACATCCAGGGATAAATATGAGTCTTGAATTACTCATCGGCGGCAATGGTGACACTACAGTCACCTTGCCCGGCCGTACTGCCAATCGTCATGGCATGATCGCAGGTGCTACAGGCACCGGTAAAACAGTCACGCTTCAAATTATGGCGGAAGGTTTTTCCAAAATGGGCGTGCCCGTCTTTATGGCAGATGTGAAAGGCGATCTTTCAGGTCTAGCACAAGCGGGCAAAGAACACCCTAAAGTTACTGAGCGTATCGACCTTATTGGCATCGATGGTTTCTCATTTGCGCCAAACCCTGTTTTATTCTGGGATTTATTTCGCAAATATGGCCATCCGGTCAGAACCACAACATCAGACATGGGGCCATTACTTCTGAGCAACCTGCTTGAATTAAACGATACGCAGTCAGGCATTCTCTATGCTGCATTTGATATCGCTGACGATAACGGCATGTTATTGCTCGATATGAAAGATCTACGCAGCATGCTCAACTGGATGGGCGATAACGCCAAAGAGCTTTCAACAGAGTACGGCAATATATCCAGGGCCAGCGTTGGCGCGATCCAACGAAAATTACTGGTACTGGAAGAGCAAGGTGCTGAATCATTTTTTGGTGAACCCGCACTCAAATTAGACGACATCATGATTTCCGACTTCTCCGGTCGAGGTGTTATCAGTATTATGGATGTCACCAAATTAATGCAGTCATCTCCTCGTTTATATTCAACATTCCTGCTTTGGTTACTGTCCGAATTATTCGAACAATTACCAGAAGTTGGTGATGCTGATAAACCAAAGCTTGTTTTATTTTTCGACGAAGCACATCTAATTTTTGACCGTGCACCACGCGCATTGACAGATAAAATCGAACAGGTGGTCCGCTTAATTCGCTCGAAGGGTGTTGGTGTATTTTTTATTAGCCAAAGCCCTCTCGATATACCAGAAGATATCCTGGGGCAACTCGGGGCTCGTGTTCAGCATGCACTACGTGCCTTTACACCGAAAGATAAAAAGGCCGTCAAAACCGTTGCAGAAACTTTTCGCGAAAATCCAGACCTCGATACCAAAACAGTGATAACAGAACTAGGTATCGGTGAAGCACTCGTCTCCGTACTTGATGATGATGGCAGTCCGACGCCAGTTGAACGTGTACTAATACGTCCGCCGGAATCACGCATCGGCCCACTAACTGATAGTGAACGTAGCGATGTAATGAATCGCTCACCTCTCAAAGGGCGCTATGATGACGATGTTGATCGTGAATCAGCATTTGAACTACTCAAAAAACGTACTGAAAAAGAAACTCGCGTCGCAGAACAACAGGAAGCACAGATAGCAGCCGAAAAAGAACGTCAGCAAGAAGCACGTAAGGCCAAGAAAGCGTCAGGAGGTAGAAAACGCCAGGGAATAGCTGAAACGATGATGAAGAGTGTTGTCCGTACCGTTGGTTCTTCGCTCGGGCGCCAGATTGTACGCGGTATTATGGGCTCTTTATTAGGTGGAAAAAGATAATATCTATATTCGGGGTCATGACTGTCATGACCCCGAATATGTCTTTCAAATTATAGTTAAAATAAAACCTTAGCGATTCCTAACGCGCCTCCAAGCCCACCTGCAGAATCCAGCAATGAGCCTCCACTGCTCGCCTGATTAACCATCTCAGGTAGTGCCTCTGAAAGGCCACTCATTAAAGACTGCTCATCTGTTCCCAACTCTGCTGCTGCATCAGCAATTTTGTCGCCACCTATTAAACTCTTAACCTGGTCAATTGAGATACTGTTATTACCACCATCTCCCAGCCATGATGCCGCCATTGATGCCAGGCCTCCAGACTGTAACCCGCTAACCAAACTGGCGATATCTAATTGATCACCTTGCCCAACTAGTTTGCTTAACACGCTGGAAATCGCATCAGAATCTGCGCCTGTACTACTACCCAGTTTATTCATAAGAATTTCCGTACCGATCTTCATAATATCCATACACCCTCCTCAATTGTTATTAACGTCTTCTCGTTATCAGATGCAATGTTCAGCTTCGTTCAACTTGACTGATAAAACTATATCAGTCGTAACGAGCTTTGATATAACTGATTTTTATTGGTAACAAAAATTTACAAATTCATTGGTGGATCTAAATTAGGATTCATTCGCTCATAAATAATAATGAAGCACCATCAAGGAGAATTTAAATGAATGAAATAGTAGAAAAAATAACGGGGTTACTCGGGCCTGCTGGGAGTAGCGCTCTGGGTAATGCACTCATCGGACTCGCGATCCTGATCATCGGTCTATTTGTTGTAAAAATTATTACAGGAATCTGTAAGAATATTCTTAATCGATTCAGTTTTTTCAAACAACAGGCAAGTGATGGTACAACGACTGATCTGGCAACACCCATCGTATCCTTTATAAAAGCGATTCTGACAATATTTGTACTCATGGCTGTCCTGCAGCATTTTGGCTTAACCGATGTACTAGCCCCTTTAAAAGAAATGACAAATGAATTCCTCAGTGTCATACCAAATATCATTGGTGCTGGCGTCATATCATACGCGGGCTGGATTATTGCAAAACTTGTTTCACAACTGGCTGGCGCGGGTTTAGCAAAAGCCGATGAGCAACTTGCAGAGAAGACCGGCAATGCTGATTTCAAAATATCCAGCTTTGGTAGTGCATTTATCTTTGCTGTGATTTTGTTACCGATTATTGTTGCGGCACTTGGCGTACTGAGTATCCCTGCAATTTCAGATCCGGCATCGGACATGATCAATGAACTGATGGCTGCAGTACCTAATATAGTTGGTGCTGGAATTATCCTTCTCGTGACCTATTTCGTTGCCAAATTTGTTATTCATATCACTACGGGCTTACTTGAAGGGATGAATATCAACTCAGTACCTGAAAAGATAGGCGCGAATGGATTATTCAGTGCTGATTTTACACCGATAAAATTAGTTAGCATTTCGATCATGTTTTTCTCAATGCTGACGGCAACGACTGCTGCGGTGAATACGCTTGGTATTGATATTATTTCAACGATATTTGCTCGAATGCTGGAATTCGGTGGTGGCATTTTAGTTGGTGCAATAATACTCATTGTCGGTAACTTCCTTGGCACTCTTGCTTATAAAAACCTCGCAGGGAAAGGTAATGAAGTTATCGCTAATATTGCGAAATATGCCATTCTCGGTCTGGTATTAGCCATGGGCCTAAAAGCAATGGGACTTGCGGATAACATTGTCAACATGGCATTCGGCTTAACGATGGGCAGTATTGCGGTCGCTATCGCACTCGCCTTCGGTTTAGGCGGAAGAGATGCAGCTAAATGTATTTCTGACAGCTGGGCTAAGAAAATAACGGAGTAAATAAAAAAGCCAGCTCGGGCAGTATTCCCGAGCTGGCTTTTCAATATTAAAGCTTAATTTATAAAGCTAATTAGTAGTTAACAGCGCGTGGTAAATCCTTAGCTTGTTTGACCCAGTCTTCAACCTGAGATGCACCAGGTACCTGACGAACTAATTTTTTATCCTCATTCACTTCTACCATTTTGGCGTGCAAATTCTCTGCATTTCTCTGCCCTAATTCAGGCACAGTATCTACACCAGCACATTCGAGTAAATCTGCATATTGCGTGCTAACACCCTTAATTCGAGACAGGTCTGCCCGATTAACCCAATTCAAAATCTGCTTTTCACTAAGACCAGACTTTTCAGCAATATCCTTACGTCCTTTCTTTTCAGCACCCATTTCGAGTAATTTCTCAAGGCTGCCAACGCCAGCATCTTTTAATTTAGCCGCGTACTTCTCTCCAATTCCCTCAATATCAGATAATTTACTCATTCCGTATTCCTTTGGTTTTATTAAAAATAGTTACTACGCTCCTAAATGTATACTGAGAACTAGGATATGCAATAGGTGATTGCATTTTTTTTCAAGCAATTAACAATTGTTTTAATTGTCCAGATACATCTTATTCATAGGTCTTTCCGGCATGCTTCAACCATCCCCCGACGTGTCGACGATTTGGGTCGTGATGAGTCCAGTGTATAACCCCACCTTGTTTACTCCATTCATATTCGCCATAAAACTCAACTCTATCACCAGCGCGAAGGCCAGGTATTCTCGGTGCCAAATCAATATTATGAGCAACTAAAACCGTCTGAGTATTCGATACGCTAAGGATAAATTTTTGATGACGACTGCCTTCATTATCATCGGGCAATACACGCTTGACGATTCCTACGCCCTTGACCTGAACATCGCTCAAACGTTTCTGAAAAGCAGCTAGAATCGCCTGTCCGCCCTGCGTAGCAGCCTTTTGCAACTTTACATTCTTTGGCTGAGCGGTCTTTGATCGATTAAACGTATCACAGCGATCCATATCGCCACTGGCTATGCCGATTTTGAACCATTTCACTCTTTGTTTAGAGCTACCATGAGTAAACGAGTCCGGTGAAACATAACCTTTAGAAAGCTTCTGTAAGGCATCATCACCTATCGCACTAGCCGCAGTCAGACCTTCTTCCAAATCACCAACTTCTAATAGTTGTCGAGATTGGTTCGCGTGATTAGCCCAGACGCCAGCGAGGCAATCAGCCTGTAACTCCTGTAAAACTGAAAGCTTGTTAGCCTCGACATTACTCAGACGCTGACGTGCTTGATGTACTTTCTTCGATATTCCCAATAATGTCTGAATATGATGCCCAACTTCATGGGCAATGACATAAGCCTGAGCAAAATCGCCGGGGGCTTTAAAACGATTTTTTAACTGGTCATAAAAACCCAGGTCTATATACATTTTCTGATCTGCAGGGCAGTAAAATGGGCCTGTCGCAGACTCAGCCATGCCGCACGCTGACTTCACCACGTCACGAAATAGCACCAGTTGGGGTTCTTTATAGCTCATACCTTTTTTTCTAAACAAGGTATGCCAGGTATCTTCTGTATCAGCGAGAATCACCGATACAAACTTTACAAGTTCCTTCTCTTCAGCAGTTTGTTTAAGTGGCTGAGAGGATGTCAGTTGAGACGAGGATTGTAATCCCAACAATCCCATCAGGTTTCCAACATTACCAGTGAAGAGTGCATAACCTACGACACCAGCCACTACCAGAGCGGTTCCCTTGAAACCAAGAACCTTGAATACGACAGGCGCAAAACGAAGTATTCCGCTACCGCCTGACAGCCCGCCTCTTGATGCCTTTACATGACGCCGATCTTCAATATTGTCACTCTTACGATTACCACGCCATCGCATACTCGCTCCCTCTGTTTTTATCGTTTTAGCATTGTACTCAACAAAAAAAACATAAGACAATCAGCAATCTAACTTCTAACTAAAGCCCGTACTGGTAAGGTAACTTCAAACTATCTGACCAGTTGTCATTTACCTAGTACATCCAGGTCTGCACGTAATATCCGGAGGCGCTAATCCGAATTCGGCTTTTCTCTGTAATCGCCCAGCCCTCTATCCAGCCGAGTTCCACGCTTTCATCAGGTGCCCAGGTTTCCTTTGCGCCACCTTTAACAACATTATCCTGTTTATCCAGCAGCGTTATACGCACGTTATGCAATGTCTTTGCGGTTGGATTCTTGAACACCGCAACCTGTCCCTGACCGAACAGAGAAGGACGTTGGCTAGCAATGATCGGGGTGGCAGTCACACCAACACCAGGCGGTAACCGTTCAGGCGCAAAAAGCAGGACTGATAATGCGATTGCAAAGAACACCGCCAGAAAAATAGATACTGCTTTCATCGAACCATCCCGATATGAATGTAAACCTGCCGCATTATGCTTGCTATAATCCAACCCTGATATAACTTGGGTTATTCAACCCGCACTCACATGCCAATCGCCAAACCACTTTTTAGCTATCGCCGATACTGGGCGCACAAGTTCACACCGGCCCCCTTTCTTCCAATGTCACGCGAAGAAATGGACGAGCTCGGCTGGGATTCCTGTGATGTGATACTGGTCACTGGCGATGCCTATGTGGATCACCCAAGTTTTGGCATGGCGGTCATTGGGCGCACGCTGGAAGCACAAGGCTTTCGCGTCGGCATTATTTCACAACCAGACTGGAATTCAGTTGATGATTTCCAGAGGCTCGGTCAGCCCAATCTCTATTTCGGCGTCACTGCCGGCAATATGGATTCCATGGTGAATCGCTATACGTCTGAACGGCGTATCCGTTCAGATGATGCCTATACGCCTGACAATATCGGCGGCAAACGTCCAGATCGTTCTACCATTATCTATACGCAACGCTGTCATGAAGCTTACAAAGGCGTACCGGTCGTAATCGGCGGTATAGAGGCCAGCCTGCGTCGCATCGCTCATTTTGATTACTGGCAAGAGAAAGTCCGTCGTTCCATTTTGCTGGATTCAAAAGCCGACATTCTGCTTTACGGCAATGCCGAGCGCGCAATTGTCGAACTGACACATCGTCTGGCAAATGGTGAAGATATAAAAGACATTCGAGACCTACGTGGCACAGCCTTTACAGTAAAAGGAATCCCCGAAGATTATGCTGTTCGAGACTCAAGTGACATAGACACTCCCGGGAAGATCGATGCGCCAGTGAACCCCTATCAGGACACTACGCAAACGACTGAATGCGAAGTAAAAAACGAAGCCATGCAAGAACCGACCAATGTCGTTCCTTTTGAAAAGCATGTTAGAGCATTGGAGAAAGCAAAGACTGTTGTTCGGCTACCCGGCTTTGACCAGGTTAAGAAAGATCCGGCGCTGTACGCACATGCCTCACGCGTACTTCATCTGGAATCGAATCCACACAATGCACGCTCCATGATTCAGCAACATGGTAATCAACAACTCTGGTTAAATCCGCCACCGCTACCACTGGAAACCAGCGAGATGGACAAGGTGTTTGAACAACCTTACCAACGCGTTCCACATCCGTCGTATGGCGATGCCCGCATACCCGCTTATGAAATGATTCGATTCTCCGTCAATATCATGCGTGGCTGCTTTGGTGGTTGTTCATTCTGCTCAATTACAGAACATGAAGGACGCATTATTCAAAATCGCTCCGAGAAGAGCATCCTGAAAGAAATCGAAAACATCCGTGATCGTACGCCGGGCTTTACCGGCATCATATCTGACCTCGGCGGCCCAACAGCTAATATGTGGCGACTGGCCTGTAAAGATCCCAATATAGAATCCAGCTGTCGACGCCTGTCCTGCGTACATCCGGGTATCTGTAAAAATCTGAATACCGACCAAATGCCATTAGTAAACCTGTATCGCAAGGCACGAGATATAAAGGGCGTAAAGAAGATCCTGATTGCATCCGGCCTGCGATACGACATTGCCGTAGAAACACCCGAATACGTCAAAGAATTAGTCACACATCATGTTGGTGGCTATTTAAAGATTGCCCCTGAACATACCGAAGACGGCCCACTTTCCAAGATGATGAAACCCGGAATGGGAACTTATGATCGTTTTAAAGAAATGTTTGAAAAGTATTCTAAGGCCGCAGGTAAAGAACAATATTTAATTCCTTATTTCATCGCTGCACATCCTGGCACGACTGATGAAGACATGATGAATCTGGCCATCTGGTTAAAGAAGAATGATTTTAGAGCAGATCAGGTACAGGCATTTCTCCCCTCGCCGATGGCAATGGCAACCGCCATGTGGCATGGCGGTAAGAACCCGTTGCATAAGGTCAGTCGTACTTCAGAAGAAGTCATTTCTCCCAAAGGTAGAAGACAACGACGACTGCATAAAGCCTTCCTGCGTTACCACGATCCGGAAAACTGGCCGATACTACGCAAGGCATTAAAAGAAATGGGACGTGCAGATCTCATCGGCAATGGTAAACGTCACCTGGTGCCGAACTTTCAACCGAAGGGTACAGGCGAGAATCCAGAAGGAACAAGAAAGAAGAAAGCGTCAGGACGACCTTTCCTGACCAAACATACCAGTAACCAGCACGGTCAAACTAAACCGAGCCCTGGTAGACGAGATAATAAACGGCGTAAGCCACGACCAACCAGACGATAAGCCTTAAACAGTTACCTGCTGTGTATCCTGTTTGTCTTCCTTCTTCACACTTTCCTGAAAATCCAGCAAAGACTGAATATCAGCGAGTAAGTTATAGGCGTGCGAACGCGCCAGCTTTAAGCCTTCCTGATTCGGATTCTTTTTCAAAGCATCCTGGATGCTACTTATCTCGCTAAGTAATGCCAGCCATCGACGATACTCACGGGTATCTACCGTATTTAAGTCCATATTCCCCCTCCTCTTGCTCAAAATATGGATTGATAAAACCCTGTTTTTCGCAGGGGATGAGGATTTTGTATTAGTTGGTTTTAATATTCAAGTCTTTGAATAAAAATAATTAGTAATTAAATCAATGCTTTTTGCAATACATGTATAAATATTTTTATATATAACATATAAATAATTGTTTTTATTCGATTTTAATTTTTCAATAATTCACCCGCATACAGCCTCTTGCAGACCCATAGATCACAATCGCCCTACAACAATCGAACAAATCCCAATGATTTATACTGCCGACTAAGATGATAAAGCTAATTTTCAAAATCATTCTAATCATTGGTCTGATCTGGCTAGTGAAATCATTGTTCCCAGCACAGACATTAGTCGAACATACACAATGGCAAAATCCAGCAACGGTCACGGCACCATCACCTGCCAAACAGACACAAACTAATAACTCCTCGACTTCATGCCAGACAAATGACCTATCACTAAGCTGGCCACTAAAAGGCAAACCAAATCAGGACTGGGTAGTAAATAACTATGAAGATCTTGATTCAGGCCCAGGCATTAAAGACTTCAGCGGCGCCATAGGCAAACTAGCTCGTACTTACAATGGTCATAAAGGAATCGATATCGATGTACCCACATTCAAATGGACAAATGAAAACTTTCCGGTGGTTGCTGCCGCAGACGGTATCGTGACCCGTGTAGTTTTCGCACACCCCGACCGTAATCTTGTAAAAAACATACACAGCAAAAATAACCCGAAATGGAATTTCGTCGAGCTCAAGCACTCCAATGGTTACTACACGATTTATGGTCACCTGAAACAGCATACAGGCTACGTAAACGTCGGCGATCAGGTTTCTCAGGGACAGGGGCTTGGCGTCGTTGCCAGCTCTGGTAAATCAACCTGGCCTCACCTGCATTTCGAGGTCAGAGACTGTGACTACAATGCAATTAATACGAGTGTAAAAAAACTCTGGCAAAACGCACCCCAATATCAGACGCCGTTTGATTTAATGGAAGTCGTAATACGGTCGGGTAAACCACCAAATGATGCGACACGATTTATTATTGATGGAAAACCCAACCAGCTCAAACATACCGCTGGCAAAGATGTCACTGTCGCAACCATTCTGGCAGGAGGTCAGTCAGGCGATAAGATCGAAGTCGTTGTAAAGGCATCTGGACGTGTTTACCAGGAATTTAAAAAGATATTTGAACAATCCTATCGGAAATCATTCTGGTTCTGGTATTTCACCTTACCTAAGAATTATACTGGCAGCATACGGATCGATGTAAAGCTCAATGGACTAATTCAACGTACGGAATATTTACGATTGTCTAAACAATAGCGAATCGTCTGGAAAACACTCACAATTCCACGCCGCCAGCTGCCAATCATCAATAAGTGAAACAGAGTCATTCAGCCCTGTCAGCTTCGAATTACCTTCTGTTTAACCCACTTCCAGTGTAGACTTCGCACCCATTTTTCACAGGTGTCCGTCAGGGTGCCTGATCAGCAGGTTCCCAGCTTTGATTTCAGTCGCAAACGTTACGATGCAGTTTGGCCCCAAGCCATTGTTCGAGAACATCTCAGCCAAGTTCGGTGAAGGCAACCGCTATGGCCTGATTGGTGCTAATGGCTGCGGCAAGTCGACTTTCATGAATATTCTCGACGGCAGCCTGACGCCGACCTCCGGCAATGTCTCCTTCGGCCCCAATGAACGAGTCGGTAAATTGAACCAGGATCAGTTTGCCTTTGAGGAATACAGTGTCATCGATACCGTGATCATGGGACACGCTGAACTGTGGACGATTAAAAGTGAGCGAGACCGTCTATATTCGCTGCCAGAGATGACCGAAGAGGACGGCATGCGAGCCGCCGAACTCGAAGTCGAATTTGCAGAGTTAGATGGCTATACCGCAGAAAGCCGCGCAGGAGACCTCCTCAGTGGCGCAGGTATAGAAGAGGCACTACATTTTGGCCCGATGAGCGAAGTCGCACCGGGCTGGAAACTACGGGTATTGCTAGCTCAGGCGCTCTTCTCTGAGCCTGACATCATGCTGCTCGACGAGCCAACAAATAACCTCGACATCAATGCTATCCGCTGGTTAGAAGACATCCTTAAGAATCAGCGCGGCACTATGGTACTAATTTCACACGACCGACATTTTCTCAATGAAGTCTGCACCCATACTGCTGATATTGACTATGGCGAGCTGCGGATCTATCCGGGCAATTACGATGACTTCATGATTGCCTCAACTCAGGCACGAGAACTCCTGCAATCGGAAAATGCCAAGAAGAAGGCAGAGATTGCTGAGCTACAACAATTCGTCAGCCGCTTCTCAGCTAACGCATCGAAGGCAAAGCAGGCCACCTCTCGTGCTCGCCGAATGGAAAAAATCCAGCTGACTGACATCAAACGTTCCAGCCGTGTTAGCCCCTACATACGCTTTACCCAGGATAAGAAGCTTTACCGACAGGCTGTCACCCTGGAAGGACTCGGACATGGTTTCGACGCAGGGCCGTTGTTTGAAAATGGCAATTTGATGCTGGAAGCCGGCACGCGACTGGCGATCATTGGTGAAAACGGCGTGGGCAAGACCACCCTGCTTCGCTGCCTGCTCGGCGAGCTCGAACCCGATCATGGCACCATCAAGTGGTCAGAGAATGCCAACACCGGCTACTGCC
>CALODD010000065.1:0-6335 GCA_942491945.1 uncultured Gammaproteobacteria bacterium | reverse complement strand
CATCTGTACTTCGTTCAGTTGTTAACTTAGTCTGACTTAATGACTGATTTAACAGGGGTTTTATTGTGGCACGTATAGCTGGAATTAACATACCAGACAACAAACATACGGTAATCGCGTTAACATCGATTTACGGTATCGGACTAACTCGCGCGCGTGAAATTTGTGAGTCTACAGGTATTGCACCTGATGCGAAGGTTCGTGATCTTTCTGAACCTGAGCTGGAAAAGATTCGTGCTGTTGTCGGCGGTTTCACTGTAGAAGGTGATTTGCGTCGTGAAATTTCCATGAATATCAAGCGTTTAATGGATTTGGGCTGTTATCGTGGTATTCGCCATCGTCGTGGTCTGCCACTTCGTGGTCAGCGTACCAAAACTAACGCACGTACCCGTAAAGGGCCACGTCGTCCGATTAAACGTTAATTTAGAGTTTTACTGAGGTCTACAATGGCTGCTCCAAGCGCACGTAAGAAAGTTAATAAGACGGTTACTGATGGTATCGCGCATATCCATGCGTCGTTCAATAACACGATTGTTATGGTAACTGATCGTCAGGGTAATGCTCTGGCATGGGCTACTGCGGGTGGTTCTGGCTTCCGTGGCTCTCGTAAAAGTACTCCTTTTGCTGCGCAGGTTGCAGCGGAAAATATGACTGACCGATTGAAAGAGTATGGTCTGCAAAACCTTGAAGTGAAAATTAAGGGCCCCGGCCCCGGCCGTGAATCCGCTGTTCGCGCATTCAACAACGCTGGCTTCAAGATTACTAACATCACCGACGTAACGCCTATTCCACATAATGGATGCCGTCCTCCGAAGAAGCGTCGCGTTTAACTCCCAGGTAGTTTAATTATGGCAAGATATCTCGGTCCTAAGTGTAAGCTGGCTCGTCGTGAAGGTACTGACCTTTACCTGAAAAGCCCTGCACGTTCTATTGAATCCAAATGTCGTTTCGAAAGCGGCCCTCCTGGTGTGCATGGCGCACGTCGCGGACGTCTTTCTGATTACGGCCTGCAACTGCGTGAAAAACAGAAAGTACGCCGTATGTACGGTGTACTGGAAAAGCAGTTCAGTAACTACTATAAGACTGCTGCACGTCGTAAAGGCTCTACGGGTGAAAACTTGCTAAAGCTGCTCGAGTGTCGTCTTGATAATGTCGTTTACCGTATGGGTTATGGTGTAACGCGTGCTGAAGCACGCCAGCTCGTAGGCCATAAAGGTATTACAGTTAACGGTAAGGTTGTTAACATACCTTCTTATCAGGTTCAGGCTGGCGATATGATCGGCCTTACTGAAAAAGCAAAAAAGCAGGGACGTGTTCAGTCAGCAATGGATATCGCTGAGCAAATTGGCCATGTGGACTGGATTGACATTGATTCTAAGAAGTTCGAAGGCACTTTCAAAGCTGTTCCTGACCGCAGTGATCTGCCGTCAGAAATTAATGAACAGCTTATCGTCGAACTGTACTCTAAGTAATCTCAAACGGGGATTTACATGCAAGGTAATGTGAACGAATTTCTGAAGCCTCGTATCGTTGATATCGAGTCTATAGGTAATAACCATTCCCGTATTTTGATGGAGCCTCTGGAAAGAGGTTTTGGTCATACACTCGGTAATGCACTGCGTCGTATTCTGTTGTCGTCTATGTCTGGGTGCGCGATCACTGAGGTTGAAATTGATGGCGTATTACATGAATACACCGCGATGGAAGGTGTGCAGGAAGATGTTATCGATATCCTGCTCAACCTGAAAGAAGTCGCCATCATTATGCACAGCCGTGATGATGCTACACTGACGCTGGAAAAGAGCGAGCCGGGTCCTGTTACGGCCGGCGATATTGCTGTTGATCATGATATTGAGATATCAAATCCTGATCATGTTATTGCGCATATTACAGGTGATACTACGTTAAAGATGACTCTGAAAGTTGAACGTGGTCGTGGTTATGTTCCAGTTGTTACCCGCCGTGATCCTGAAGAAGTCAATCCGATAGGCCGTTTGCAGCTTGATGCATCATTTAGCCCTGTTCGTCGCGTGACTTACAATGTTGATGCGGCGCGTGTTGAGCAGCGCACTAATATGGACAAGCTGATCATTGACATCGAAACTAACGGCACGATTGATCCTGAAGATGCTATTCGCCGTTCTGCGACTATTTTGCGTGATCAGTTATCTGTTTTTGTTGATCTTGAAGGTGAGGCACAGGCTGAAGAGGAAGCGCAGGCTTCTGCTGATATCGACCCTGTTCTGCTACGCCCAGTAGATGATCTGGAGTTAACAGTACGTTCTGCTAACTGTTTAAAAGCGGAAAGTATTTACTACATCGGTGACCTGATTCAACGCACTGAAGTTGAGTTGTTAAAGACACCGAATCTGGGTAAGAAATCCCTGACAGAAATCAAAGATGTTCTTGCATCTCATGAGTTGACACTGGGAATGAAGCTGGAAAACTGGCCACCTCCTGGTCTGGAAGATCGTAGCAACCCAGTTGTTTAATCGATTAAATTGTTAATCAAACGAATTTAAAGAGTAATTACCATGCGTCATCGTCATTCAGGTCGCCAGTTAAACCGCAACAGCAGTCATCGCAAAGCGATGTTTCGTAATATGTCTGCTTCGCTGTTTCGTCATGAGCTTATCAAGACGACTCTGCCTAAGGCAAAGGAATTACGTCGTGTAGCTGAGCCACTGCTTACGATGGCTAAAGACGATTCTGTCGCGAATCGCCGTCTGGCATTTGCCCGTCTTCGTGATCGTGAAATTGTTACAAAGCTATTCAACGAGCTGGGTCCACGTTTTAAAGAGCGTCAGGGCGGTTACCTGCGTATCCTGAAATGTGGTTACCGTACAGGTGATAAAGCACCTATGGCTTATGTCGAATTAATGGATCGTCCGGAAGAAGACGAAGATTGATTGATATCTAGTTCTATTGATAAAAAAACCGGGCTTGCCCGGTTTTTTTATGCCTGCTGACTTTTTGATTAGATCACGGACGATTTTTCGAGCGCCTGTTTGTTATCTCCCGTGAGTGCCCTATAGTATTGCCATGATGGCGACTGATCTCGTTAAGAATGATTCTACTATTCACTGACTACGGTAATGAAGGTCCCTATGTGGGACAGATACAAGCCAAAGTCCAGTCTATTGCGCCTGGTGTTTCCTGCATTAATATCCATGCTGATTTGCCTG
Source organism: uncultured Gammaproteobacteria bacterium (assembly GCA_942491945.1). GTDB lineage: Bacteria > Pseudomonadota > Gammaproteobacteria > JAJDYQ01 > JAJDYQ01 > JAJDYQ01. The sequence continues at coordinate 3,150 of CALODD010000065.1, read as the reverse complement.
CCTATGATGTACGACATGCATCGTTCCTATTGGCTGCCTATCGATCCCAATATGCTGTAGGTACTGTATTCCTTTGTGTTGTTGATCCAGGTGTGGGAGGGGATCGTCTCCCTGTTGTCCTTAAGGCGGATGAGCAATTTTATGTTGGGCCTATGAATGGTTTATTCCACGATGTTATTCGGAACGCGGATAACGTAGATATTAATCAAATCGATGTAGCTGCATTCAAAGCGTCAGATACTTTTCATGGACGAGATATCTTCGCGCCTGTTGCTGCTGCACTAGAGCAAGGGCGTAACTTTCCAAAGACCAACAATAATGAATCACTTATATCCTGCGTTCGTGAAATAAAAACCCAGAAATCTGGATCATTCTGTGAAGCGATCTATGTTGACCCATTTGGCAATATTTTTACTTCGATCTCATTTGAAAAATTAACCGAGAAGAGTGTGTTGTATATAGGGTCTCAGGCGATCTCGTATTCTAGAATCTTTTCTGATTGTGAGATAGGTGAGTGTTTCTGGTATCGTAATTCAATTGGACTGATCGAAATCGCAGCAAATCAGGCTTCAGCAGCGGATATTCTAAGTATAGAAATAGGGACTTCCATTAAATATGGCTAAACGAAAAATGCCTAGGCAAGAGCAGATGCAGTTGGATGTCGATGCTACTGAGGAACTGAGTATTGAAGCATCTTATGACCAATACCCCGTTCATACCTTGCCGAATTCCTTAACCCATCCAGATCATCTCGCGGTCATCGCAAAGCTGTTCTCGATGAATCCAAAGCCACTGCATGATTGTCGCATACTGGAGATTGGTTGCGGTGATGGTGGCAATCTCATTCCTATAGCGATGCAGTTGCCGAAGTCACAGTGTTTTGGAGTTGATATCTCGGGTGTGCAAATTGACCGGGGTAATGCACTAATAAAGAAATTGCAGCTGAAAAACATCAAGCTTGAGAAAAATATCTTGTTAAAGGTCGGTGGTAAAATACGTAAGTTTGATTACATTATTTGCCATGATGTGTTTTCAAATGTCGGTGAGGAGGAGCAGAAACGAATACTGCAGTTCGGGAAAGACTATCTCTCAAACCAGGGTGTTATGTGTATTAGCTACGATGTTAGTCCGGGTGCTGATCCTGCGCAATCTATGCGTGACATGGTCAGGTTCCATGCCCAGCGCTTTAAGGATATAGAGGAACGAATTCAGCAAAGTAGAGCTTTAATGTCGTTTGTTGTTAGAGAAGATCAGGATGTGGCCGATCCGAAAAAAATGCTAGCTGGGCAGGCAGTTAACATGGGTGATGCGGATATTGTGCATCGCTTTCTCGATCCCCATCGTAGTGTATTTAGCTTTATCGAATTTACGCAACATGCTGAAGAGAATGGTTTGCAATTTCTGGCGGAAGCCGATTTTTCCACTATGTTGCTGAATCAGCTTCCAAGTGATCTAGCGGATACTTTAATGCGAATTTCAGATGATGTTATGCAATTAGAGCAATATCTTGATTATGTTCGCAATAGAAACTTTCGAATCACCTTGTTATGTCATGATTCAATTAAAATAGATCGTGCTATAGACTCGGAAAAGATTAAACAATTAAAAGTTGCGGCAAATCTGCAGCTAGTTTCGAAGCTGGATGATTCCACCGTGCGGTTTCGATCATTGAACGGGGTTGATATTGCGTCGCATAATGTGGTGACGACGGCGGCATTCGATCAACTGCAAAAGCACTGGCCAAAATCGTGTGACTATGAAGAGCTTGAAAAGCTGAGTCAGGCCAGTGATAACCCTAATTCGCTAGATATGGATTTGCTGCAGGCTTATGGTATTAATGCGATACGTTTAAGTACGATTGACTTACCGATAGCCAATGCGGTCAGTGCCAAGCCACTTGCGAGCGCGCTGAGCCGCTTACAGGCTGCTACGAATAGTTACGTGACCAATATGATGCATCAGCTTGTTGCTTTAGATGAGCCGATAAGACAATTATTGATGCTGTGCAATGGGCGACGAACACTTGATGATTTAACTAAGGCTATGGTTGCTATGGCCGATGAAGGAGTATTGCAGTTGCGGTTTGAAGATCAAGTTATCACGGATCAGGCTAAACTGTTTCAATATCTGCAACAGGCGTTGCCAGCAATGTTAAATCAGCTCAAACAATTGGCTTTATTGGTTCGTTAGACGTTAGACTAAATAAGCACGAAGAAACTCTCCGGTGTAAGAATCTTTATTATCAACAATATCTTCAGGGCTACCTTTGGCAATGACCTGCCCGCCTTTACTACCGCCTTCTGGTCCAAGGTCGATGATCCAGTCTGCGGTCTTGATGACATCCATATTGTGTTCAATAACAACAACCGTATTACCGTGATCGCGTAAACGGTGGAGAACGCCAAGCAGCTGTTCAATATCATGGAAGTGTAAGCCAGTGGTTGGTTCATCGAGTATGTATAAGGTCTTACCGGTTGATTGTTTTGAGAGTTCACTTCGCCAGTTTAACTCGCTGAGCTTCACCACCAGACAAAGTGTGGTGGCGTTCTGGTCCGAGGTGAACGTAAGTCAGGTCCAACATCCATTGCAGAGTTTGAAGGTTGCGACTGAACAACTGGTATGGCATTTCAAAGAAATGTCAATAGCGTCTTCGACAGAGAAACTTAAGACTTCGTTAATGTTTTTGTCTTTTATAATAAATTTCAAGTGTCTCACCATTAAAACGTTTCCCATGACAGATATCGCAATCGACATAGATGTCAGGAAGAAAGTGCATTTCAACTTTAATAATGCCGTCGCCCTGACAGGCTTCACATCGTCCGCCTTTTACATTAAAACTAAAACGCCCAGGTTTATAGCCACGTGCGCGCGCTTCAGGAGTGCTGGCAAATAAGTCGCGTATAGTGGTAAACATCCCTGTGTAAGTCGCTGGGTTAGATCTTGGTGTTCGACCAATAGGGCTTTGGTTGATGTCGACGACCTTGTCAAAAAAGTCCAGGCCTTCAATACCGTCATGTGGTGCTGCAGTTTCATTTGCGCGGTTTAATTCAGTGTGTGCAACCTTGTAGAGGGTTTCGTTAATCAGAGTCGATTTACCTGAGCCTGAAACACCGGTTACACAGGTCATAAGGCCAACAGGTATGTGGCATT
>CALODD010000064.1:0-7192 GCA_942491945.1 uncultured Gammaproteobacteria bacterium | reverse complement strand
CGATTTATATGGCGATGTGAAATGGGCGTTAAAAACATCGCGACTAACTTTGCTTCTGCAAAAGTTAATTACCAGCTTGCCAGCAACAATGTTGGAGTGATGGCGGCAACGAATGAAGCAGTTGATGCAGCACAGTTCCCAATTTTGCTTTATGTGTTTTCCGCAATTTTCATTCTCTGCCTGATTTTATTTAGATCATTACGTGGAGCACTTTGTGTAGTGATTCCATTGGGTGTTGTTAGTCTATTGTCCTACGCGATGATGGCATGGTTAGAAATTGGATTGAAGGTCAATACCTTACCGGTTGTGGCTTTAGGTGTTGGAATTGGTGTCGATTACGGGATCTATATTTTTAGTCGCCTACAGAGTCTCATGAAGCAGGGCTTACCATTTGTGGAAGCCTACCGAGTGACATTGAGCATGACAGGGAGTGGTGTCGTGTTTACTGCGATAACACTGGCAATGGGTGTTATGACCTGGATATTCTCTGACCTGAAGTTTCAGGCAGATATGGGAATCATGCTGACGTTTATGTTTTTGGTGAATATGTTAGCGGCAATTACGATACTGCCAGCATTGGCCGCGTGGTTGTTGCCGGATACAGATCCAGAGGCCGTCGTGGATGTTGCTAAGTAACTTAGCGTAATGCGCGTCGAAGAATTTTCCCAACATTGGTTTTTGGAATCTCATCAACAAAATTCGATCAGTTTGGGTACCTTGTATGCCGTCAGATGTTCTCTCACAATGCTTTATGACTGATTCTTCGGTCAGTCTCTGATTCTTTTTACAATAACCGCTTTTACCGCTTCACCAGCCTGTTCATTCGGAACGCCGATAACACCTGCCTCCAGAATATCTGGATGTCTGGCCAGTATGGCTTCCACTTCATTTGGATACACATTAAAGCCTGAAACAATAATCATGTCTTTCTTACGATCAACAAGACGGACAAATCCTGCATCGCTCATGACACCAATGTCACCAGTTTTTAGCCAGCCATCGGACGTCAGTACTTTTTCAGTTTCATCGGGTGCATTCCAGTAGCCCAGCATAATTTGTGGGCCGCGAGCCCAGACTTCACCTTCGGCATTTGCAGGGAGTTGTTTTCCATCAGTATTTCGAATACTAATTTCGGTAGAAGGCAAGGGTAAGCCAATGGTGCCGGTGAACTGTTTTATATTGACCAGGTTTGCACATAACGCCGGTGATGACTCAGTTAGACCATAGGCTTCGATGATTGGTGTGCCAGTTGCATCGAACCAATCATCAGCAACCTGTTGTTGCGCGCTCATGCCGCCAGCGAGAGTCAGCTGCAGGTTATCAAAGTTAATTTTCTTAAATGCCTTATGGTGCAGCATGGCGTTGAATAATGTGTTTACACCAGTAATCGCATGAAACCGGGTATTTGCGAGTTCTTTTAGAAAACTGCTCATGTCTTTAGGGTTAGTGATGAGATGGCTGCAGCCACCCAGGCGCATGATCGCGAATACGTTCGCCATAAGTGCGAAGATATGATACAGCGGCAATGCGGTAATCAGGTGAGGGTTTTTGGAGATAAAGGCCGGGCCAATCCAGCTAGTCGCCTGAATAGCGTTAGCGATGATATTGTGATGCGTCAACATAGCGCCTTTTGACTTACCGGTTGTGCCCCCGGTGTATTGCAAAAAGGCAATGTCGTCGAGCTCTATGGGCGGCGGCTGAAATAATTGAGGGGCATCGGTACATGCTAGATCATGAAACTCTGCTCCAGAAATATCACTATCCTGTTTTAACTGCTTAATATGTCTGGCGTAGCTATTGAGTAGCCACCGTTTTCCAGAACGATGTAAATCACCGATACGGCAGACAATGACATGTTCGACAGCAGTCTCGTGAATGATTTCACGAAGGGTAGATGTAAAGGCATCCATAATGATGATGATGCGTGCGCCAGAATCCTGTAATAATTCTTTCAACTCACGTGGGGTATAAAGAGGATTTACATTAACGACTATGCCGCCGAGCTGCAAAACACTAAACATACTGACAGGATAAGCCAACGTATTGGGCATCATGAGAGCAATTCGATCGCCTTTGTCCAGGCTGTATTTATTGTGTAACTGCTCGGAAAAATTATTAACTAAAGCACCTAACTGCTGATAGCTAATCTGGGTGCCAAGATGTTGATAAGCAGGATGTGTCGAAAACTCGGTAATGCACTCCTGCATGAAGGCAGGAATGGACGTTTGTGTGATCTCGTCAATATCAGGCTTTATATATTCTGGATATTGAGCGAGCCAGTATCGATGTTCGCCGGAAGGTGTCATTATTATCAGATCCCACCGGCATTGTTCCAAAAAACAATACGTTATGCCACGTATTTATTGGCTAATACGAACTAATTAGGTCTCTTTTGTTCGTCTCTTACACGGGTTGTAAAATAATCATCCGCACTGTCGATAGATACAGCCTGCTTTTCGCTGTTGATCAGAGGTAATTCGTAATCGTTCCAGCCGCGTAAACCAGTTTTAAGTGAAGAGACTTTTTCGAAGCCCATCAGCTGCATGGTATGGGCAGCCAGCACGCTACGATTACCCGAGCGACAAATCACAATAATGTCACGTTGCCGCGAGTTAACCAGTTCAGGGATGGTCTCTTCGTAATCCCATTCACAACATTGCTCCAGAATACCGCGTGGCGCATTAATTGAGCCTTCGATACGCATGGCATTGAATTCTTCGGGCTCACGGATATCCAGTAATAATGGGTCATCTGACATTTTGTCTTCGATGTCCCAGGGGAATAATTCCTGAATGCTGGGTAATACTTCAGCAATGAGTTCGTTATAGGTCTTCATGACTATAGTGTTTGGTCATCCCAATGCGAATCATCATCAACCGCAGGTTCAAACCATGCCAGTTTCTCGTGTAACTCAACAACATGACCAACGATAATGAGTGTTGGTGGCAGAATCTGTTCGTTATTGGTTAATTCAGGCAGATCTTTCAAAGTCGAAGTCAATACTCGCTGATGACGTGTAGTACCTTGTTGTACGATGGCAGCCGGGGTTGAGTCAGGTAGTCCATGGGCAATCATCTGCTCACATATCTGTGGCAGTGCTTTAAGACCCATATAGAAGACTACGGTCTGGTTCTCGACTGCCAGGGCTGGCCAGTTCAGGTCAACTGTGCCGTCTTTCAGGTTACCCGTAACAAAAGTACATGATTGAGCGTAATTACGATGAGTGAGAGGGATGCCAGAATAACTGGCGCAACCAGCTGCAGCTGTAATACCTGGTACAACCTGAAACGGTACGTCGTTCTCAGCTAGAGTTTCGATTTCTTCACCGCCGCGTCCAAAGATAAATGGATCGCCGCCTTTTAAGCGCAGTACGCGTTTACCTTGCTGAGCAAGTTCGACTAGCATGTCATTAATGCGTTCCTGGCGCACAGCATGATTACTGCGTTCTTTACCAACATAAATACGCTCGGCATCACGACGCACCATATCAAGAATAGGTTGTGACACCAGGCGGTCATGCAGCACGACATCGGCCTGTTGCATAAGACGTAATGCACGGAACGTCAGCAAGTCAGGATCACCGGGTCCAGCACCCACCAGATAAACTTCGCCTTTTCCAGAGGTGTTTTCCCCGGCCTCAAGTGCTTCCTGCAAAACTTCACGGGCACGTTCGTCTTTTCCGGCAAAGAGTAGTTCACTGATACGCCCCTGGAAGACTTCTTCCCAAAACTTACGACGCTGTGTGACATTATCAAAACGAGCTTTGACCTTCTCTCTGAACTCTTCAACGAGCGAAGCAAGTCGTCCATAAGCAGTGGGGATGGTTGATTCAAGTTTACCGCGTAGCAAGCGAGCTAATACGGGTGAGGCACCGCCGGTTGAAATAGCAATCTGTACAGGATCACGATCAACGATTGATGGCATGATGAATGTTCCCTCGTCGGGATTATCAACAACATTGACCGGCGTATTGCTGGCACGTGCTTTATCTGAGATTAACTGGTTAATGTCTTTATTGTCTGTTGCCGCGATAACGACACGGTATTCACTGATATCCGTGCTTTCATCGAAAGGACATTCACGACGAGTGATCTTACCTTTGTTATGCCAGCTTGTGAGCGTGGAGCTGAAGTCTGGTGCCATAACGGTGACGTTTGCACCGGCATCTAGTAGTAGCGCGACCTTACGAGTTGCAATTTCACCGCCACCCACGACCAGGCAGTCGCGGTCGCGGATATTCATGAATATAGGTAAGTATTTCATATGCTTTATGCCACAAAGAGACTGAGGCTCACAGGAGAGACTATCGGTTAAAACGACAGATTATCATTTCTCTGTGTCTCTGCGCCTGCGCGACCAGATATTAATTATTCTGAATCACAATTTTCGGAAACTTCTGCGCATACGACTTCGCCCGCTGACTCAGCTTACCCGCTGCCTTACGTGCAATCTCACGGTAAATCTGGCTGATGCGAGCATCCGGCTCAGCAATCACGGTTGGCTTACCTTCATCAGTTTCTACACGAATACGCTTGTCTAATGGTAACGCACCCAGGAAGTCGACTTTTTCTTCTTCTGCCATGCGCTCACCACCGCCTTCACCAAAGATCGGCTCTTCATGACCACACTCAGAACAGATGTGCAGACTCATGTTCTCAACCACACCTAGAACTGGCACTTCTACCTTCTCAAACATCTTTAGACCCTAACGAGCATCTAAAAGATCAATATACTGAGGAGTCGTCACAATGATAGCTCCAGAAACCGGCACCTTCTGCGCCAGTGTCAGCTGGATATCACCCGTACCCGGTGGCAAATCAATCACCAGATAATCCAGATCCTTCCAGTTGGTGTCTTTCAGTAATTGCTCTAAGGCCTGAGTCACCATCGGGCCACGCCAGATCATGGGGGTGTCTTCTTCCACCAGAAAACCAATCGACATCGCCTGGATGCCATAGCTCATCATGGGTTCTAATGTCTTACCATCGGGAGAATCGGGCTGGCCGGAAATGCCGAGCATACGCGGCTGGGATGGGCCGTAGATATCGGCATCGAGAATACCGACCTTGGCGCCTTCAGCGGCTAGCGCTAAGGCTAAATTCACGGTTGTGGTGGATTTGCCGACACCACCTTTACCAGAGGCGACGGCAATAATGTTTTTTACACCCGGAATGAGATCCAGGTTCTTCTGTACCTTGTGTTCTGCAATCTTGAACGACACATCGGCTTCACAGGAAGTAATCCCATCAATGCCTTCAACCGCTGTCTTGACCTGTTCAGCCAGCGTATCGACATAGCCTGCTGATGGATAACCCAGTACCACTTTGACACTGGCTTTATCGCCATCGACAGTAATATCCTTCACGGCCTTACAGGCCATCAGGTCTTTTTCAATATGGGGGTCTGTGATTCCGGCGAGAATTTTCTCGATCTGATCTTTCATGCTCGAACACTCCAGCTATTACCAAGTGCGCGGTATTCTAGGGGTATATAAGGAAATTCATATGTCCCTGATGTAATAGATATAGCTAACTGGCATAGGGCTGTTAGTTATATCGAATTCCCATTCTTAACATGTGTTTTTGATGAGATTTTGACTTACTATATTCAATAATGCTAATGTAATAAAATTAGAAGTTAATGAAATTTTGGTGGTTATATGATGATTAATGAGATATCGACTCCAGAGTTGGTCGAGATGCTGGCTGGTGATGAGCCTCCTCGTCTGGTCGATGTACGTTCTGCCGCAGAAGTCATGCAAGGTGCGCTCACGAATGCAGAACATATTGTTATGCATACGATTCCATTGAAGATGTCTGAGTTTGATAAAACGAAGCCGGTCGTCTTCTATTGCCGCACGGGCGCACGATCTGCTCAGGTCTGCTATTTCCTTAAGCAGCAGGGCTTTGATAATGCAATCAACCTGAAAGGCGGCATTATGGATTGGGCGAGAAATGGCCAGGAAGTCGTCAGTGGCGACTATATGCTTTCCGAGGCTGTATAACCTTTATACAGCCTTTTTTGTTGTGGTTGCGTTTAATCAGTACTTGAACTATAAATCGTGCCACATTTTTTCACGCCGCTGAAACAATTCAGTGGTTTCAATCAATATATTACTAACATAAGGGGTTATGACCATGGCTGATTTTGATCAGGAATTAGATGCAAGCGGATTGAACTGTCCTCTGCCAATTTTGCGTGCAAAGAAAGCAATTGCCGGCCTGGAAGCTGGCCAGGTACTGCGTATCGTTGCGACTGACCCAGGTTCAGTAAAAGACTTTGAAGCCTTTGCCAAGCAAACAGGCAATGAGTTGATGGAGTCTGGTGAAGAAGACGGCAAATTCGTATTCATGATGAAGAAGGCGTAATCGCAGACTTTTAATATTCCCGGAGGATTATTCTGATGGAACAAAAGAAATTAGCGATTATCGCGACAAAAGGTACGCTTGATTGGGCGTATCCTCCTTTTATTCTGGCCTCAACTGCAGCAGCGTTAGGTTATGAAGTAGAGATCTTTTTCACTTTCTATGGTCTTCAGCTATGTAAGAAAGACATGGATCTAAAAGTGAGCTCGCTGGGTAACCCAGGTATGCCAATGCCGATGGCAATGGATAAATGGTTTCCAGTCGCGCTGCAGGCACTTCCCGGTATGGAAGGCATGATGACTGCGATGATGAAAAAGAAAATGGCATCAAAAGGCGTAGCCAGTCTTGAAGACCTGCGTGAGCTGTCTCAGGAAGCAGAAGTAAAAATGGTAGCGTGTCAGATGACGGTAGATCTGTTTGATATGGATCCAGCATCTTTCATTGATGGTATCGAGTTTGGTGGTGCGGCAACATTTTTTGAATTTGCCGGAGAAGCTGATATCACGTTGTACATTTGATGTATCAGATCTAAGGCTACTCTTAGCCTTATCTAAAAGCAGCCGTGGCAACACAGGCTGCTTTTTTTTGCCCCTATAAAATAAATTTTAATTTATGTTAATAAAAATACTTGATCTATGTTAGGGAAAACCCTAATATCAGATCTTTCTAATATACTTAAATTATAAATATAGATGATAAGCATTGGTTTTTGAAAATAGTTAATGAAATTGTCCTTGAATATGGTTAAATTAAGTGTGGATTTTCTATTCTGTTTAGAATAGATTCACATTTAATAAAAATGATACTAAATAATGAAAGGGCAGTTC
>CALODD010000063.1:0-52348 GCA_942491945.1 uncultured Gammaproteobacteria bacterium | reverse complement strand
CAGAGGGTCATTACCTAATATTTCGGCGACCAATGCGTCTGCATTCTCAGGAAGCACTATATCTATAGAATGCCCCCTGAATAACAGTAACAGTTTCTGATAACCCATTTTCCCTCAAAAACCTTTGTTGCCAATTTCGCCACCGAACTCTGTTCAACAGCATAGACCCTCGCTGCACCACATTTTGCGGCCGTTGCTGCCAGAATACCTGTGCCGGTTCCGATATCTAAAACAATATCACCGACAAACCGTTTCACGAATAGCACGTTGATAGGCCGATGTTCGTACCCTGTCATTCAACATTCTCACATGGACTTCTGATGAATCGAATCGGCCATTTACAGAAGATAATAGTTCGCTGCCCTCTTCCTCAATTAAAATACCAGCACTATGCATCTTCATAATCATCTTAACTATTGCTGAAAATTCTTCGCGAGACGAAAGAAAGCTGTTCAATTCATCTATTCCCTCCTGAACAGTTCTTGGAGAGGAAAAAGCTCCTAATATTGCAAGTAATAAACGATCACCACGTATCCTACCTCCAACTGGAAGTCTTACTCTTACATCATTATCAGATAAAATTCTGACATGTATTGAATCTGAACATTTAAGAAGAGTTTGTATATTCACTTTAATAGTGTGGCGTTACTATTTCAGCCAAGGCTTTGGAGTTATGATTCAGTTCCGCAGGACAAGTGCATAAAACCGAAATGGGGTTAAAGATTGGCTTGATTTTAGCAATTCGAATTTTAGATTACCAATTTGATCCAAGCTAGTCCCTAGCTTGCTCCTCAGTATCACATCATTGAATGCAGCTTTATTTCCGACCTCAGTGAGTAACGCATTACTTTATGATCAATGGCATAGTCATCTACGCTAGGCTCAACTAAATGTGTTAATGATTCACTATATGTTAGTTCATCACCACAAACAATTACATCAAACCTAGCGTGCAAATCTAACCTTTCTCGAATCTATGAAATCGGTACAGGTTTCCGAATACGCTACGTGTCGCATGTCAGTGCGCGACCTAACTTGTTTCCGCACTGCTCTTAAGATAGTGTAATAATGGAAGAATATACTATTGATTTGGCTCGAATACATAAACTCAGGCATATAAGTAATTAGAGAAAAGACATACTAAAATAGTTTTTTCGCACGAAAAGGTGCTCTGCTAAATAAGTGTTGATATTCAGACGGAACTTCTTGAAATGACGTTTCTTTCATATCGACTAACGTTATCCCTTCTTGATACTCCGTGTGTAAAAACCAGTTTCGCTGGTAGGCGAGTAGCATTAAAAGTCGAGGATTAACTGAAGGGTTATGTGTCCCCTGATGTAACACCCTATAATCCAGGAGCAAGACTGACCCCATTGGCACATCAGCTAAAACACCTTTTTCCTGGAGTATCTTTTCAGATGTTACGGGGTTACGATGACTCCCCGGCCAGACACGTATTGATCCGCTTATTTGATTCATTTGCGTGAGCGGTATCATGCAATTAATCGCATAAGATGGACAGAAATAATCAACAGGACTATCGAATAGATTCTGGTAATCTCGATGAATATGCTGATCTTCCGCTCCGGTATTTGCAACTACAAATGAAAACGTTCCTAGTATAAAATCTGCGCCGAGCAGACCTTCGAGTAACGGCAACAATATAGAATTAGCATATATAGTGGGGTCATTAAATTCCTGCTCGATTGGTATTTGATACATTGCTCTTCGATTACCCACTTTTACACTCCGTAAACCATCCCCATTACCAAATCGTAGGCGAAGTTGTTCTAGTTTATCTGGATTAATCAAACCATCTAGCTGTATACATCCATAACGTTGGAAATTCTGTAACGCAATATCACTCTTCAGGCTTTTAATATCATGCCGAGGGATTTGTGGTTCGATACCAATACTGACGTCCATACTCATAGGCTTGAAATATGGATATACTCTACAACAAAGTCAAGAAACCAGACGTTTCCGGTTAGTTAACTCATAACAATACTCTCACGATGATCATTGTATTTACACTGGGCCGCTCTGGCTCCTCGTTACTTATGCAGACACTCAATACCCTGGGGGTGAAAGCTATCGGCAGAGCTTTCGATAACGACAGAGAAGTGAGCCATTATGAAGCAAACCCCAAGGGTTATTTTGAAGAGCCCGAAATCATGTATTCAGGCCCGAAATCAACAACATTTCAATCCTTACTATCTAGCCATGTGGCTTGTAAAATGGAGTTACGCCATTTATATGAGGAAGATATAGAACTCTGGATAAATTCCCTATCGGAAATTCAATCCATATTCATCTCTTATAGACAACCATCAGAACAAGCTCATTCAGAGTGTGCCGCGCTAAAAAAAACAGACAATAAAAATTTTTTCTGTCTCACAATGTTCCTCGAACGCTATAGAAACTCATTCAGTCAAGTTGCACACAGACTTGAATATGATCTCTCGGCATTCAAATCCAAAACTCATTTAATTGACTTTTCCGAAGCACACAAAGATCCATTCCAGTATGTGAATTTTATTGCTGATTCTGCTGGTATGAATCCGACTAGCAGGCAACTAAAAGATGCTATCGATAACATTGAACCCGCTTTATACAGAAATAAGCTGGATAATCTTCAAATACAGGAGAAGGAGTTCGCATCGAAACTCAATGCACTGGAAATATATGAACTTCTAAGATTGAACAATAAAGAAACAGTATGGAAAGATATTATTCATAAATGCCAGGAAAGGTCTGCCGTATAAAATATTTTCATGGCGATATCTCTTCTATTTTACTAGACACACCCAACATTGTCAGAGCTATAATACCTGTGTATAAGTAACTAATATAATATTAATACTTTATATGGCGTCCGTTAGATCACAATCCTAAATACCAGCATCGATCACTACATGCGTATTGTAAACTCAGTCCCAGGAAAGAATCCCAAATTAGATGACTTACTGTTTCCTTTATCGCAGAGGGATTTTTTTAAGTATTATTATGGCAGGAAGCCTTATCATCGATCTACACCATCAACAGCACCGTATCCATTATTCACCTATAATGATTTCATTTCACGTATTACATGCAGCAGTCTGGAGTATGGCTTCAATTTTAAAATGGCCAGGCATGGAAAATGGCTAGATCCTGTTTTCCATCAAGCATTATTTAATGATACAGCCTGGCTATCTGACGCACTAAACAAAGACTGGACCGTAATCACCAAGTTACTCAATAACGATTTTTTACCATTACATGAGCTGGCAGAAGATTTGGCCAGCACTCTAAAGAGTCGAATCCATATAAACAGTTACTATTCTTCTGCCAATGCTATCGGATTTGGTCAACATCGTGACCCATGTGACGTCCTCATATGGCAACAGAGCGGCAAAAAAGTATGGCGGGTGTACAGTCGAGACAAAAACTCAATGGAAGAACCTCTAATAGAAACCACTCTAGAACCTGGACAACTTCTGTATATCCCGCAAAACTTTATACATTCCGCTCAATCTGATAGTGAACAAGATTCATTACACCTGACGATTGCCTTCACTTCGCGTTACTCTCAAATCATTACTTTGATCAAAGATCATCTTGATGACTGGCTGGTTGATGACATGACGTCAGGACTATCTGGACTTGTTACGCCAGATAGTATTTCCGAAAGCCAAACTAACATTACAAGCAGTGAGATTTTGCTCGCTCTCAACGCTTTGCGTACAAAAATTGATGAAGATGAATACCCTCACCCAGATTTTGTTGCGCATTCTAAGACCATCACACGTAATACAACAACCGATCAAGTACTTGGTGATTTAAAAAATAATGGCAAGACCTGTTCATTCAAGCTACTAGAGCCAATTCACGTTAGCCTTAATGTGCAGAATCAAGCCACAGTAGTACCAGGAAGTGGGAAACTTACTTTTAGAGCTGAATATTTTGAGCCTTTAAAATTTATAGCAGAAAATCAGCGCTTTAGTCTTAAGGAGCTGTCTTTAGCCGAGAATGAGAGTAAAGCTCTTTGCAATGTGTTGATTGGTGCTGGCTTGCTGGAACCTTGGCAATCTTGACATGCCTATTATCATCAAACATTAGCTTGCGCTGGGGCATATGAATAAGCTTCATAACACCTACAAACCATCCCAATACCTTGCAGTATAAGAAAATACTAGACATTCAATATCCAATGACAACACCTGAAATACACTATTACGGAGCTGAACACGAACTGAATCGATTAATTAAAACACACCTATTTGTTATATGCACCAATAACAGTGGCTCTACATTTGTAAAAAATGTATTAGCCACCTGCCCAGGTGCATGGGGTTTGCGGCGAGAAGGCCAGCATTTATTCGGTTTTTCTGGCCCGACTCCTCTTGAGTTAGGTCTGCCATTATTATGGGCATCGGAACAATGGTGTCTGGATAAGTTATCAGATGAATCTTTGTACAACTGGGATAATAGCCGCAGAGCATGGTATTTCCATGCCTATGCTCGAAATAAAAATGCGTCTGTACTAGTTGAGAAATCTCCGCCATTTATGCTACATGTAAAAGCTCTGAAAAATAACTTCACCAATGCCAAGTTTCTTTTTATGGTGAGAAACCCCTACGCTGTAGCTGAGGGGATTTTAAGATCCACCGATAGTTCAAGGTACCCTTCTCGTAAAATAGCGATAGAGAGAACTTCAAAACATATTATCAATTGCCTGAAATATCAAAAAAACAATATTATAAACTACGGGCGTTCAGGGTTATTTTTTACCTATGAGTCGATGTGTGAAGAACCATTGTCTTTACAGGATAAGATTATTAATTTGGTCCCTGAGCTAGAAGAACTGACTTTGCAGCAAATAATACCAGTAAAAGGAAACTATCATGAAGAATTAAGGAATATGAATAGCCAACAAATTTCTCGACTTTCAGCTAACGATATCAAAGAACTGGATACGCTATTCTCCAGACACCAGGAATTATTCGAATACTATGGATACACTATTGGTATCAGCTGATTAATGATAGCGCCGCTTTGAGTAAGTAGGCCTTCCTGGGAGAGTTCGGTTTTGTTTTAATTTGAGCAAATCTATTTTACTAGCTATATTTTTAGCCAGAAACTGGTTGAAGGGTGGACTGTAATGCGCACTATCTATTATGGCCTTTCTCCCCCACTCTTCGAACAGATGGGTAAAGTCGATAAACCCAGGCTGTTGTTTCATATCAGAATAAAACGCTTCCCTCCATTTCCGCCCATTCATATTGAGTATGTCGGGATTACGATATAAATTGAGCGGATAATTATATGCGGCATCAGGCTGCAGTATAAACATGCATTCAATACCATATTGCTGACATATATTTAATATTGATTCGCGGCTTTGAATGAACCTCTCGACTACTGTAGACACATCATGCTTTACCACCGGTTCCAATTGCTGTTTACTACTTCCACGCAACCTCGCAGAGAGGCTTCTGACAGCACGCAATAACGGTACTTCCTTCCACATTACTGATGACTCTAGACTCGAACCAACTTGCATATCCTTAACTTTTCTTGAAATCCTATGCGTATAGTTAGGCGTATCATCATCTCTACCAACATTCAAACCATCCAGGAAAATCACAAGCTCGGGCCTTTTCCCGCCTCTCAAGATATCAAGCAACAAGTACATTTCTTGAGTGATATAAAATCCACGTCGCCCATAATTTAATACTTCTACACCGACATCAAGATTATCCTTCTCTGCACGTCTATTCAGTATCTCTTCAAGATACGCTGGGTAGGTATGATAATCTGCAACTTTAAGGCCAAAGGTTGTGCTACCGCCTAAAGCAAGAATCTGAACTGGCTGCTCCGAATCCGAATATTGCGGGTTAGGCGGAGTATTACGTACAGAAAACCCCATATCATCCAGATCAACATTTATGTATGTGCCATTGAACTGTGGTGCACTATACTGAACCCATGCACGGTAAGGCATTTCAAGCCGGCTGAAATTATGATCCTCATCCAGCAACTGACTGATTTCTGCTTCAGTCATCGTATCTTCGAAAGGTAGATAATCGAAATTACCCATTACAGACAGGCGTCGCTTCCCATTATCAACCGGCGCACCATTTTTATAAAAATAACCTGAATCGGTCACTACAACACCTGATGAATAAAACTTATGATTTACAGGACTATCCTTATGAGAAAAATAAATACCCAATGCTATATTGATCAATACTAATATAACGATAATATTTAGAATTATGAGTGCCAGGCCGCGATATAATTTGTAAATATTTCTACTATTATCTGGCATCATATTTCCCTATATAACTCACAAACATCAATTAGCCTTAACACGGCCACGTAGTGCGCGAAGTTGTAAACACTCTATGAATGTCTCGCTCCACCATTCGAAAGCTTTTAATACAATCGGATTGTCAAAACTGCAACCTAATAGTTTGTCGATTTGCCATGGTTTTACATGAAGATTGAAATGTACGACTTTAGCGTCACTCGTACTAATACCTTCTACATTTTCAATAATTCTTTCGTGCTTGAGTAAAAAGTTATAACTGCCGTCAAGAAGGTATTGCCTCCCTTCAAATGCTAAATTGAAGATTAGCTGATCGGTATGAGCTGCTGTGATCTGCCTCCATTGATCCTGAGAGATAATTTCAAGTAGTCTATTGTATTCAACATGATTAAGTAGTTTCTGATCAATTAACATAAAGCCTGAATTAAATGTATCTACAATTACATTTTTTTTATCTTTAGTAGTCTCATAGGTAGCCCTATTCCGACCATAACCTAGATAAGCGGGGCGATCCCTACAACATAACAAAGGTTCTTCTCTACCACATATTTCACTTATATCATGTCGAAACAACAGATCACTATCCAGCAATAAAACCTTCTCATAGCCATCGAATTGCAAAACATCCAGAGAAATAAATTGAGAATACTGATCGGCCAATTCTGGCCTTATCTGGATCATCCCCTTTATCCAGTTACTCAGGCGATTACTTACTTGTACAAATTTTATATTGCTGAAAATCTCTTTGAAAATTTTCTGTTGCGTCTGATTAAGACCGTCATGCAGAACAATAAAGTCTCCATTAAACCATCTATTACAGCGTTGGAATGAGTAAAGTGTTACAAGCGCTCCTGGAATGTAATATTCAGTCACAACTGTTACGACACAGAATGAATCCTTATTATTCATTATATTGATAGTGACAAAGAGCGATACGTTTGGAATTTTGCGATATACACATCTTAATTTCTATGGATAGATATAGTTAATACGATGTGAATGTGACAATCAACTTATAATATCACCAGCATAGCCTGAATACCGTCAGTTTTCGCTTAATAATCTCCAGAAACTGCTATTCGACTATAGTGCGTCATAAGAAAGAATCGTAGCCCGCTGCCATCACGCTGATTGGCTACAAGAATACAATTCTTGTCTCTATTTCCTCCAACATTCCTCCCGCATTCCTCCCGCATTCCTCCCGCATTCCCATTACAATCTTGGTAACACGTTAAACATTATCAGCTTGATGGGCTACAAAACTACCACTGAACATAAAAAAGCCCGATAACTCAATGAGTTACCAGGCTTTATATTGGCGTCCCCTAGGGTATTTTGTCTTGACCCCAGAATACGTAATAAATGAATATTATCATATAGTTACGTAACTTTCACACTATTTATTTTGATATCGGAACTATGATTTTTCGGAAAATTAACTGTTAAATTATTTAACAATTTGCAAAATGTTTCTCCCGCTTATCCACTTGATTATCCCGAGATATTCACTGATATCCCATCACGGGAGGCGCGCTATTAAGTATTATCCTCCTGAATACAGGCACAGAACATGAAGAATAAAGACTTTTGCATACAACCCTGACGACATACAAAACATCGTCAACTTTATTTTTATTAACAAAGTCTAATGAGTTCCCCCCATAATCTTGGCTATGGCAAATACCAGACTCAAATATTGATATAATTACTGGTCTTATTTCTATTTTTCCAATAGCACTAAAGAGTATCCTCTAGCTTGAATACTTTCTTGAGTCACAGCCGCTTCATGATCATTCATCCACGAAAGTATTGGCCTCCAATTTTCAGATAATTGAGACATCAAGTTAGACCGTTGACGACACTGATCATGATAAACCTTTGGTTTATTGTGTGTGTGACCTTTAACAAGTTCTTGATCAATTGGATCAGGAACCAGAATTGCATCAAGCTCAAAATCCACCGCAATCCCAAGTCCTGCAGGATCAAAATCCAGGTACCCTACTTTGTATACAGTGCTGGGCAGCGCCTTTAACCAGTCCATCAATAAACGTGTGTTTTCGCCATGGCCACGATAAATCATCAGAGCATCATCTAGTGAACCTGGTATCAGCACGTCATGCCAATAACGAGCAATAATCGCGTTTTCGACCACGATAATAGTATCTAGACGGCTAAGGGCCAGATCATCCAGCGATATCGATATGAGTGTTCCCTGTAAAACAGGTACATCACCCTGCTTCAATGGGATAACTCCAGATTTAGAGCTCACCATGCACATGTCAGCTATGGCTGATTTCGATGACCATTTCTCATCCTGGAATTTCCCCGCTACCTCTATACGATCCCCGTCGATATCGTCATACATCGGATCCGCACCGGATACTGATTTGCACCAATCACGCAATTTCTGCCAATCAGCTGATGTTACATTTAGGTTTCCTCGGTCCAGCGAACCGATACCGAGCTCCTGGTGAATCATTGACCAGGATTTATTATATTCAACCGTGGTTTTCCCAGCACGGGCCGCTGCCTGAATCACGCCATAAAGTTGTTTAGTCAGCTCCATAGTTATACGTTCGGTCGAAGTGAGATATGGATATCTTTAACCAGATGACGACCGTTAAATACCGGATCGACATCTTCGTCATATGAGATCGCGAAGTACTTACGTTCGGTCGCATCCATATTATTGAACCGGGTAATGACGGCATACAGCCATAACTCGATATCGGGTTCGATATCGGGATTTGGATAATGATCGACTACGCTGAGTGTTTCCGAGGTATCGATAACCTTTTCATAGAATGATTCAACGGCTGTCCGTAACGCCGGTATGTCTAATTCAATGGTTTCGGTGTCACTATCGACTTCTACCCGCTCGCTGGGCTCCAGTGCATTATCGATCTCTTTTTCCTTGCGTAGTCCGAACAGGATCTCAGAGAGTATGAATTCCTGGTCAGTGTCTTCCAGGTTCGCATGGCCATGTAACGGTAATGACGCCACCCGATTAAATACCTCGGGTACCGAGCCGATCTGAATATAGTCATTAGGCTGGTATCCAGGATCTGATTGATACTTGTGATAAAACGAATGGATCAGTTTCGAAAGGCCTTGCTGTTGTCGGAACTCAAACAGCAAATCATTCAGCCGATGAATCGCATCCTGGGTTTCCTGTAGACAGGTATCAACAGCGGTTAATAACCAGCCCTGCAGATACGGCCTTAGTCTGGAATCACCACCGATCATCTTAATGATTTCCGGGATTTTGATCAGCTGCAAACTATTATTAAGCTCCCGAGCTCGCTCCAGCGCTAATTCATTTTCCTTGATCTTGAATTCCAGGGACGACGCGTAGCCAAAATCCGTGTTGATTTTCTCCCACAGGTGGCCTGATCGATCCTTTAAATTACTCTGCAAGCGATCCACCAGCCTTTCTACCTGGTTGAGGGCGTAATTAGCATCTTCCTGGTTAGTACGCCTGAGTGCAGTTTTATATTTTTCAACAGACGAATCGAGTTCAATTAAGTACGTACCCACATCTTCATTGATGGACAGACGACGCGGATCAACCAATACCCGCTCAAATAACTCCATGAGCTCTCGGGAGAGTCTTGCAGGATCATCAGCGGTCGGCCGTTGTAACAGCTTTGCCTTAAGCAAGGCGTCCACCGCATTCGGATCTGCCGAAGTCTCGTCGATTTCTCCCTGCTGATCCAGGTAAGCTTCAGACAGCAAGTCTTCATGCTTTCTGAACAGCTTGAAGACTTTTTTAAGTTCCTGTCGTGCGATCAATTCAGCATCTCCTGCTGAAGCTGTGATTCATCCTCAAGCTCTATCTGTTCATGGGTACTGATAAATTGCAGTACTTCATACAACAGACTCCACCTGGCCGTCGCCGTGAAAACCGATCCGGTAGTACCGGTTTTCACCAGATAGTCCTTATCGCAAAGTTTATTCAGCACCGATTCCAGCTGTTTCCTGGCGCCGGTACTGTTATTCATCAGCGAACCTGATTTCGAGATGGTTGCAAGCTCCGCTTCAAGCGTGGGCGCATTGTCGATTGCTTGCAGCAAATCACTGTAACGTATCGTATCGCCAGCTCTTAATGGTGTTCCGCTGCTATCTGAGCTTAATGTGAGACGTAACCAGCGAACCAACGGTTCCAGGTCATTAATATATTCGTTGAACTGATGTTTTACCTTTAATGTCGTTTCAGCATCATCAAGGGTGTTGTAGGCCGCATAAAAACCAATACCGTCACTGGTGGTTTTTAATATGCGACCGATGCGATGAAGATAGTGACTGATATCATCACGGTGTATCTCGTTGCTAATATATGCGAAAAGCTCGTCATTGCTGATTTCACATATCACCTTGCCGCCAAGCAACGATTCAATAGTGGCCGTGAACAGTTCGCTTTGTGGCTCATGCTGCATGAGTAGCCTCCTCAGCCTGTTTCTTCGCTATTTTGTCCTTCAGGCTGGAGCTGGGAATATCAATCATTCGAATACCTTTCTTCAGGTCAATAACCTGTCGGTATTTGAAGTGCCGTAGCATGTTCGGATCTTCACTCGGGAAACCGCCCATCATAATGATGCCGCCCCGATCCAACATATTGAATAACCGGGAAATGTTTTCACCGTGCAATATGCCGAGCTCGTCAATGGGCCAGTGCAGTTTTACGCGCTCATCCGGACAAAGTAGTCGGGTGATACCAATGTATATCACGCACAGCGCTAAATACTTCAAGCCATTACTGGTAGAATTTTCAAGCTCATTATCATTATGGATGATTTTGTTATGACCGTTTTCAACCATATGGATATGCAGCGTAAAGTAATCCTGTAGTTTTTGTTCTGACTTCAGATTGTTGAGTGCGACCGTTAGTGTTTCCATACTTTTAACGAAGTCCGGCCCAGGCAGTGTTCTAGTCTCAGCATTCGTCCATTCATCCCACAGCGCCGAAAATTCTTTCAGGTCTTTCCAGTACTCCTGATCGTTTACTTTTGAGTCCATCACAAGCTCAATGTCTGAGAGTGCATCGATCAACATGTTCTTCTTGATAATCTTGGTGATACTTGCCGATTGACGGATAATTCCGTTGTGCATGGATTTCAGTTCCTCATAGAAATTGACCATGCCGATTCCCAGACTCCTGATGGATTCGATCAATCCATCACGCGCCATCTTGAGTTCGGTATCAATAAACGACTCGATCATATCCGGAAGCGTTAACATAAAGCCCTGCTCGTATACTTCTGTAAACGAGGAAGCTTCCAGATGATGCTGCCTTGCCTGCACCCAGGCATTCCCGACCTGGGATTCGCTCAGCTGATCCATGTGGCTACTAAACTTACCAACCTTATCAAGTATCTTGGCTCGTAAACATTGCTCTGACTGAAAGGCCTTTTCTATCTCAGCCACTAACAAGTTAAGCGGGATACCCAGTTCGACATCTTCTGCAAGTGACGCATAACCGCGAACACTACGCCATACGGTTTCAATGAGATTTAGGTTTTCATTTGTCTCTTTTAGCGTTCTTCGAACTTTTTCAAGCTCGGAATTCAGGCGTTTGATCGCCGCTTTATTATCCGATTCTGCATGCTCGACCGCGTTCTTTGCTGTATCCCATGCAGATTTATGTTTATTCAGTTTCTCTACATACTGTTCACGTTTCACATATTCAGTGCTGACCCATGCATTGTATTGGGTCACCATGCCAGCGTAGCCCCTAACCGTCTCGACCTTGAGTGAGGCTTGTTTCGCATCCTGTTCTGCTTTTTCGATGGTCTCCTCATCAACGCCTTTATCCGATTTCGCACGCTTGAAATCATCAGCTATTATTTTTTTATTGTGCTTATGAGTCTGGTCTTCTTCGTTAATCGACTGGTTAATCAATTCAATTTTATTGTCGATATCGGATTGATCCGTAGCGAATTGCCCCGACAATTCATTGCGCTCTTCGTGGTAGAGTTCTTTGATGCGATCCTTTTTATCTTCCAGATTCTGCTTGAATTGCACCAGTTCTTTTTCATGGTTTTTGGCAGTTTCTCTCCATCCCTGATGTCGCTCGCTGACAGCATCATTAATCTCGATTCTGGCGAGACGCACTTGTTCCAGAGCCTCGTGATACGCTTCGTTTTTATGCTTTAGTTGAGGTTTCAATACTTCCAGCGCCTGGTTCGCTGTATTGAAGGCCTGAAAACGTGTACTTGCGGTTTGTTCGGCAGATTGCAGTTGCTCCGCCGCTTGGTGTACTTCAACTTCTTTTTCTTGATACCAGGCTTTTAACTCGTCCTGACTACGTGCAAAATCCGGTTGATCGATATTGTCGAGTTGAATAGTCCAGCCCAGAATGGATGCTGCAGTGTCTGCTGTAAAGGCTGGTGATAAATCTTTACGCTGCAATAATTCGGGATTAATTACCTTTGCAATACGTGTGGATCCAGCTCGAATCCTGATTCTGTATCGCATGTAAAAAAGTGCCGTCTTCAGCAAAGCATTGACGACGTCTATCAGCAAGCTCTGCATTAAGACGATCCAGCCTGTTTTTTAGTTCGTCTACGTCGTGGTCTGCTTTTTGATGAATACCATGGGCCTTGTCACTAACCCTTCTAGCCTGCTCTACTTCCTTCTCTTTTGCTGAAACTGATTGCTTTCGTTCCTGTACAATCCGTTCCAGTTCCGCCAATCGAAGTTTTTCATCCTCAGACTCACCACTTTGTTTGGCCATCGTATTGGCTTCAGTGATGGCATTTGTAATTTCGATTTGTTGCTTCTGTGACTCTTCGAGTAACGTATAAATAGCCTGGTTTTCTTGTTTATTAATTAGTTCACGCTTTTCATTGTGTGCCTCGGTAATGTCACTGAGTTTTTGTTTTTGATCAGCTCTTTCCTGTTCTAGCTTGCTCCTGGATTTATTGTGTCGTACGGATTCTTTATGTAGTTTCTCGTGATACTGCGTTTGTTCAAGCTTAACTTCAGCCGTTAAGCCGTTTAATCGTTCTCTTGCTGATTCTTGATGCTCTATGTATGTATCAAGCTGTTCAAACTCGTGGCATTTTTGATCAATGTCCTCGTTATCGTATTGTTCCCGACGCTGATCGATGTCAGTAATACGTGCGTCGTACTTTTGCACCTCAGTCTCTTCGTCGTTTGATGCTTTTTTCAGTGCCCGGTATTGGTCCTCGAAGGCGGTTTCGGTCTCCCGCTTGGTCTGTGCTATACCATCAATCTCTTCCTTAAAGGCCTTTTGATTCTCCGTATTAATGACCTTGGCCTGATTCAATTTTCCGGCGTTTTGTTTGAGGCTCGTTTCCAGCTGAAGACGCTCTTGATGCATCGAAGAGATCTCTCGCAGCGTCGGTAATCGCTTATCGAAAGCCATCAGTGCGCGAACTTCACCGGCCAACTTGGCATTGGCGTTGTGGTTTTTTGATTCCGGAAACCTGACACCATCCGAATGCATGATATGGGCAAGCATTTCTTTCATGCGCTCCATATTGCCGCTTCGACTCATGATTGCGGTGCAAACACGCTCTATATGACGCATGTGTGTATTCGACGATCCCAGGCAATACTCGTTGGCTAGTTTCCGAAGTTTTGACCGCCGTTCATTGAGGCGATTAATTTGTTGTTTGTCATTTTGAATAATGGCTTTGTAATCTACGATAGTTTCAATCTGGGAAGAACATTCCAGATCAAGGCCTGTCCAGTGCGTTTTGAGCTCATCGCCTTTCAAATAGGTGAGCTCACCATTGTTTTCCTGACTAAAAAAGGATTCTTGGTAACTGGCTTTCAGGAACCGATAAACATATTTATCCTGATTTTTTCGGTACAGCACCACACAGTGCTTTCCATCTTCTCGCTCGTATTCGAATATCATGAGACTGGTATCACGCGGCAGATACCAATGAGTAAAGGGAGCCCGGCCGGCTGCGTGCTTGTCCAGGGTGTTTGGATCAGCACCATAGAACACGGCCAGCAATTTGAGCGTGGACGTTTTACCGGCACCGTTGGTGCCATTCACAATCGAATGATCGTCGAGTTCAATAACAGTACGCTTGCCCTGGATAAAGCCGTCGATCTGAATAATTCTTGTTAACCCGAACATATTTTCTCCTTACAGGAAAGCTTATGAGCAAGTCGCACCATCGCCAGAGTATCCAGCTCACAATAGGCCAAAAGATCATGGTGTAATTGCTGCTTGCGATTTTCAGGGGTCTTTTCGTCTAAAATTTCCAGAAAAGCACGCCCTGCGGCCATACCATCCTGAACTTCACCTATTTCCTCATAACTCAAATCTGGTGCAATTACCGGTAATACATATTTGATCGACCAAGAGCCTTTCATATCGGGATGGTAGTAATTATCACGAACAATAGGATGCAGATCGACCAACCTATCAATGAGCGCCTGTAAGTCATCCGTTAGATCGGGGAAATGCTTAATGAGATCCTTAATTACCGTACGTTCGAATGATGTGTACATAAAAATAGGACCGTAATCTCCCAGCTTATTGATCAGAGACTCTGCTAAAGACCGCATAGGTGCCTGCCCACTGGTATCCAGGAATTCTTCATGATGCAGCGAGCCATTTTCCTTCTCAATATGGCAGGACCACTGAAATGGCAAACTTTGATAAGGATGTGTTCCTTTCCAGCGTGGAATCACCATACCGATGGTCTCGAAATCCAGGTAATATCGGGGATAACTAAGAACATCGAGTACCTGTTTTGCCTCCGGGTCCAGTTCTTCCTGACCACTAAAGGTGATGCGATGAACTCGTTGATGTTTCGCATTGTTCAGTCGGCCTTCAGGAATGTCACGGATGTCCTCTATCCCCTCAGCCAGGAGTTCATAGACAATCTTTCCTTTGCCAGGCAAGGACGTCACAGGATAGTCTGGTGGCTTTGGCCAGCAGTAATCCTGAAAAGGGCAATCAAATGGCGAACTACATTGCTGGCCCACCTCAATCTCGGGCTCAGCTCCAACCAGAGTTTCACGCAGACCCTCTATCCATTGTCCAACCTGTGGAACAAGCTCTTCAATTCTTTCGGATACATCCTCATGTATCAGGATGCCCTGATAATCGCCATCACCCTGGTAAATAAAATCCTTATTTACATGGGCTAATCGAATACTGTCAATTTTATAGCCTGCATTTTCGACAACCCAGGTTTGTATCGCGCAGTCAGTCAGGTGGTAGTCTTTAACTCGGGTCGATGATTTCACCTCACTAAAGGTCAGCATGCCATCTTTTAACCAGGCGATATCGGCCCGAATTAATATGCCGTCATATGCAAAAGTAGCCTCGAAAAGAATCTTGTCACTACCCTCTTCAACCAGCTCACGAGTTTCATCAAGGGCAGCAGACAAGTCTTCATCATGTCCAATAAGAATACCATCTGGATAAAGTGTACGCGCCAGATCGCCTAGATCATCACCAATAGCAAAGGCTATCGAACCAACGGACTGGTCCCTTAATTCCGGCTGATAGGTTTCCAAGTACAATCGCTTGGTGCACTGAAGTCCTGAAATAATTCTAGATTTTGATAAGCCTTTCTTCATTAATAGATTAATACCATATGTGAAACCTATCCTTTTGGAGGAAAAGGGTCGTTTCCATAAGTATTTCTTTCACGAATTTTTCCATTCTTTCCATGAATAAGCATTTCCGACTTATTATTAATGGCATTTTCTCTAGCCTTGAAAATTGCATTAGATTGCTTCTGATGTACAGAAGAAGCTCGCCCTGTTGATTTGCACTTAAAAGTGACCCGGGATTTGGAGTGAACCCCTGAAGCTGGAATCCAGACCCCCTTATTTAGACCCCTTCGGTAGCGTGTTTGTTTTTCTCTTCATATTCTTCTGGCGTTAAGTATCCGAGCGCCGAGTGAATACGTTTTCGATTGTATATCTCTTCGATAAATATCGGTAGGCGTTGTTGCACATCTGAGATCGTTTCGTAGCCAAACTGGTACACCTCTTCATACTTCAGCGTTTTCATAAAACTTTCAGCTTGTGGATTATCAGTTGGTGTGCCTTTACGGCTCATAGAGCCAACCATGCCGTATTCCGCTAGTTTTAGCTGGTAACTCTTTGCATGATACTGAGCGCCCTGATCTGAGTGATGAATAAGACCCGGAGCTGGCTTCCTGGCCTTGTAGGCTCGATTTAACGTGACAGTAACGAGGTTGACGTCAATACGCTTGGAGGCCGCATAACCCACGACTTTTCGTGACCATGCATCTAACATTACGGCCAGATAGAGGAATCCTGAACGTAAGCGGATGTAAGTAATATCAGTCACCCATAGTTGATCAGGGCCACAGGGTTGAAAATCTCTGGAAACAAATGGAAAGGCTGCCCCTAATTCTCCTGGCTCTTTCGGTTTAATTTTCTTGCGCTTAGGCCGATATTTGAGTGGGTGTTCACGCATGATACGAGCAACACGTTTGTGATTGATAATGAAGCCTCGTCGGCGTAATTCAGCAGTTACCCGGCGATAACCATAGGCAGGCCATTCATTACGGATATGATTAATCAGGGCAATTGTAGCCGCTTCCTGCTGCTCACTATGCGTGTTTGAATTTAGCTCTGACGAGTTGTAATAGGTGCTGACGGGTAAACTCATAGCAGAACATCCTTCCCTGACTGTGAAACCCGCTCGTCTGAGTCGGTCAACAGCAGCCCTTCGGTATTGCGTATCGCCTCTCTTTTTTGAACGTATCCAACTCCATGACAAGCTGGCCAACTTTGCGCTCCAAGGCGGCTATGCGTGCTCTGTATTCAGCAATGTCTTCTGATTCCTTAATCTCTTCCGTAATCTCTCCTCTGCGATATTTATCCACCCAGGTCATCATCAAGGCATGAGATATGTCATGCTGTTTTGCAATGGATTTGAAAGAGCCTTCTCCGTTCAGATATGAGCGGGCCAGCTGAAGTTTGAGTTGAGTGCTGTGTCGTCTATGTCGTCTGGTCATTTCTGCTCCTAAGCGAAGCTACCAGAGGTCAATATATCAGGAGAATTGTTCCAGCTTCAGGGGTTCACTCCAATTTGGGTCAATTTTGGGTGCAATTCAACAGATTGCTCATGAAATGATATATTCACGTTCTCAGCAAGAGGTTCTCCCTCTGCTATGCATTTAATGACTTCTTGTTCATTCTTACTCAGCTCATTATAAGGCTGTCCCAGTAATGCTTTGGCTAAATTCTCAAAGTATTTTTTCATGATATTTTGACACTCATAGAAACCACACTATCTGTTTGATGATTTCGCAGATGCAAACTCTTGTATTTTCCCAACGGCTGAATAGCGGGTTTTAGGGTTAATAACCGTGGGTCTGCCAATAAGAAGATTATTTGGGTAAATTATGTACTCACGATTTTCACTTAAAAGTCTCGTATTAAATAAATCAATTTCAACAATGATACCCTCAACATAATTATCCCCTTCTATGATTCTTATGGAGTTTCCTCGCTTAAACGAATCATGAAATAAAAGAATAAAGAATGCTGTGATATTGCTTAATATTGACCAGCTGGCGAATAAGGCTACACCAGTAAGAGCTACGATGCCCGATGAAACGGCAAACAGCCATTTAAAATCGAATCCCCAAATAAATAAAACGATTGCAAGAATAAGCGTACCGTAGAGCAAGCTGAATGTTGTAACCGCTTTCTTGATAGCGTCATTTTTCAGAGAACCCTTTTCGACAAGCTCGCCTAATTTAGGGATTACCAAACGACGCAGCACGAAATAAAGCAAGACGACAATAGCCGTCAATATCAGGTTAACTTTGTAGGTTAATATCCACTCGTAATAACTATTATCCATCTGCCTCAATCTGTAACTGTTTAAACGGTCTATTTATCTTTCGTATAACGTGACTCATTCAGAATTGTAAATACTGAAATATCACTCAATTTATTCCCTTTATAGCTGGCAAGTAACAATAAAATTGCTGCTGTATACAGATGCAGTTCCGGTAGCGATAAGAGCTGATAGCCGAGCCAATCTAATGCCAATATTGGCAATATGCATATCGCAATGAGGAGAGTCCAGAATAATCGTATCATCGCAATCTGAGTTCCATGATCCTCAATTGTGCTGAAAAAACGGTCAATGAGCGATGCAATGATCACGATGGGTAATAATACTAAATGCCCAGACACTTCAAAACCAAATACATCAAGCAATGAAATACCCATTACCATGCTCACGGCAACGAAAGTAAAGATAATTGATAGTCTGGGTGTCCGGCTGATAGATTTTTCAAAAGCAGG
This sequence comes from uncultured Gammaproteobacteria bacterium, assembly GCA_942491945.1. GTDB lineage: Bacteria > Pseudomonadota > Gammaproteobacteria > JAJDYQ01 > JAJDYQ01 > JAJDYQ01. Next base: position 33,747 of record CALODD010000063.1, on the reverse strand, counting down.
TCTACCAAGGTAAACCGCTAGTACTGTCACACCTAAAACCAGTAACGTTGTGACGATATCTGTATACACAATTGCGAGTGCCAACATTGTTGGCGTAAAAACCCCATAACTATGAATGCCCAGAATTTGTCGGACAAATGAAGTAAAGAGTGCTCCTAGCGGGAGTAACAACAATAGAGATAATTGTTGCCTAACTTCTGCTGATAGACGATTTACATTCATAAAATCCAGCCAGCTCTTTTCGGATTGATCCAATGAACGCGATAGTAAACTACCCGCCCCTTTCTCGATTTCCAACGATAATTGGCTTTCCGTTATATCGTTCGTCGTGACAAACTCTTCATTTCCTTTATAGAGCGCCAGGTAGTGAGTCGGTAATGCGTCTCGATATCCCGAGGCAGGATGATAGGAACGCCATTGCCCATTTAGATACGCTTCTACCCAATATTCTAAATCAACCACGGGATCGTCTTGCAGCACGATGCCAGTGATCAATCGTGCCGGGGTATCATTCATGCGAAGGAGATCTAACATATAAATCGCTTTATCTCGCGAGTTGATCGATAGCTTCTCAGGCTCATCGGAAGCATCAACTTTCTCATCGGGAAGGGATGTACGTAAATTCAATATATACCTATAAACCGTATCAACAACTTGCTCTCTATTGAGGGTGTCTGTTTGCAAGTGGCTAAGTATCTTGTGGTAAGAAGCTATATTGGATTCGCCAAAAGTCTGTGTGTATTCAGAATGTATATTTTGCTTCAAGATCGAATTGAATTTTGCGGTATAAAAACGGGGTGTTTGACTTGTCTTGATTTCATATATCTGTGTAAGTGAATACTCGCCCGGTTCATTCGCATAAAATTGAGCACCATGATCGACCGAAGTGCCCGTTTGACGTTTTAAACCTAGCCCATCATAACTGAACTGATGAGATACTAATTTGATATGTGGTGTTTCGTAGGGCAAGCCTATGTTGACCGATGCTGTATTGGATTTCGTTTTAAATTCATAGTGTAACGTTACTTTCCAACTTGTATCATCAATTGGATCAGTGATACCAACTACGTAAAATCTGACTATCAAAAGTACAGATGCTATGAGTATCAATCCAATGATAGTGTTTTTATACATTAACGATCAATTTCACTCTTGCGGTAAGCAAAGATTTTTACGGTAGAAATCAGTGCTGGACTTAGAATTAATGTGATTGCTATGACCGTGATCGTTAATTGATAACCGTAATCATTAATCATTTGACTATGGAATCCGACACCGGCGAGAACAAAACTAAATTCACCAACCTGCGATAGCAATGCCCCAGAATACAAACTATCTGGCCAGCTATCGCCGAGTAGTTTTATTACACCGGCATTAATAGAAAAATTTACAATGAGCACGCTGAATGTCAAAAGCCCTATTTGTTGCCATTCAGTCACTATAAACTGCAAGTCCACCAAAAAGCCGATCGAAACAAAAAACAGCGCTACAAATAGTACCCGGAATGGTTCCAAACTATGATGAACCCACTGTGTTTCTTTCGCTGCACCGACCAGCATGCCGCCGACAAACGCGCCTAGCGCCGTCGATAAATGCATCAGGCCTGTGAGTAGTGCCAGTCCGAAACACACGCTGAGTGCCATAAACACCTGGAGCTCGCGATCTTGCCTGATCCATTTCGAGAGTGGCAAATGAACGGTTTCTTTCAACATGATCCAACCAGCAAGCCAGAGCATTACCACACCACCAGTAACCTGCATCCCTAACTCGACTGGCTTAAGTTCTGTACCCGACATCAAGCCAATGATGATCACCATTGGAATGATCGCCATATCCTGAAATAGCAGCACGCCAAGAACATTCTGCCCGGTATCTGAATCTAACTCGTTTTGATCTTGTAGTATTTTCAATACAACGGCCGTACTGCTTAGGCTAATCACAAAACCGAGTAGAACACTGCGAGATAAAGGCCAATCAAGCCAAAGCCCGATTAACCAGACCACCAGTACGCTTAACCCAATCTGAGCCATGGTGCCGATAACGGCGATTTTCCAACTGGCCAATAATCGTTTTGGCGAAACTTCCATGCCGATAAAGAACAATAAAAGCACCACGCCGATATTACCGAGTCTGGAAACAAAGTCCTGGTCTGTGATTAAACCCAGGACATGTGGTCCCAGGAGTATGCCTGTTAGCAGATAGCCCAGAACGTGCGGTTGCTTCAATCGCGTAAGTATGACGCCAACAATTAAAATAGCTAATAATGCGGCGACTGCTGTAGGTAGAATTGGATCGAGATGCATTACTTACGTCCTACCCGCCCGCAAGTACCGGGAACAACTGCTTTAATCCATTACTCGTGACTTCGACAGCAATAGCCGCCAGTATCAATCCAAAGATTCGGTTAATCACATTAAGTCCCGTCGCTCCGAGTGTCTTCTCTAACCAGGGAGATACACGCAAAAGGCCCCATAAGATGACGCAAACGATAACAATGCTTAAGATAATGAACAGACCATGCCATTCAGAAGTGGATCGCTGCATAGCGATGATCGAAGAACTAATTGCTCCTGGGCCAGCGAGTAATGGAATCGCTAATGGCACAAGTGCTATCCCTTCTTGATGCTTTATTTCCTCTTGTTCTGTTTCAGTTGTGCGTACTGGATCCGGCTGTGCCTGTAACATGGCCACAGCCATCAGAAAAAGAACGATCCCGCCACCAACACGAAAAGCTCCAAGACTAGTACCCATCCATAAGAGTAATGTTTCACCTGCCAAAGCAGACAGTACAAGTACGATACACACAGTTATACACGCCATTAAAACCACTTTATTACGCTGTAACGTGGAGTACCCTTTGGTTAATCCCAAATAGATAGGTACAACGAAAAATGGATTTAATATCACGAATAAGGCAACTATAAAGCGGGTATATTCTGTCCAGTTATCGATCATCATCTGAAGGTTTCCGAAAAACTATTTATTCCATTCTTCTTTGAGAATAGAGATTTCTTTCTCGCCAAGTACAGACTGTAGATGTAGGTCTCGTTGAGGGAATGGTATTTCAATGCCCTCTTCATGGAATTTGTCCCAGATATTCAAATAGACATCATTGACAACATTACCCCGACCTTGGGTTGGGTCATCAATCCATATCCTCAGCTCCATGTTAACCGAGCTATCACCAAAGCCGATTACATTACAACGCGGCTCAGGATCTTGCAGAACACGGTCTGTTTCCATCGCTGCGTCTACACAAAGTTGTGCAGCTTGCCTGGGGTTTGATTTATATGAGATACCAACTGGCACACGCAGACGTACCAGGTCATTACTAAATGACCAGTTTTCAACACGCTGCGTGATTAGTTCTTCGTTCGGTATGAGATGCTCAATACCATCTCTGGTAATGACAGATACATAGCGGGCACCCAGGTAATTGATCCATCCAAATGTATTCCCAAGAGTAATGACATCCCCGGGTTTGATCGATCTATCGAGTAATAGAATGACACCACTAACCAGATTGGAAAATATTTTTTGCAGGCCAAAACCTAAACCAACACCAAGTGCGCCCGAGAAGACAGCTAAAGCCGTCAAATCGATACCGACAGCAGATAAAGCGATCAATATTGCGACTAGAATGAGCGTAATACGTGTTAATTTTGCAGCTAATGCACTCATTGCTGGTGTAATGCTTTCCGAGCGACCTAATTGCCGCTCGACAAACGTTGATGCACTACTGGCCAACCAAAGCGCAAACCACAAGGCAAGCAAGGCTTTAATTGCCGTTAGAATTGAGACTTTTACTGCGCCAACATTAAGTGCCCATTGATCCATGAGCTCCATTGCAGGAGTCAGCGCTCCCAGTATATTCAGTGCTGCGATCGACCAGGCAAATAATGCCAGTATTCTTGCCAGTGATTTATTTCGGATCAGAAAGCTTAAAATTCTAATAATCACCCAGGCAGTCAATAAACTGGCGACTATAGTTAATGCCGCATGAGGCCACTGGATAAAGCCGACGATACCGATAGCGATCCACTGTAATAGGAGCCATGCAATGACAGTATTCAGCTGCTTAAGACCTGTAAACAACCGATTAAGGTTACCGAAACGACCTGTCTTGGTAGAAAACCAGTTAACTAAACGTTCTAATAATGGAGAAAGCACCCATTTTGCCAGGATAAAAACGCCGGCAATGAGTGCAAATTGCGCCCAGAACCATGGGTCGGCAATTTTGACTGCGATGATTGTCCAGTACGTATTAGTAATATCTTGTAACTGTTCTAGTGTTAGCCATTCCATGTGATGAATCCGTGAGTTGTATGTCTATTGCACACAAAAGTTGAAGCTTACGTATGGCCATATGTATAACAGACTATTCGCTTAATACCTGCCCATTCACTCTATGGTATAACGAATATCCAGATTTACTACATAATTATTAATCATGAGTACCAGATTGACACAAAATCCGTTTGAGTTCGCTGGCAACTCGATTGTGGCTGGACAGAGGAAGCTAATCCAGCTCGACCTCGCCCAGCTCTTTACTGGCACATCGATGAATATGCCCGTCCATGTAATACATGGACGAAAAGAAGGGCCAACCATGTTCATTAGCGCGGCGATTCATGGCGATGAACTCAATGGTATTGAAATCATTCGTCGTTTATTAACACAATCTTCGCTAAAACGTTTATCGGGTACTTTACTGCTCGTGCCAATGGTTAATTTGTATGGGGTCATGGAGCATTCAAGGTATCTGCCGGATAAACGTGATCTGAATCGATCTTTCCCAGGCAGCCCTTCAGGCTCTATGGCTGCACGTCTTGCTCATGTTTTCATGCAAGAAATTGTCAGTCGATGCAATTACGGAATTGATTTACACACAGGTGCTGTTGGGCGTGCTAATTTACCGCAAATTCGAGCCAATCTGGAAGATACAACGACGGAACAATTCGCTCATGCATTTGGCGTCCCAGTCCTGATTAATTCTAGCCTAAGAGATGGGTCCTTAAGAGAATCAGCGACACAAGCTGGAGTCACCATGCTGCTTTACGAAGCCGGTGAAGCCTTGCGACTAGACGAACTCGCTATACGAGCTGGCGTCAAAGGTGTTCTATCAGTCTTACGTTCTGCAGGAATGTTACCGCCAACAAAAAAACAAAAAATACCATTAGAGCCTTTTGTTGCACGATCAAGCATATGGACTCGTGCCCCATCTAGTGGCTTGTGTCTACCGGGTGTTAAATTAGGCGATAGAGTTAAGAATGAACAGATATTGGCATTAATCGCTGACCCCGTAACAGGCATAGAGACTCCTGTAATAGCTAATGCGAACGGAATCATTATTGGGCGCAGTAATCAGCCCATGGTGCATGAAGGAGAAGCCCTATTCCATATTGGACGTTTTGAAGCACCCGCCAAAGTAGCAACCGAGATTGAGAACTTTCAGACTGACATGGAACATACATCAGGGGCGGCATTTGACCCATTACCGATTATTTAGCCTCTTAGACATAAACAGACAAGTGAATAACGATGGCTGCGTATCCTACTCATGGGATTAAAGATGTCCCAGCCTGGGCCTCCCCTATCCAAAAAGCCAAACTCTTCCCCAAAAATTCCTCGTAGTGCATATAATGGGAGCCATCGCAGGAAAATGTCAGCCCAACAAGACCATTATAAATATTAATGGATCCTATACGCAGATAGATTGTTTCATCTGCGAACCGCAAATCGATCAGCGCTTTCAATATATTTTCAATCTGGATTTGAGGAATAAGAGCATCATCAGGATATGAAGTGATCTCGTATGCCAGACATACATCAGTATCCATCAAGTCATCTACGGTTAAAATATGATAGTTGAATGGTGCGTTAGCGGGCCAAACCATTGCCCTGTTGCTGGAAAAATGTAAATCTACATGAAAGATACCACGCTCCGCGATCAATTCGCTCATGATCACCATGACGTCTTCGATATGTTGATCAATAATACTTTCTGTCCTTTGCTGGTAAAAGAGCGTACCCCTGATTGAAGGGTCACCCTTCAATTGCCTCCAGCAAGTAGGCTCGTCATAGAGGGATGCGGTAAGTGGGAGATCCCTAAGGTCAAACAAAGCGGCAACAAAGCCTACTGGCTTATCTTCAACACGAATAATCTGAACCGCAGTGATACTGGGTTTCCTAGTGTAGTCACTGATATATGATTCTGATAAAAGGAAATCGACTACCGGTACTTTGTTAAGGTAAGGACGATCAGACCTGTCTTTGCCAGCCAAGTCGATAATCTGCCCGTCTCTCTCAATTGTACCTGATATTTGCTTCCCGTCGGTATCCATCAAGTAGCAGGAACGGGCATACGGCATAGATTTCATGCCTTCCAGTAGCGCACTATTAAGAGATTTTTTCCCCGTACCCCATACGTCAGAACACCTGCCTGATAACTGCCTTAAGGGTATCGATAAAATACCTTCCAACTGGTTACGTTGCTGTAGTATGCATTGTTGTGTAGTCGTCAGTGACAAATGCTTAATCCCGTTAAATTCCCAGAATAATAGATCTAGGCAATAGTTTAGAAATCAAGAGCCTAACATGGGTAGTAGCCAAGGCCAGAACCATGATAAAAAGAAAGCTATAAAACCCGCGATTAGCAGGCTAGACTAGCGGGTAGACATGCGCAGAAAGTATCTCTTAGAAATGAGTGGGTTGAGCACAAACAGATCAATAAATTACTGAATCCGGCTCGCTTTATACGCAATAAGACTGAGCGACGATCCTCCCAAGATAACCTGAGCAGGTATAACCAGCGATAAATATCGGATTGGGATGATGAAGCAGCCAAAACAAATTGAAACTATCTATGAGAATGCCCTTAAGAGGATATACAGTGCCGCAGAGAAATCAATAATTCCTGTAGAAGTCGTTGATATCCTTAGCCGGCCGCAACGCCAGGTTGAAATCTCCGTACCAGTACGTAAGGATGACGATTCAATTCAAATATTTCGTGGCTATCGTGTCCAGCACAATAACGTGCGGGGCCCTTACAAAGGCGGTATTCTTTACCGTATCCGCAAGAAGCACGCCAATACCTTGGGTGCCTTCTATTAGCTTGATGACAACTGGTGCGCCACCTACTCTCTCAATTGCGGGCAATACGTCCTTTTTGTCTCGCACAAACGTTGTTTCAGGGATGCCGATATGATGGCGAGCAAGTATTTGCAAGCTGCGTAGCTTATCGCGTGAGTTGGCAATACCGTGCGCTGTATTAGCACAGAAAACATCCATTTCCTGAAATTGTCTTACTACAGCCGTACCGTGGTAGGTAATAGATGCGCCGATACGCGGTAGTACCGCATCATAATCGGTTAACCGCTTCTGACGAAAATACAGGTCTGGCTCCCCTCGCTTCAAGTCGATAGCAAATTTAAGTGTATCCAGTACCTTCGCATTAATACCTCGATCTAAAGCGGCTTCTTTTAGACGGCGAGTACTGTAGGCTTTCAGAGATCTCGACAAAATGGCGAGTTTCATAATTATTCCAGTGATGTAGTTAGAGGGAACAAAGGAGCTCGGGGTTCATAAAGAGAGCAATTCATTTATCTTCACATAAGGCTTTGCTAGTATAAGTCTGAGCAGAATCAACTAGAAAGCCACTTCTAAGTACACTACGTCCTATGAGCATTCGATATTTAAAATTAGCTCTATCTGAAAGGCTTACAGGGACGGTATTGCGTCTTCCAGCCAGACACAGATCAAGATAGACAAGAGGTCTTTGCACAGGATCCGCTTTTTTACGCTTGATCTTTATAAAGCGAATAAATTCTGCTTCGAGCATTTGAGACCGGCCATCATTGCTTCTGATCCAGAAACGTACCCATTGCACACCTTGATTATCGAACAGGTCCCACTGCCCTGCATCAATTGATGAATTATCTGCACCAGTGTCTATCTTTGCGTCAATTTCAAATTCACTGGGGAGTATTGAAATTGTCTCGATCCAGCCAATGGTTAACTTGTCATTGCTATACGCGGTCGATGAGGCTAAAAAAATAGTCGTAAAAATAATAAATAAAAGTTTGATTTTCATAACCATTTAATACGCCGAAATATCAATATTAGTGACATCACGATCGTCACCATGGCACCAATTAGTAGCGGATAGCCATAGTGAAACTTCAGTTCTGGCATATATTCAAAATTCATTCCATATATGCCGACCAATAAAGACAATGGGACAAATATCACGGTTACAATGGTTAAGACTTTCATAATCTGATTGAGATGATGACTGCTCAGGCTGATATAACCTTCGATTAAGTCATTGATGATTCCCTGGTACATATCAGCCAGTGTAAAAAAACGATCTACCATATCGTAATGCTGTTGCATGCTGTCTGAAAATTCCGGGGTTTCAGAAGACAAGGCTTTATTCATTTGCTGAAAAACATGACGATGATAGTTCAATATTCGCCGCATCTTTCTTAGCGACGTGTTGTAACTGACAAGCTCCTGAAGTTCTTCATCAGCACCATGCTCAAATAATGTGTCTTCAAGCACATCAAGACGTTTCTCTAAACTGAGCAAGATGTCACCATATCGCTTAATTAAACGCTTGATGAGGCGATCTGCAATATCAAGCGGATTCAAATCCACTTCATGGTTTGATACTTTTTCTATTAATTCATCAATGAAAGGTGATAACTTGGAGTGTCTAGTCAGCACGACTCCAGGCTTATAGAATATCGCTAACTGTTGCGTATCAAATTCCATATCGACTGAAGTAAACAACAAAGGCTTAAGTAGCAGATAAAAACCATTCTCAGTGGTATCGAACTGAGGGGGAAATCGTGGTTTTTGGGCTTCACTTAAATAATCTGCTGGAAGATCAATTTTGGAAAAAATCCTGGACTCTTCATCCAAATCAGACCCATCCAAATCAATCCATAGAGTCCCAGAAGCCTCATCTATCCAGTTATTAAGGGCTTCAGTCCCAAGGAGAATACGCTTGTCATTAGTCTGCAATAATATTTGAATCATAGTGGTCTAATAATCAAACATAGCGAATTTATAAAGATTAACATCACTTCGATAGTACGCTTCATTTTGCCGAAGTTATACTAGGGAACCTCTGCACAAGTCACTGATTTTGCCATAATACAGATTAATCGAAAGCAAGGATAAAAGCATGAGCCAAAGTAGCTTTAGTGATCTGGAATATCAACAGAAAAAGAAACCGACCCGTAAAGAGAAGTTCCTGGGCGAGATGGAACAGGTTATCCCATGGAAGAAGGCCTACGCACTGATCCGTGGTTACTATCCGAAAGCAGGTAATGGTCGTCAACCGATGCCCTTAGAGACAATGCTGCGTATCTACTTTCTCCAGCACTGGTATGGGCTGAGTGATCCGGCGATGGAAGACCTTATCGGCGACATAGCTCCGCGACGGATTCATCACATCGAAGCCCTTCCTGGACAATACGGATTTTCTCTTCGGCTGAATATTTTTTACGGGTGATTCGACGTATATCGCGTACTGTTTTCTCGGCACTTATCTTTTTCATCATCGTTTCCTCGTTGAGTTAACGATGAACTAATTCTGTCTCTTAGTAAATTAGGCCGCTTGTCCGCTATGCGTTCACGTTACACAACCCATCGTATTTAGGTCTCCCAATACAATTAGGTTCGATTTACCTGTACTGGGTCGGCATTGTAAAGTGTCGTGCAAGTTCCATATTTTATTGAAGACTTTTCACGTCTGATAAAATACTTTCAGTCTACCTAACGTAACCAATAACCGAGATGAAATGACTAATAGATCCCAATAAAACAAAAAGATGCCAGATACCATGCGCGTGACGAAGTTTATTCATATCATCTAAAACATAGAATACGACACCTACTGTATAGGCCACCCCTCCGACTGTAAGCCAGGCTATACCTGCCATACTAATGGCAGCCTTAAGGCTGGTGTATTCCAGAATACACAACCACCCCATTACCAGGTAGATAGGAACCTGCAACCATTCAATACGTTTTGGACTAAAGATATCTAACAGAATGCCAGCAACCGCTAGACTCCAAACTAAACTTAGCATTACAGGCCCATTACCATCACCTATTGTCACCAACATGTAAGGTGTATAAGTACCAGCAATCAGCAAATAAATGGAAACATGATCCAGTTTTTGAAATATTTTCTTAACTCTGGGAGACTTAAAACTGTGATATAGCGCTGACATGGTATAGAGCATAATCAACGTAAGTCCAAAGATCGTAAAACTTATTATTACCGCTGATCTTTTTTCCTGTATACCAACAGTCAGTAATGCACCAAAGCCTATCAGTGCTAAAACTGCACCTGTAATATGAGTAATGCTATTTAGCTTTTCACCGTAATACATGAATATTAATTATAGGTAGACAATGACCTTTATGTGGAAATTTGAATTTAGTGTAGTTTAAACACCGCTGCGCATGTTGTGGCCAGTCACTTATTCTGAAACGATGCCAAACACACGATCGCTTAATCAATGACGCAAGTTTTCAATTAACACTTGGCTACTAACCCAGACCAAAATTCAAGACCCTTACTTAAGAACTCTTCGTAAGGCATATAGTGCGAACCATCACAGGAAAATGTCAGGCTGACCATCCCATTATAGATATTAATGGAAGCCGTTCTCAGGTAAATGTTTGTATCTATAATACGTAGTGCTCTCATTCCATCAAGTATCAGAGCGATATCTTCACGTGGTATCGAGGCATCAACTGGATATGTTCGTGATGGATATAACAGGCAAATGTCAGTATCGGTCAGTATTTCCTGATCAAGGATACGGTAGCGGAGCGGATCATCTATGGTCCAGATCGTAATCTGGCTGCTGGAGAAGTGAATCTGGCATTGAAACACACCATTCTCAGTGAGAAGCTCCTCCAGTACAGAAATGACATTATGAATATTCTGATCCATTGGGCTTTCTGTCCTGGTTTGATGGAACAAGCCACTTCGTATTGCAGGGTCACCCTTGATTTGTTTCCATACGCTGGGTTCCTGGTACAGCGATGATGTGACAGGTAGTCCACGAAGATCGAAATCTGCTCCAACATAGCCCAGTTGAGTACCTGCTTCCGAAACGATGACCTGCACCGCAGTTAGTGACGGTCGATGTTTGACCATACTGATATAAGCATCAGACAGCAGGAACCCCCAGGTCGGCATAACTTCTTTCATATAGGGGCGATCGGAGCGATTGATCTGGAAGTAACCCGGCATAATTCCGGTATCAATGACATTGTCGCTGAGTTGTATACCATTGTTGTCGATAACATAAAGATAACAACAATAGGGTATACCGGAGAATCCTTTTTCAAGTACCTTGTTTAGCTTTTCTCGATTATCCCAGGCTAGGATACACTGTTTAGCCAACTGGGAAAGCGGTTCCCGAAGCATCCTGGCCAATTCTTCACGCTGACGGAATATACTGTCTTTCCATGTGGGATGGTTGATGACATCTTGAATATCAGTACTGGTCATTGGGTCAGTCGTGTTAATCAGGTTTCCCTGCTTACCCAGATGTTGACCCTGTATTTTGTCGCTTTCGATAATAGTGTTATTGCTACTACCACCAGTCCAGTCTACTTCACATAGTATTGTGGAAGGTGGTTTATTTGCATGTCTTGCCTTTGGGTCTAATAAAGTAAACATGTAGTTCTCCTGTAAGCAACCACATACAGGGTATAAATAGTACAACATGCACTACTCTCTGCGGTAACTCATTCTTTTTATGTTGTATGAAAAGCGAGCTAGTGATCCCATTCACTATAGGCCTTTCGCTGACAATAGATACATATTCTACTGCAGCATGAATCGACCTGATTAAGAACAACCTATTAGTAGAGTTAATTTGCTTATTACAAGAAAAGAGCGCACTGTGCGCTACGCACTTCCCTTATCTGTTTGCAATTCGCTTACCCGCAACTACAAATCCCTGCGGTGCCCTCCAAAGCCTTCCTGCCGATACCCGACCTGCCATTATATGCACATCGCCTAACAGGCTGATGTACCGAGTTATCAGAACAGAAAGGACAAATAAAATGCTTCAACGCCCTGTCAATGCACGGCATGCCGAGACATCCAGTCAACATACTAACGTACGATTCAAGGAACTCGATAACCAGCAATGGGATCGTGACAAGTCGAATGATCTTGCCTACGAAGAAGATATCAACATAACAGATGCGCATTGGGACGTAATTATCTATTTGCGCCTCTACTATATTGAAAGCGGATTACCACGATTTGCCAGAATTACTTCCCGGGCGCTCAATAAGCAATTTCTAACACTAGGTGGGTCTAAATACCTGTATAGCCTGTTTCCCGGTGGCCCCGTCACACAAGGTAGTCGTCTGGCCAATCTACGGACACCACCGCTTTCCACCGACCTTTGCTTTGGTAGTTGCTATTGAGTTCTTCCACAACAGTCCAGTTCGATATGCGGACAATGACACGAAATACTTCGGAAAAAACTAGAAAGCAAGCATTGTCATCCAGAACAACTGATACAAAAAGGCATACATCGATATGACAAGCAGGAGCAATGACCCGAATAAAAGTGATTCATGGGCGACAGGCGGACAGGACGGGCCGCCCGATCTGGATAAAATACTCCGTAACGGCGGCAGCAACCTCAAACAGCTCATTCCTGCGGGGGGCGGGCTTGTCATCCCGGCATTGATATTGATTCTGCTGGTTGGTGCCTGGACAGCCTATTACACCGTACCCAGCGATTCGGTCGCGGTCGTACAACGTTTTGGCCAATACCTTAAAGAAGTTCAGCCGGGCCTGCATTTCAAACTACCACTGGGCATAGATGTCGCCAGTATTGTGCCCGTGAAACGACAATTGAAACAGGAATTCGGCTTCACTACCGGTGGAGCCACCAACCAATATCAAAGCCCTGTGGATGGTAGACGTGAAACCGAAATGGTGACCGGAGACCTGAATGCGGCACTGGTGGAATGGGTTGTGCAATATCGTATTTCTGATCCAAAGAAGTTTCTATTTGAGGTTCGCGAGCCCGGGGCTACGTTACGTTATGTCTCTGAATCAGTCATGCGTGAGGTTGTCGGTGATCGTACTGTTGATGAAGTCATTACCGTTGGACGACAGGAAATCGAAATCGAAGCGCTGGAGAAAATGCAGCTATTGTCGAGCAAGTATGCCATGGGTATTAGTATTGATCAGGTGCAACTGAAAAATATCAACCCGCCTCTACCGGTACAGGAATCCTTCAACGAGGTGAATCAGGCGCAGCAGGAAAAAGAAAAGCTCATTAACGAGGCTCGACGAGATTACAACAAGGTCATACCGCTGGCTGAAGGTGAAAAAGATCAACGTATTCGCGAGGCCGATGGTTATCGGCTTAAACGGATTAATGAGGCCGAGGGTGATGTGGCGCGTTTTAACGCGCTGTTAACTGAATATAGCAAGGCACCGGAAGTTACTCGACGCCGTATTTATATCGAAACGTTGCAGGAGGTTATGCCCGGTATACGTTCGAAAATTATTCTCGATGACAAGACACCTAATCTACTTCCGCTCTTAAATCTTGATGGTCAAAAAGGTGTGCAGCCATGAATAACAGTAAATCATTCATATTACTGATTGCATTCGGCCTTGGCCTGTATACCCTGATGAGTGCCGTCTATACCGTCAATGAAGTCGAACAGGTAATTGTTACCCAGTTTGGCAAACCGGTCGGCGAACCCGTTACCACTGCAGGCCTGAAGATCAAGCTGCCGTTTATTCAGGAGATTAATCCGATTGATAAACGTGTGCTGGAATGGGATGGTGACCCTTCCGATATGCCGACCAAGGACAAGCTCTATATTTCAGTCGATCTGTTTGCGCGCTGGAAGATTACCGACCCACTGCAATATTTTCTGCGTCTGCGTGATGAGCGTAGCGCTCAATCCAGACTGGATGACATTCTCGGTAGTGAGACTCGCAATGCTGTTGCCAAACACGAGTTGATAGAAATCATTCGGACGACCAGTGACCGAGTACCTCTTCGTGACACCCTGTTAACTGATTCCAAAAGCGACCTGAAAATGGGACAACTGGTGCCAATCAAAAAAGGCCGTCAGAAGGTTGAGCAGGAGATCTTTACCGCTGCCGCTGACAAGGTGCGTGTCTTCGGTATTGAGCTGCTCGACATTCGCTTTAAACGCATTAATTACAATCAAAGCGTACGACCCAAAATCTATGACCGTATGATTAGTGAGCGGCGACAGATTGCCGAACGTTTTCTATCGGAAGGTAATGGCGAGGCGGCCCGTATACGCGGTAATCGTGTTCGTGATCTGAATAAGATTCAGTCTGAGGCTTATCGTAAAGTAGAAGAAATTCGTGGCCTCGCAGATGCCAAAGCGACCGAGATATATTCCAGCGCCTATAATCAAAATGCGCAGTCAGTCGCCTTCTATGAATTTACCCGCACCATGCAGGCCTACAAATCTATTATTGCGACCAACACCACGCTGGTGCTCTCAACCGATAGTGAGCTATTTAAATTCCTGAAGACCATGTCCCCCGATGATGTCATTTATTAATACGGCAATGATGAATACAAATATCAGCTGGTTCTTCATCAATACCAACATATCGCGGATGCTGGACTGGGTTGAGTCTTCACATCCTGTTATTAGCGCCCTGTTCTTGTACTCGAGATATCAAGGATCGCAACTCCCCTTCAATATAAACAAATATTCCAATGGAAATATCCCATGCAGATAGACATCATTACAACACCTAACGAAGCGTTAAAAGAAAGTGGCTTTGGATCGCTAAGGGCATGTAATAGTGTTTTAGGTGCAATTAGACAGATGGGGCATAGTGTCCAGCTGAATGTATGCACGACAAAGCATGAATTAGACTGTATTGCCAGAAGCGAGCCTGACCTGGTTGTACTCGCGGTAAAATATATCCCTGTGAAAAATAAAGATGACATATGGTTGTCTGATTATTTTTCCCGGAATGGAATTAATTACACGGGTTCATCCAGAGAAGTCCTTAAATTCGATTCGAATAAAGTGCTGGCAAAAAATCACATAGCAAACAAAGGCATTCAAACTGCCAGTTACTTTATAGCGATCCCCGGGCAATATAAAAAAGAAAGTGAGTTGCCAATTGCATTCCCTCTGTTTTTAAAACCTCTGGATGCAGCGAATGGCAATGGTATTGACGATTTTTCATTTGTAACCAACTATGAAGATTATGAAAGTAAAGTCGAGTCGCTGTACAGTTTATATGCTCAACCAGTTCTGGCAGAGGAATATCTAGATGGTCGGGAGTTTACCGTCGCTGTCACTAAGACGGGTAACAATAACTTAATCGTATCTGTTGTTGAAGCAATACCACCGGAATCAGCCAATGGTCTCAGAATTTTAGGCTCGCAGGCCAAAAAGGATGATTCTGAAAAACTCATCAATATCAGCGACAGCACTATTAAACACCGTGTCACGACACTGGCTGTTTCGGCTTTCAATGCTCTGGGTGTCAGGGACTATGGGCGAATAGATATCAAAACAAACAAGAGTGGAGAATGTTTCTTCATGGAAGCAAATCTGGTTCCCGGTATGACCTATGGTTCCAGTTATTTCCCTGAAGCTTGTCAGATAGCTAATGGATTCAGCTACAATAAAGTGATTGAGCTGCTGTTAGCTGGAGGATTGGCAAGAGCACGATTAACCTCACCTGAAATATACACGCAGGCTTAGACTGGAATTTCACCCGAGCCACTCAAACATTCACAGGTATCACTAAACTCTTGATGTCTTTGTATCGCTAGCAGATGTATATTCTGATTTAGATTACCGATAGTGACATACCCTGGACGATCCCCCTGGACTGTAAATCTAGCACTCACTGTTTAACATACTACAAGCATATCTGGCTGTTTAATCTATATGTCTCATGAATTATTAGTCGAAGTTACGCGCAATGATATTGTAGAAAGCAGGCATTATGGCGCTGCCGTAGTATGTGATTATACCGGCAAAGTTATCAACAGCTGGGGGGATATCAATAACCTGATATTTCCGCGATCTGCTTTAAAGCCTATGCTGGCGATTCAACTCATTGAAAGCGGTGCCAGTGATAATTACACACTCACTGATGCAGAATTATCTCTGGCCTGTTCTTCCCACCAGGGAGAACAAATACACCAGAATCTGGTTAAATCATGGTTGAATCGCCTGGGGTTATCAGAGAAACATTTAGCCTGTGGGCCGGTGTTACCTGAGCATACTGAGAGTGCTCATGCGCTACTGGCTTCTGGGCAGCAGGGTTGTCGAATCCATCATAACTGCTCAGGCAAGCACACCGGCTTTTTAACCACTGCACTGCATCTTGGTTTGCCATTAGAAAACTATCATCTGTTAGAACACCCTTTGCAACAATTATCACTAGATATACTTTCTGATCTAGCTAATATCGATCTTAGACAGTATCCAGTCGGGATTGATGGTTGTGGATTACCTGCTCCCACGATGCCATTGTTACAGCTTGGGCAAGCCTCAGCCCGTTTCGCTAACCCTCAGAATTTATCGAGCAAGCATGCACAGGCAATCTTTCGTCTCCATGAGGCCATTACAAATGAGCCTCTGTATATAGCCGGGCGCGGTACTATGGTTAGTGAGTTGAACGAAGTGACTAAAGGGGCAATACTGGCTAAAACTGGTGCCGAGGGTATAGTAATAGCGGCTTTGCCAGAACAGGGCCTGGGTATTGCCTTGAAAATAGCAGATGGTAGTGCTCGCGCACGTTCGGTTGCATTAATGGTAATACTTGAACACCTGGGCATTCTATCTCACAAAGAGAAACAAAAACTCCAAGATCATATAGCTCCGAAGATTATAAACTCAAGAGGTACTGCTGTAGGAGAAATACGTCCAGCCGCATCAGGTCCGACAAGAATCAACAATTAATACGATGACAAATGAAGATAGGAATAATTCTTCATGCGATGACAGAGTGGTAACCGAGAATTCGCTTACAGGTTATTAACTAACGAGAAACACATCCATTATCGCTGACCACATAATTTCGAGCACATTCCCAATCATTACCTGAGTAGTCCAATATGGCATTAACGGGGATATTGATAGCCAGACAGGAATTACCCTCAACCTTGAAACTTCTTTTACACTGCCATCCTGAACCATAATTCGTGTCTAACAGGTAGGCGTTATCTGGAACAATTATTTTCTTACACTCTTCACCATCAGCACGGTAACCTCGATTACATGACCATCCTGGACCATAAGACTCATCCACGAAATAACCATTTACAGGAACTATTATTTCAAGGCAACGCTTGTCAACCCTGCGATATCCATGAACACATTTCCAGTCATCGCCAACGGAATTTAAATAGGCATGTTCTGGAATATGAAGTAACTGACACGAATCCTGTGATTTAGTATAACCTCGCTCACATAACCAGTTGTGACCACTATTGTTTAGATAGGCGTTTTGGGGTACCGGGATAGGGACACAATGATTATTTACCTTATTGTAACCACGCAAACAATCCCAGCCATGCCCATACGAGTCCCCTGTTGCATACGCATGTTCAGGAATTACAATTAATGTGCACTTGTCATGCTCATTAGAGCGAAAACCTTTGCGACACTCCCAACCTTTCCCATATGATGTTATATAAGCATTATCTGGAATATTCTGAGTTGAATTATTAGCTGAGTAAACGGTGACTGGCATCATAATGAGTAATAACAGGCCACAGGCACCGGCTAGCCTGGAAATAAAAAACAACATCAAAAATCACCTTTTTTAAGTACATAGACATAGTGACCCTGGCGTCCTTTCTTATACGCAGTATTTGCCACCGCATTGATTTTCTTGCGAAAACGGTCGAATGTTAAGAGGTAGTCGGATTCCTCATGGTTGATCTGCGGATGTAGCTTTTCAAGCGCTGCAACATCAACAAAAAACTCAACTTCCATAATGCTGTCATACGCACTGAAACGTACACTATTACGAGTATCGTCATAATTACGACGCGGGTTATTAAAATTCAGCGCCATGAGAATCCGAGCTCGTATAGTGAACTAAAAGTCATGCTGCCCACCAGTGCTTGAATGGTGAATACATACCATTCATGACTTAGGTTTTGCCTGATAATTTATCAACTTACTCTTGTTACGATGAGTTGTGTACGTTCCGTTACTGGCCCGTTCATTTAAATCAATTGCTACGGACTCAGCATACTCTCTCACAAGACTCACGGCCCCGGGCATGTAGCCAACAATATCGGAAGAACCCTGACGGATAATATATCGACACCATTGCCCTGATAATAACCAGGAAGGCAGCGGATCGAGATCTTCGACACTAATAAGCAAATAAAGCGGTTTAACAGAATGCTTTATTGATTTTGTTTGCATGTTTTATACCTGTAAGTAACTTACCCAAGTTTTTCCTAATATTGCCCGCCTGTTTTTTCGCATAGTGCAAAGACAGTGGTTTATAGCACCACCCCAGGAATACTCACTACGTTTTACAATGAATGTTTGCCGCACCAGCCAATACATCGCAACCAGATAGTATTGCCGGCATAACTTCATGGTTGAACCAGTGTCGGCCTTGAATAGTAGTGTTATTCAAGCGCTTGCAAGGCTTCCATGCTGAGCCCTGATTGTTGAAATAACATGTGCAGGTACCTCACTGGAGTTAAGTTACCATCCACCTGAGCTAAGACCAGTAGCAGTCCAGATAGAAACGTGTCAACTGTATTCGAGGATTACCAGATTGTAAGAAAGGAGGGCCTCATAGAGTGACAGAGACCGAATGAGTGCCACTCACAGATAATATAAATCCACTATAGCAGGTTTATATCTACATAACCTGAAATGCTTGAATTTCAACAAACAACCCATAGCAACTGGAAAAAATAGCTTTAAACTTGCCGGTGAATATCACTGACTAATAAGCAAACTATTAGTTTCATAGTTCTAAAATGGTGTAATGGTTCCAGCTATACGACCACTGAAAGATATGCTCATTTAGTGCCTGGTCACCTAAAAGAAAGTGTCAAAGGACTCAAGCTATGACCGGGACTATAGAAATCCCATTCGCTGTTCTTGGCGTAAAAGAAAAAGCCACGCAACTCATTGAATTGCATGGCTTTTATTGGCGTCCCCTAGGGGATTTTGTCTTAACCCCAGAAAACCTAATAACTAAATATTATCATATAGTTAAGTAACTTTAACACAATTTATTTTGATATCGGCACTGTGATTTTTCGGAAAATTAACTGTTAAATTATTTAACAAATTGCAAAATATTTCTCGAATTCTGTAACCTTGTAACTTCAACTATAATGATTATGGCTGCAAGACTGAACGCATGGAGAGCACGATATGTCATTGCATATAATTACAGACTAGATCCTTTGGATCATATATTTACCACTTTATCTAAATGGTTTTATTCGGTGCTTGTGAGTTTCCACCTAGACAATTGCTATTCTCGACTTATAATTTCTGCTTGTAACCACGATTATTAATTGAGATTAAAACACTACAAGCTGCGGCAAGGTCAAATACCTTTCTACGATGACGAACAACTTTCTAAATAACGAGATTGCAACTCTTTAATTGCCGATTTTCTCGTTTCATCTTTTTTTGTTTTTGCTATTTCACAATGCCTGCATAGGATATCAGCTTTATCATCTTTGTAACCACGGACAACATTGTTGTATTCTTCACTTTCAAACAACATTTCATACTTCATTTCCAGCAAATTACCAATGACATGTTGCAAACTCCAGTCCATACAACAAAGTGTCACATCACCATTCGGGAGTAATACACCTGACCCCATTCTTGGGCACTCTTCAAGCTCACCAGTTAATCTTTCATTCCTGGAAACCATTTCGTCGGTCTGGAGATTACCAGCTCTAGAATTAACCCATCTATCTTCAGGTTTAACCCCAAGTTTCTCTAGTAGCAGTACAACACCTTCATGAACTTCAGAGGGCTCACCTTTTTCTTCGTGAATATGACACTTGACGTTAGCAATCTGACTATCGAATATTTTACTTAAAATTTGTAAATACTCATCATTAACGATGATTCTCGTTAGTCCCTTATTGTCAGGAAGATGGATGGCAAATTTTAAAAAAGGTATATGCTTTATTTCATCAATATCTGACAGGCTGAGCCCCATTAACGTTGTTGATACCCGCACCCTGAAACCCCGTTGGTGCGCAGAACGAATCATCGCCGTAAACTCATGATTCAGACAAGGCTCATAAAAGCCATTGAAGTGGAGTGTACAATCCAGTGGCAATTTTTCGATGCAGCTTTCAAAGTCTTCCAGACTCATCCTCGATATGCGGCTTCTTTTATTGTATTCGCGCCCTAGGGTAACTTGAGGGCAATACGAACACAGCACGCCACAACCAGAACCGGTAGAAATAAGTAGATCCTTAGTTTTCCCGTTCATTCTAGGTTTAGATTATTGATAGCTTGAACATAACAAAAAATATGCGCACCTAAATTATCATCTTGATTATAATTAAATATATCCAGTACTATCACAAGATGCCCTTAGTTCGAATCACTTTTTTCATGATCATCAAACACCTCGAATATCAGGTGTATACGATCTTCATCGCCTTGATTTTCTACTGAATGAGGAGCGACATTATTCACCTCATAGGCGTAACCTTCTTCTAAGTGCATCATTACTCCATTCGCAGTAAACAATGCCTTTGGATTAGTCTGGATTGGTAAATGTATTTTATGTGTTACCAGGTTTGAACCGGCGCCATCCGTATGTTTATCTATACAATGACCTGCTGCCAACCGTGCCAGCATCACCTTTGGGTATACAGGATTAATAAAATTATATTGTGTGACGATACTATCGAATATCGGTTGTAAATAAGGTTTCCAGATAGTCCAGACAGGATAGGTAGAATAGATTCTTGGATCGTTATTTTCCTGAATAAACCGAAATATTATATGCCTGGTATGGTGAAAACAGGAAAACCTGTTCGCTTTTTGAGCATCCTCCTCATCCCATAGCTGTTCAGACAGGTTTTGTATCAATGGTTTGATAACCGTTAGATCAACCGACCCAAGTTGCAAAAAAGAGCCCGGCTTAATAACCCCAATTAACTCTCCCTGACTTCCGTGTTTATACTCGGCATCTATTTCCATATTCATACCATTCAGCCCAGATCCAAAAACTGTAAAGCAAAAAACAGTCGCGCGAACCCCTTTCGCTTATCTAACGATTGTTTTGTAAGATCATTTATCAGTCTTGATATGTCAACATATGAAGCTCTTGAAATTTTAGCACGATCGTGTGACAGGATTTTCCCGACATCTTTCAGTGTTTCCATAAAAACATCGCCGGTATGGTACGCTCTCGGCAATTCAGTATTATCTCTACTCCAGCAAACTTCATCTGGAATTATTGAATCCATTGCCTGACGAATAAAAAGTCTCGAATACTTATGGTTTGAAAATGACTTTTCAGGTTGGCTTAACACACACTCTAGCACTCTTCTATCAAGCAAAGGATACACATACCTGATACCTTGTGATGCACCTTCTGCCGCCCACGACTCGATACGGTTAACTATATGGCCCTGTTGTAAGAAATCGCATTGAGCCTGGTGTGCGCTAGTCAGTCTGATGGGGTTCCAACCTGGCAACTTCTTTACTTTTCGCACAAAATCTTTGTTCAGGTAAGATACCTGGTGCGCAATAGCCTGATATTCATTTGCAGTTAGAAGAAAAGAGCTCCCCTCGGAAGACGAGACAGCAGCTCTCGCGAGGATTTTCCACAAAGGGATATCGAAGGAGTCACGTGTATACCTTTTTAATAGTTGGTTTGGCGCAAACTTATGGAAGAAACCTTGTCCAAGCCGAGCCGCCAGAAATTTTGCCGGATTTCTACCTCTTAGCTTGGCTTCGTTGTAGAGTTTGATCCATTCGCCTGAAAGTGCCAGCCTATTTAAATACCCCCTACCATTAAATGAAGCAGTTTCGTCTCCACCAAAGCCAGACATCATAACAGTTACACCTCTCGCGGCGGCCTCACGTTGAACCGGCGACTCATTATAACTGCAGCCACAGATGGGTAGTGTGGCGGTGTCTCGCTGAATGACTCTAAGACAATCTGATTTTGTCGGCGGACAATAGATTTGTTCAATACCTTCCTGCTTCGATACTGACTCAATTTGACGGTAAAGCGATTGATAGTCACTATTACTCACTTCACTTGCTGGTGGGTGCCATGTGAACCCAATAGGCGCAGGCTTACCTTTTTTTCGCAGTTCTTGTGAGGCAAGTACAGCAATGGTAGAACAATCCAGGCCACCGCTTAAATGCACGCCCAACCCACCATGCTCAGGAAGGCGATCTCGTATTGCCTGGCGTACCAGGCCGCGAAATTCTTCCTGTGCTTCCGTATCAGTTCGCCGCTCATATCGCTCAATATCCTCAGCTCGCCAGTATTGCTGTAGTTGTCGAGAAAACGGTGTGAATGAAATGGCGTGAGCTGGCGGTATTTTCCTGACATCATTAAGGAATGTACGTTCCGGATGAGAGTAAAAGCTCGTCAAGGCACTTGCGATGAAAGGCTCATCAAGTTCTTTACTTACCCCCTCAACAGAGAGCAAGCCTTCTATCGAGTCAGAAATAGCGAAACGATTCGAATTATTGTGGAAGTAAACCGGCTGGCAACCCGCCACATCACGCGCAGTGAAAATTTCTCTTCGACCGGGGATTGCTAAAGCAAAGGCAAAATCACCAAAGATATAGTTGGGACAATTCTCGCCATATGTTCTATATGCCGCAGCTAACAGAGCTTCAACGCTAGAATCTTTATCTTGTAAGCCTAACTGGGAAATGAGGTTTTCACGGCTAACAAGTGTGCCAGCAAAAAATAGAAGTTTCGGTGAATTTCCGGATAGATGTAAATTCCAGCTGTCCCAAGAAAAAACAGCCGTATTGCCAGGCACTACAGATTAGAGGCTACGATGTTCTGTACATAAAGAAATCTTCAACCGGGTCAAGCCTGGAGGTCCCACCCAACGTGCCTTTAGGAACTTCGAGTACCTTTATCTCTAATTTAGCCCAGGTTTTTTTACCCTGTTTTTCGGCTCTTTCGTTATCTGGAGAAGAATTATTTGTATCCATTTTGACCCTTTACCTCGACGCCTATGCCCAAAACAATATCATTACGAATTATGTACCCAACCATCCCTAACAACAAGCATATACCTTGATGTATTCGCTAGCTGATTTCTACCATACTACGTGAAGATAGGTCGGCAACAAATTCCAGAACCTCCTGCTCACACTGAGGCATTTCAACCTCATATTCAGAATGTAATCGCTCACAAAGCTGCCTGACACTGATGCGTTCCACCATTAATTCCCAGAGTCGTGATGCCGGCTCTTCCAATCCATAATAACAACCATTCTGTATATCCATCATGACAACTTCGTCAACCAGCTCGGTAAATAGTATTGAATCGGAACGCGTAATAAAACTGTCAAGAGAAAGATCGGTATTTTTCATCTGCTGCGAATATCATTCATATCAGTAGGTAGGTAAATAATAGCATAAATTAGTTTCCAGTCTGAAAGTACCCCGCCTCAATGAAAAAACCAGCCCAACTTGCTCATGGCAATCCTGACAACATTACTCAGACACCAAAACAATCTATAAGTAGTTGAATAATCTCATCATTTCAACATGATCTTTTTGAATCTTATGAGTTTGTGAACGACTCAGCTGTGTTTTCCAGTTTCCTGAATTGCCGTATCTAAAAAAACGTTTCGCACCTGTCTGTAATTCACGAAACCCATGCTGTTCTTCCTGACCTTTCAATACATCGAAAGACGAGAAATCAAGAGCCTTCTGAGCCCTGCTCAAATCTAGTTCAATACCCAGGAACCCAATAATCTCTGAAAAGTGTTGCCGGGGATCATCCAGTAAATCCTCGTAGCGCTTTACACATATACGAACCCCCGAATTCAACCACGAACGAGCATGAGTTGACCACCCACCAATAATTTGCGGTAAGTGTGGCAAATTCACATTCTCTGACGCATTAAACGTCATTGAGTCATCCGTCATCATGACAATTGCCTGATCAATCGAAATGCAAAGATAATGAGCAAGCGATACGGCAACATCAAATGGATTTCTCACCAGAAGTACAGCACCGGCTGTAGCTTTGGCTGAAAATACAGGCACGCCTTCCTGATTTATTCGATAATACTCATGAGTCTTGGCATAACGAAATTTTGATGAATCCAGGATCATTTCATAGAGTCCAGGTCGAGCAATATCAAGCTGTTCATTACTCATGTCAGAGGTTTCCACCCCGAGCCAATCATCCAGGTAATCTCTGTCGTATAACTCTCCTCCCATTTGAATCGAATTGATGTCTGCCGGCACATCGGTATCACTGAGGTAATTTTGCAGAAATACCCGCAACCAGGTATTGCCTGATTTCGGATAAGAAGCGAGCCAATAAATTCCAGACATACCGTTAGTTGATGATTGCTTCTATATCGTCAAGCACTTCATTCAATCTGTTAAGTTCCCTTGGACGTGATATATGGGTTACAGGCACGTGCTGTACGATTTGCATGAGCTCGGAAAAGAAATGCTGTTGCACACCGAGTCCCTTCATGAAATTATATCGATAGGTAGACTGCACTAATAAGGGTACAGCCTCAAATGCAGAAGTATTATTAACAATAAATTCATTCGGATTGCTAGCACGATCGAGGTGGATAATTCGCGTAACCGGTGAAGACTGTTCCGGGAAATTCGCCAATGGCAACAAATACTTTCCCTTATTGTGGTCTTTCTTTAACCCATCACTGTTAATTGCCAGATAATTAATGGCATCAGGCTTAAGTTTTATTCTAGGGATAGCCGGGTAAACCCTGATTTGATCCGAATCAGTATGAACAGGTGCAATGTCATCAGAGATCACTTGATAACCCCTCGTAAACAATCCCGCTACCAGTGTGGATTTTCCTGCGCCTGATTTTCCTGCAAGTAATACAGCCCCTGATGGGGTTTGAATTGCGCTGGCGTGAAACGGCCAGATCTTTCTCTGATGTAAAAGCGCGCCCATAACTGAACCATATAAATAAGTTGAGATATCATCATGACTCGCACCTTCAACTGCTTCTATAATAATTCTTTCCCCAGCAATAACCGCAAATCGCGCCACTCCTTCTATATCTAGTCGGAAAAAACCCTCTGCAGCTCTCCAGAAAAGTCCGTTATCAACAGTATCTACAGCATACCTGTCGATACTTTGCTCAAGGATAGATACGTCCGTAGTATCAGACCAGTTAGATGGTAATATTCCTGGAAGACGGACTTCAGATTCAACGCGTAATCCGCACATCTTGTACTTCCATGTGGATCGAATATGTTGTTCTGCATTCATAATAGGCAACAAATTTATCTGACTCGTGTCAGATAATCGAATATAACTCTAGTTTCATACTGTTTATCTCCAGTGATAGAACTGTTTGGTAAATATCTGATAATTACCCGCTGGAATTGAAGGATGTCCACGATGCACGACTTGAACGTGAACTTATCATATCCAGGTGAAAGGTAGCGAGCTAATTAAAAATTCAGGCATATTTAAAGTCCCTGAAACACCTGTATTGGAGCATAATGCCCAGCAAAGCATAGCGAACCCTGCACGCTTTCTATAGTAGAGTTGACTCGTAGATATATAATCAGGATGATCAATGCAGGTCGGATTTGGTTCGAACTTTTACCCAGCACGCCGATGACTAAATATTACAAACAAGAATAACTACACATTTCAAAAATAATTAATGCGTAGAGTCAATAGCCAATAAGACCGTCAAGCTGGGTAAGAATGGAAAACACGATTACTATCAACTAAATTGAACAATTCAAAAGCAAACAGTTACTTCGACCTGATTAATAAGGAAGGCTTGTTTTTAAGCGATTCAGAAGCGTGGTTAAAAAAACGTCTTGAATCAGACCGGCACAACGAGTTCTTATTGCTCCAGTTGGGCGACGTATACCGAAAACAGGGGGAACACAACAAAGCCATAACCTGCTACCAACAAATTATAGAGTCAGACCCTAATCATAAAGTCGCACGTTACCTTAGGTCTCTTTCTCCGCAACACTATCCATCACAAAAAGATGTTGTGATAGATAATTATCCTGTACCAAGATTTCAGCTATCCAATTTTCTAGATCACAAAGAGTTAAGAGCCCTCTGGGGTTTTATTGAAAAAAATATACATTTATTTTCCCCGACAAATACCAACAGATATGCTCACCAACATAACGAATCACCAGAAAAGCACCATAGAAAGTCTAGAGTTCTGTACAAAAACCAGCTTGGAGAACTCAATGATATTTTCACTGCCAGACTGATGGAGGAAATTTCCAAGGTGACATCCTTGTTACTTATGAATGAATTTGATATCGATACACTGGAACTACAGTTGACCACACATCAGGACGGAGACTTCTACACCATACATAAAGATAGATCTAATCAAAAGAAATCTAAATATAAGCGCGACTCGAGCACACGCAGAATTACTTACGTTTACTATTTCTATAAACCACCAAAAAAGTTCAGTGGTGGCGACCTGCTCCTCTTTGATACTAACTTCAAAGATGATACATACTCAACTAATTATTGCCGAATTCATCCAGAACACAATAGTATGATTTTTTTTCCCAGCGCGGCCTATCATCAAGTTACAAAGGTAAGTATGAATTCAGATAATTTCTATCATGGCAGGTTTACATTGAATGGCTGGGCCCACCAGAGTATAGAATAGTCTTTACTCATTCTTTCTGAACCCCTTTCCTTTATATCTTTCAGCTACAAATTTTGCGAACTCTACTTTCTGTCTGTTCTTTAAAGACTCAGGACAACCCAGAGCAGGTCTTGTGTCATATTTCAACAAATCGGCGTAAGGCTTGTTTCTATCAATATAATGTAAAAATAATTGTGATTGCTGGATACCAACAAATGGTTCACGCCAGTGTTGAATATCGCAGCCCTTATATATAACCGCATTCCCTGGGTATGTTGGGACCGCAATGCCATTCATAAATATTGGCCAATCATAAGCCGAATACTCACCGACATCCCTTGTAAGGCATAGGCTAACACTAACCTCACATGCAAGGCGATCCACGTGCGGACTCAAGGCATCTCCATTACGATACAATCTAATATAAGAATAAGTGGGGAACAAAATAAGATTCGTTACCTTTTCAATAACGGGCTGAATTTTCTCAAGTAACAGCTCCATAAATGGATCCGAATATATTTCAAAACTATTACCTTTTGATCTGGGTACCCTATCGCTATTCTCGTGATTCAATTTTAGTTTTAAATAACCAGAAACTAATTCTAATAACTCATGGTCTATTACATTTTGGATCTCTACAAAACCCTGTTGATTATATTGATCAGTGTCAGCATACATTTGATGGCCGTATTCAATATAGCAGTCAGTGCAAGACTGTTTGACTGGTTGATGACGCATTATCCGAGATTCGGGTTATACGGTAGCGATATCCAGATTGAAAAACCCCATCGTAGTTATCTGTTTCGCCAGTCGACCAGCGTATGTCTATACTCTGCACAGCGTCATGCTGGCCCAGACCAAAATGAGCTAAAGCAGGATCATATGAAAGCGTACCGCCGCTTGCCTTAAGCTCGCGCATTTGATGACTTCCATCACGCAGGTGAATTGTAATTTTACTACCTATACCCATTCGATTACCTATTCGGTCGTCTAATTCTAACTGTATATAATTATTTTTATTATTTGTATTCTGAAATAGCTCAAGACGGCCAGTGAATGAATGAACTAAAATATCCAGATCACCATCATTCTCCACATCCAGATACGCATATGACATGGTTGGCCAGTAATACTCCAGCCTTGCGCTTGCTGTATCGGCAGAAAATTTTCTGCCTTGCATATTACGATACCAGATATTACTGGTTGCTTTTCTCTCCCAGATACCATTTGCGATATATATATCCTGCCAGCCATCACCATCCAGATCGGCAAATTTGGAATTCCAGCCCCATTCCGCAACGGCCACACCATAATCTTCTGACTTTTCCTCACGTTGCTCCCAAAATAGCAGTCGGCTTTTGGACTCTCTCATACCATGATCTTGTTTTATTACATCAGGGTCCTCATTAATTTCAGGTACGCTAACATTATGCTTTACTGTCTTGGCGCGCACCTCCTCCAGGCATCGTTTATGCAAACTAAAATAATTTTCTTTCAGTAAATCGCACTGTGCCTTCGCGGCACTGTTTTCCCGGTATGCCAGCTTTGTCGCATTAATATAGACAACAAGACTAGTACAGACAACACGAGCTTCTTCTGACAAGTCAAGGCATGCTGATGGGCTATTCGAACGCATACCTGAAGAAAATCTCATCATAAGCAATTCATTGATACACTCTTGATGAGATTGGCATAAGCTCGAAATAATATCATCGAACGATGTTGTAGGTGACAATTGTCGTGACGTCCATGTCCGACCATCATCACGTGAGATCTGGGCATGGAATGTCTCCAGAGACAGGTTGTTGTCAATATCGGCACTATCCAGGCTCATGGTTGATCGGGTCATAACAGGGAAATTTACTTTCTCTATCAGCCGCCCCTGATGATTCTCATAATATATATCGGGTACGACAAAATCATTTCCAATCCATACATCAGGTTCATCACCAGCTGACAGGTCAGATATCAGGATACTCCATGTCCAGCCTTCATATTGATCAAGGCCTGATAACTTATGAGGTATAAATATTCCTTTATCCTGCAATAAGAGGTAATTAGACGCATCATTGACATATTTTTGATCGAAATTAGTACCAGGATAGCGATAGCTAAATGAACCTCCAACAATTATATCCAGCTGACCATCCTGATTGATATCCCCGAAAGCTAAGGCAGAAGGTGGGGATGCCGATGTACTGGAAAATACTTTAGTGCCAGAAGAGAATCTTCCAGTATCATTTAATGCAACATAAAGACCCTTTTCTGATAACGAATAAACCAGATCAAGCCAGCCATCATTATTGATATCATTCAGAGCCAATGCCCCAAGACTACTGGTATCCATATTATTCACAGGATAATAATAACCAGTAAATGATTCCCCTTGCTGATTAATAAACACGTTAATACCCTGCTCTGCTATTGATACTACATCTGCATAGCCATCCCGGTTAACATCCCCGCTAACGAGGGAAAATCCTCCTGCATATGACGTTGTCATTGACGCGACCTGCTGATCAGGCCTTATGAACGCCCTCGTTAAACCTATCTCGGTTCCTGGGATTTTCTTCATATGCCAGTCACCAGATGATTCTTTCTTATTGAGTACCATTCGTTGTATATTGTCATAAGCAGTATCTTCATATACCACTGTGTTGGCATTAGAGAATGGCAATGGTATTCGCTCTGCTAATAGAGTATCAGTAGTTTCTGCTTTATCCTTCAGTTGATGTGCTCCTGATAGCATTGCAATCGCCTGATCTGCTCGCTTCTGCTCAACACGCTCGCTGAGCTGATCCGAAATAAAGCCTGCCAACATTCCTGTCGTGGCAACAATCAGTAACAGGGTCAGAGAAATCTTTCTCATTCCCGCCTGCCATATGACAAACAGAGAATAGATCGAGAAACTGCCCAGAGTAAATAAAAGTGTGGATGCAAGAACTGTATTTAAGCCTGCCGCAAAAAGCAGCGTAACAACAATAACATCGAAGGTGATAGGAACTGGTAGCAACACACCAAATATTGCCACTCCCAGCAACAACAACATCGTTTCAAGTGGGTTGGATGTTACCACTCGAACAATCATATCCCAGGAAACCAGATTCACTAGTATCGCCCCAATTAAACCTGCCAATAGCATCAATGGAAGAATGCGTATCAACAACCATAATGATGCTCGAAAAATGGTTTTTAATGTCCAGTCTAACCCGCACAGCCAGCTATTAACTGGGTATGCGTGACTTTCATATAAACCGTGCAAGCCAATAGCTACAGGTGCGCTAGATGACATATGAGATAGCGCACCAAACTTTATTTCATCACCAAAGTAACGAACTAAAAGCGGTACCGCTAGTAGAATCATTATTATACTCAAGGTGATTTTGACGTATGCAATGTACCAGGGCAGCATGGTGAGCAGCATGCCTAATACAATTACATTCAAGGCGGGTGAAGACAACATCGTCGCCAGCGCTATCTCAGCTCGGGCGCCTCCTTTATACAGACCTAAAGCAGCCGGTGCAGCACAATTCACGCATAATCCCAACGGCGTGCCGATAAAGATTCCAGTCAATGTACTTGTTATACGACCTTGTGGTAGCTTATTGACAATCAAGGGCAATAAAACCAGTAGCAATATAGCGATAACTAGTCCAAAGGTCATTCCCTGCCAGTTAACATAAATCCAGTTAATATATGTCGACAATATTTTTTCATGTAGCGCAGGATTGATGCCAAAATCTACGATTGAATCAAAACTCAAAGCATCATCTAGTACAGTGTTTTCTCCCATCATCGCCTTGCTTTCAAGAGCCGGGTAACGTGACTGCCCCCAGAAGGATAAAGTGATAACGAATAGCAGTAGGCTCAACAAAATTACCCGCCTATCAAACTCTTTCAGCATTTTCATATCTTAAGTTAATATTAAGTTATATTGATGACCTGTGATCATCATTGATTCAAGATGTATACAATATTAATATATTTACTCAACTTCTCTGTTACCTGTCATACAGATTCATATCGTTAACCAATAACAGAGACTGACTCTATTCACCAGCTGGTGGGTACGAACGTCTACTTTAATTGTTTCAAAAATACTTATTCTATAGTATGTAGAAATATCAGAAGTAAGTAATTGAATACTCGAGTGAATAACTTTAAATGACGACAAGACAAAACAGGAATTTTGGACTTTCAGATCTCATATATCCAGTAACAGAAAGCAACTTTTTTCGTGACTATTACGGACGTACTCCGTTTTTCGCCACTGAAAATAAATTCACAGCCGTTTTATTAACACCACAGGACATCATCGCGCAAGTAGAATGTCTTTGTATGGAGTATGGCCCAGATTTCACCCTGGCCAGTGATGGGGATATCCTACCGTTATTATTTGTTCCGTCCATAAAAGAACTCGGGAAAATCGACAAACTATTAGCCAATAGGTGGACTCTTGCAGTTCATGGTTATAGCTTTGCTATTTACCCAATAAGTGCACTGGCTAGCCAGCTTGATGAGGATCTGAAATGGCATGCCAACATCAATATATATTACACTCCAGCAAATACCCAGGGATTTGGATTACATACAGATAATCACGATGTTTTCATCTGGCAACAGGCAGGGAAGAAAGCCTGGAAGGTATATAAACAAGGCTGCAGCAAAGACGATAGCAATCTGTTAATTGATATTGTTCTGGAAGCTGGGCAAGTTTTATATATTCCGGAAAACTGTCTCCATGAAGGTATTGCATGTACAAATGAAAACTCCCTACATCTGACGATAGGTTTCCTGTCTCGCTATTCCCAAGTTAAAAAAGCATTGTTTTCCCAACTTGAAGCATGGTTTTCTAGCGAAATGACGACAGGATTCCACAGCATGTCACAACCAGACCCAAAACAATGGCCAAACATGTTAATTACGAAAGATGAAATGCTATACGTACTGGATTCGCTGGGAAGTAAATTGAATTCAGAAGAGCTAAGAGAGACATCATTCACAACACCTGCTAACCAATTATCCAGTCAATTATCACCAGACGAAGTAACTCAAAACATGCTTGCTTTCGAACGTCATAAAACATTTAAAATTATTATTGCCTCGCATCAATTAACACTGAAAGAAGATGGTAGTGTTTTACTGGAATTCAATACAGGAAAACTGATGTTTAAAGCGTTCTTTGTAGATGCGTTACAGAAAATAGTCCAAATGGAAGTTTTTAACTTATCTGATCTACCATTAAATATTGATCATGCAATATCACTTTGCCGAGTTCTTATTGCTGCGGCTGTGATAGTACCCGAAGACGGCGGTCAATCATTTTAGAAAATCATTAGCACTATTACACCAGAGCACTGACTTTGCTGATTTCAAATTCGGATCCATTGCCTTGAAATCGATATTGCAACTCAAACTGCTCGCCTTTATTCATAACAACGGGTATTCCTGGTAACCACACATAACTCGACCAGCTGTTGCTCTCGTCTGTTACTTCCGGCGCGATAGATAAATGACAGCCATCACTAAGTGACGCTGAAAAATACACTAAAACACCATTTATTTCTCCGCTATTCAATGCGACGCCTGAGCATTTTTCTTTAACAGAGGTAGGTGCGGTATTCATCAAATCAATTGTCATTATATTTACAGGATCACTAATTTTTTTCCAGTTTAGTGTCCTGTATGAATTAACATTGAAACAATGACTTTGAGCCTGGCTCGCACGCACCAACGGTTTGAAGCTTATTCCGTACCAGTCATACCAGGACGATACGTTCTCATCATTAAAAATCTGTTTATTAAGTTTATCCTTGGGAATTGACAACAAACTGGCACACATGGTCACATGTCTGGGTATAATTTTAGCGTCAGGTTTAAGATGACGGCGTACCGCATCCGAAGTAACATCAAGTATATTTTCCTGCAGAGGGTCATTACCTAATATTTCGGCGACCAATACGTCTGCTTTCTCAGGAAGCACTATATCTGTAGAATGCCCCTGAATAACAGTAACAGTTTCTGATAACCCATTTTCCTCAAAAACCTTTGTTGCCAATTTCGCCATAGAACTCTGTTCAACAGCATAGACCCTCGCTGCACCACATTTTGCGGCCGTTGCTGCCAGAATACCTGTGCCGGTTCCGATATCTAAAACAATATCACCGGGACAAACCGTTTCACGAATAGCACGTTGATAGGCCGATGTTCGTGCCCTGTCATTCAACATTCTCACATGGACTTCTGATGAATCGAATCGGCCATTTACAGAAGATAATAGTTCGCTGCCCTCTTCCTCAATTAAAATACCAGCACTATGCATCTTCATAATCATCTTAACTATTGCTGAAAATTCTTCATGAGACGAAAGAAAGCTGTTCAATTCATCTATTCCCTCCTGAACAGTTCTTGGAGAGGAAAAAGCTCCTAATATTGCAAGTAATAAACGATCACCACGTATCCTACCTCCAACTGGAAGTCTTACTCTTACATCATTATCAGATAAAATTCTGACATGTATTGAATCTGAACATTTAAGAAGAGTTTGTATATTCACTTTAATAGTGTGGCGTTACTATTTCAGCCAAGGCTTTGGAGTTATGATTCAGTTCCGCAGGACAAGTGCATAAAACCGAAATGGGGTTAAAGATTGGCTTGATTTTAGCAATTCGAATTTTAGATTACCAATTTGATCCAAGCTAGTCCCTAGCTTGCTCCTCAATCTCATCATTGAATGCAGCTTTATTTCCGACCTCAGTGAGTAACGCATTACTTTATGATCAATGGCACAGTCATCTACACTAGAAACAACTAAATGTGTTAATGATTCACTATATGTTAGTTCATCAC